>CAZWKF010000058.1:0-9550 GCA_964634785.1 uncultured Muribaculaceae bacterium
TGTTGGTCAAACAAGTAGAAATCTTATTACCATAGATAATGAACTTATTCCCATAAGTGAAATCATTGATTTATATGAAGTGTAGTTTAAGCAACTACACTTCCTTTTATTATGTTAGAATTACTTGATTTAGTTGCTATCATTTTATCAACTAATTCTGATGCATCTGCTGTATAGTTTACTGTTATTTGTGCATTCTCAGAAGTTGCTGAAGACTTAAACATATTTTCATATGAAGTACAGTTTGTTCCTCTTATTGTTATGTTTGTTATAATTTTACTACAATTATCAAACATTCCTCTCATATATATTACACGACTTGTATCAAAGTTACTCAAATCTAAGTTTGTTAGATTACTACAGTTCTTAAACATATAGTCCATATCCATTACCTTGCTTGTATCAAAAGAACTTAGATCTAGATTTTCAAGAAGCTCATCATAATAGAACATCTTACGCATCTTTGTTACGTTGCTTGTATCAAAGTTGCTTAAATCTAAACTAGTTAAAGCTTTGCACAGTGAAAACATGCTTTCCATATCAGTAACATTTGTTGTAATAAAATTACTTACATTTAAAGTCGTAAGTTGACTACAATTCAAAAACATCGAAGCCATCGTAGTAACTTTGCTCGTATTAAAGCTACTTAAGTCTAAAGTCGTAAGTTGACTACAATTCAAAAACATCAAAGCCATCGTAGTAACTTTGCTCGTATTAAAGCTACTTAAGTCTAATGATTCAAATGCACACGAATAAAACATATCATGCATATCCGTTACACTACTTGTGTCAAAACTACTTATATTCAAATATGTTAAATCAGTGCATCCTGAAAACATCTCACCCATATCCGTTACGTTACTTGTGTTGAAATGGATCAAATCAAGACTTGTTATATTGCCATTCCAAAACATACTATTCATATTGATTACATTGCTAGTATCAAAATGACTTAATTCAAGACTTGTTGCTCCCAAATCAGCAAACATCCCTTCCATATTAACGACCTTACTGGTATCAAAACTGCTTATATTAAGTTTGGTTAATTTTTCACAATTGACAAACATATAGCTCATGTCTGTGACTTTACTTGTATCAAAATGACTTAAATCAAGGTTTGTTAATTGAGCATAGCAACTTCCGAACATATAATACATATTCGTAACGTGACTCGTATCTAAATTTTCTAACCCTTTGATTTTTCCAACATTACTAAAGTCACCAAATAAATAACTTGAATCTGGATTGGCAACAACCCCTCCATCTTGTCCAATGTAAAGTTCTAACATATTATCAGCATCTTCATCTTTGGTATACATTAGAATACTTTCATTTTGACTATCGGATACATCTCCTATAAGAGTTGCTCCTGTAGGAAGTGTTGATGTATTCGTTATATAAATTTCTTCTATAATTTTTTTGTTAAGTTCATACCCTAAATAATCATGACTATCGCCAGCTATTTTTAAGTAATCTTTTTCTACTTCAATTGCATCTCCTCCTGCTGTCTCTCTTTCTTGAGCATTTCCTGTTATTTCACATGAGATAGATACACTTGTATCTTCCATTACGGCTTTTATTACGGTTAATGTGAGTACTCCACTTCTTGTCGTTCTTGCTGGTAATACTTTTTCCGTATTAAACTTATTCTCTACTCGTAAGTATTCATTTCCTCCTGTACAGTTCATCACTATGTTTGCATCATATTGTTTACTTGCATTCGTGACATCATAATCTAACACATAGGTATCATCTAATCCAGTTAATTCTGTTGTAAAAGCTATATGCGTTTTATCTTGAATAAAGGTATTATTTTCCACTCCATTTTCTACTGTTTTACTAAAGTACACATCAAAGTCTCCTGTATTACTTGCTACAAAGGTTTGTCCATTCAAGTATAGTACCGTTGATACACTAGCAAAACCTATCGCCATTAAAGTTACTGCAAGTACCATAATCATTTTTCTGTTTCTCATACATTTCCTTCTTCCTAAAAAGCAAAAATTTTCTACTCTCTAATTTATATTTTACACTTTTTTTTTTTTTTTTTTTTGCACCACTAAAATGAAAAGTCAAGCTAAAAACTTTAAAATTATACACTTTTACTGTAAAGAAAAAGAACATTATTTCAATGTTCCTAATACTACTGTTTGATCTACTTTTCCATCTAATATTCTATCTTCATAATTTTTAACAAAGGTCTCAACAAAATATCTGAATTCTTCTTCACTTGAATAACCAATAATATTCTTTAATAATTTTTGATATTTGGTATCATACCCTACACTTGACTGTACTAAAGCAAGAATTGGCTTCTTTGTCGTAATGGCTTCCTTTAATTCCATATTAAGTCCCATATCGGGATTTGTTAAATCGACAACCACTATGTCTGCTTTGGCAATTAGATCTTTATAGTAAGTGTTCTTATTTTCATCGCTTTGAGAAAAAAGCAATTTATGTTTTACAAGTTCTCTACTGCGTAATACAGGTAAATAAATAGATGTATTATAATCCATTTTTAAAGAATGAATAAAATAAACTGTTAATCGTTTCATAAAACCGCTTCCTATTCTTCTTATATTTTACCGAATTGCAAGTCTATTGTCTAGTTTATTTTTTAAAGGGTGCATGTAAAGATTTTACTTTAGCTATTTTCTCTGCAACTGCTGGCACATCTTTTGAACGTTCTAAAGCTCTTTCATAGCATTCAGGAAAACAAGCTATCGCATCTTTTATACTAAGAACTAAATCAGTAATCTCCCGCGAATCAATTCCTTTTACATCATTATGAAGCGTTTGAACTAAGACGTCTTCTATATTTTCTCTTAAAAGAGTATCAACTGATTTTCCCGTTAAATGTTTTACTACTCTTGCTAATATCTTCTGATAAGAGAGCCATTTTTTAAGTTCTTCTGTACGATTAACTATCGAAGTACATTTATAATCCTCTTTGGGAATCAAATAGACACCACCACTTGGTCTATTCTCTAATGAATAAGCACATCCATTACTTCTTAACATCGAACATCTTTTCTTATACGAATACAAATCAACAACTCCCCTATCTACATTTCTTGCACGCAAATAAAGGACTGGTTCACAAGTTTTCTTTCCGTTTGATAATTCATTAAAAATAAATATTGCTACAATGGAGACATTTCCAGTTTCTAAAATAGAAAGAATACCATCTCTTGATAAATCATCAAAATCAGATACAAAATAATCACATCCACTTTTTACACAACAATTATGTGGACAAGTAGCACAAATCTTCTTATTCTCAAGTTCCATCGTTTTTCCTCATTTCGCTGATTATTATAGCACATTTTTCTATTCTGTGTTACTATAATCACGAAAGGACTTGAATGTATGGAAGTAATTGGTCTAATAGCAGAATATAATCCATTTCATAATGGACATTTATACCAAATTAATAAAATAAAAGAACTTTTTCCCGATTCGATCATCATTCTTGCTTTAAATGGTTACTTTTTAGAACGTGGAGAAGTTTCCATTGAAACAAAAGAAGAAAAGACAAAACTAGCTTTACAATACGGCATTGATTTAGTCATTGAACTTCCCTTTGTCTTTGGCAGTAATTCAGCGGATACATTTGCCGAAGGAGCTTTAGAGTTACTCAATGCCTTAGGATCGACAAAACTTATCTTTGGCAGCGAATCAAATGATATTGATTTACTCACAAAGATTGCCAAAAGACAATTGGAGCCACATTTTGATTCTTTAGTAAAAGTGTATCTAAAGGAAGGACTCAATTATCCAACAGCTTTAAATAAAGCTACCCACATTCCTCTAAATAATCCAAATGACTTATTAGGTGTTTCCTATATCAAAACCATTTTAAAACATAAATACCCCATTGAACCTATTTCCATTAAGAGAACAAATGATTATCATGATAAGACAAGTAATGAAACAATTATTTCGGCTTCTAATATTCGTGAAAAGTTAAAAAAAGGGGAAGACATAACTTCTTACATTCCTGAAGGAAAGCTTAGCTACTATAGAGAAGAGACTTTCTTCACTTTGCTTAAATATAAGATAATAACAGATGATGCTTTAGAAAGATATCTATCGGTTGATGAAGGCATTGAAAATAAGTTAAAAAAAGAAATCGGTAAAGTTTCTAATTTAGAAGAACTAATAAGTTCTATTAAAACAAAGAGATATACCTATAATCGTATCATGCGTATGTTTATTCACATTTTAATCGGTTTAACAAAAGAAGATAAGGGTAAATTAACAAAGAATGAATATATTCGTCTTTTAGGATTAAATGAAGAAGGACAAAGACACTTGAATATAATAAAGAAGTATTGTCCCCTTCCTATTATTTCTAAGTTTTCTTGCATCCATTCAAAAATAAAAGACTATGAATTAAAAGCAGCTCAACTTTACAAGATTCTTACTGGAGAGGATGTCGTTGCTTTCGAATTATCAAACAAACCTATTTTATGTAAAAGAAAAAAAGAATTAGAATGAATCAATATTTACTCTAATTCTTTTTATATTCATATTATAAGCAGCTGCTTGAATGATGACTCTTAATGCTGATGCCATCTTTCCACCACGACCAATGACTACTTTCATGTCATCTTCATGTACAATAATCTCAAGTTGTATGATTTCTTCATCACCTAAAAATTCTTGAACACGCACCATATCAGGTTCACTTACTAATGAACGTACTAGATTTTCAGTGAAAGTGATTAACTCCTCATGCATAAATTACTTTCCTTCTTTATTTTTATATTTTGCCCAAATACCAGTATTTCTTAAAATACTCTTAACCGTATCGGTTGGTTGTGCACCATTATTTAACCAAGAAAGTACTTTTTCTTCGTTTACTGTAATATTATCACTTTCTTTAATAGGATCATAAGTTCCTACAGCCTCAATAAATCTTCCATCTCTTGGGCTTCTTGAATCAGCTACAATAATACGATAGAATGGTCTTTGTTTTGCTCCCATTCTCTTTAATCTAATTTTAACAGCCATTGTTTCTCCTCCTTTTTTTCTACTAAAAATATATTAACATATAGACTATTATATGTCAACTATTTTTGGTTGACTCTATTTTGGCTTTGTAATTTCTTAATTTTCATAATTTCATTTGTTAATGGATATCTGGCAATATGTTTAGGGGATTCTTGAAAAGAGTCTCCTAGCTTAAAACCATCCGGTACTTCATAAAGTTCTACGAGACTATCCTTGTCTTTCTCATGAACTAAAATACCAGATACAAGTGAATAATACTCATGGATGATAAGTGGAGAGATCCCACTTTGCTCCCAAATAAAGAATTCATTTGCTGTTGGTAATGTTTTCCCTTTCCAAAAACTTTTTAAACCATTTTGCCTTTCAACAGAAGAATCAACATCGACAACAAGATAACGGTTTTCTAAAAAGTATACCAAAACCTCATATTCAAATCGATCGACAATACTCTGATCAGGCGTTAGATTTCTCCCAGTAAAGTATTGGTTGGCTCTTCCACGAACACATAACTCAAAACCATTTTCTTTAAAGTCTTCTTCCCTCAATACGGTATGTGTTTCAATCCCCTCTGTCATTCCCGTCTTATCTACCATAGTTCCTTCTAAAGGATTCATCATTGCTTGATAAAACAATGAATTTTTATAATACTCTTTTAATTCCATAAATTCCCTCCTATCTTTATTTTAAATTTTTTCTTCATTTATTGCAAGTAAAAAGACTGCTAATTTGCTTTCACAGTCTTCTTTGTCGTGCTGGTTAATTCAGCTGTTCCTTCTAATAAATTATTTTTCCCTGATTTTAAATTAGAGATAGCAAGCTTAACTGCTTCTATTGTTTGTTCATCTGGCTCAATAACGGATAAATTTGCCCTTCCTGTGGAATAACATTTTGCTCTCGCATCGCGTCCATTGGCACTGATGGATTCAAAATTCCATGATTCATCTCCTGTTATTGCCTTTTTGACAAAGCGACCAATTTCATCAGTTTGCATATTGGTGACTACACGACCTTCTAAAGCATTTAAAATAGACGTATACTTAGTAATAATCTTAGGACTCATCGCTTTATTAATAATCGCTTCAACGATAAGCATTTGGTTTTTCCCACGTTCACGATCCCCAATGGTTTTACGATGTCTAGCAAGAGCTAAAGCTTGTTCCCCATTTAATGTTTGAACCCCTTTATTTAAACAAATCAAGTCTCCCTTAGCAAATGAACGATGAGAATTTTGTTCACAAAACGATTTAGGCACATTCACTTTAATGCCATCTAAAGCACTTACTATTTTAATGAATGAAGTAAAATTAATCCGCATATAATAATCAATCTTGGTATCATATAAATTTTCAAGAGTAGATACGGATTCTTCTATGCCATAAATTCCTGCATGCGTAAGTTTATCTTTACTCTGCTTACTTGCAAGCGTAACATGATAATCTCTTGGCGTATTAATCATTAAAATCTGTTTTGTACTTGGATTAATGCCTAATACAAGATTAACGTCACTCCTAGCTTTACTTCCTACATTTCCCGAAGTATCAATCCCACTGACATAAAAGAAGAATGGGTCCTTTGTAATATCGACATCCCCTTTTTCTACTTCAACAATATTCACAATATCAATGGTTTCAATACAGGTGATCTTTTCATAGATATCTTCAAATTCTTCACGAATGATATCTTCATAACTTTTTTCTAAAAGGATTGCATCGGTCTCTTTCTTTTCAAGACTCGTTATTAGATTCTCCAAAGAATCTCCCTTTTCTTCATTTACTTTGGCTTTCTTTTCTAACTTATCTAAAGCTTCTTTTACTTTATCCTCATCATCATGTACTAAATACATCAGTGTTTTATCTTCTAAATCACTCAATTTCTTATAGTCACTTTCATTTAAAACATAAACCCCATAACTATCGACACGATACCCTGTATCCGTAATACTCGATAAGAATTTTAAGGTTTTTGTCCCAAAGATCAAAATAAGAATTTCTATGAGAATAATAAGAAAAGCAAAAAAGGAAAAAATATTTTTAATCCAAGCTCGAAGCCGATTTTTATTTAAAATAAAGGTTATTATAAATAATAGTATTGCACTACCCCCGATAATGGGAATCATATAAAATATTGTAAAAGTCTCATTATAAATTAAAACGCCAAATGTCACAATCGTTAGAATAATGAGAATAAAAGACACCAATTTATAGAAAAAGATAGGTTGTTTTTTATTCTTTTTCTTCTTGACTTTGCCATTTTTTCTAGGTTCTTCTTTGTCTAAAATTGTCATTTCATCACCACTTCTTTTTTATTTTAACATAAAATAAGTTTGACATTGATAAATAGATGATAATATTTTCTTAATTGACGTAAAGAAAACAACTATTCGCTAATAGTTGCTCGAATGCGACTGATGATCTTTTTTTCAATACGGGAAATATAGCTTTGTGAAATTCCAAGCATCTCTGCTACTTCTTTTTGGGTATATTCATTTTTATTATTAAGTCCATATCGAAGTGACATAATGAGCTTCTCACGATCATTTAAATGATTGAGTTCTTTTTCTAGGAAACGCTTATCCATCATTTTTTCATAAGAAGTCGCTACAATGTCTTCATCTGTTCCTAGGATATCCTCTAAACTAAGGGTATTTCCTTCAGCATCAAAATTAAGTGTATCTTCTAAACTAATTTCTGTTTTTCTTCGCTTATTTTTTCTTAGAAACATGAGAATTTCATTTGATATACATCGTGAAACATAGGTGGCCAATTTGATGTTTTTATCCACTTTATACGTATTAATCCCCTTAATTAAGCCAATGGAACCAATCGAAACTAAATCTTCAATTTCATACCCTGTATTTTCATATTTTTTGGCAAGAAAGACGACAAGACGCAAATTGTGTTCGATGAGTTTATTTCGTGCTTCCATATCTCCTGCACTACTTTTACGAGCTAAATCAAGTTCTACTTCTTTACTTAATGGGGGTGGAAGAATATCTGTACTTCCAATAAAAAGACATGTATCTTCTCTTTTTAAAGCATTTAATATACGACGAATGATTTGTTTTAACATATTTACACGCTCCTTAAATATTCATTTAATATACAATCAATTCCTGGTTTAAATAAACCTTTATCGGCAAGTCCTAATAGAACTTTTACTTCTCGGTTTTCAACAAGTACTTTATCTACCATAACGCAGGATAAAATAGATTCACTCCCTAAAACACGGTAAGGAACAAAGAAAGTTCTTGTACTCGAAAAAGCATACGTATCTTTGATTAAGATAACTGGATAGCCGGTCAGGGGATCTTTTAAGGTATTTCCCGTATCCATATAACCTGTACAAGTATATGCATTTTCACCATCAACAATGACAACACTATAATGTTTCGTAATTTCTAATTTGTAATCTCTTTGACTCTTAATATAAAGACCTATTAAAATTGGAGATAAAATTCCCATTATCACAATATTGACTCGATAGGCATCTCCTGTTACTAAGTATTGAAAACCACCAATAATAATGGTTATGATATAAAAGTAAAATAGATTTTCATAAAACTTCTTAGGACCAAAAGTAACAATGACCATCGATAAACTTGTTATCAATTTAAGTAAAAGAAGAACAATCTTATTTAAACTTAAAAATAAGGTAATCATTGTACTCGTCCCAATAAGACAACCAAAGAGTATTCTTTTAAATGATACATTTTTTTTTAACAACAAAGACACTGAAATAAGTATTAAAAAATCATATAATACATTAATTACAAAAATAAGATCTACATATACTTTCATACCATCACCAATCTTATTATAATAAAAGACAAGTGCAAAACTTGTCTTTTATTGTATTGAAATTCTTTATTTTATTGTAATTGTCAAAGAATAATCTTTTCTTTACATCACTTCATAAGTTAATGGAATAATATTTTCACTTTCCACGAAATTTGCGATAAATTGATCTTGCTCTTTGGTGATTAAAATACCTACTGACTTATTATGTATTGGCTTCTTTAAGACTTCATCTACTACTTTCATATAAAACTCAATCTGTCCTTTATCTTCTTTTTTTAATTCTCTTACCTTTAGCTCAACAACGACATATGCATTCATTTCGATATTAAAGAGTAAAATATCAATAAAGTAGTTTTTATTTTCATAAGTTATTTTATATTGATTCCCTGCAAGTAAAAATCCTTCTCCTAGTTGTGAAAAGAAACTCTTTAGTCTTGCAAGTATAGCAATTTCCAAATCATGTTCGGAAATGATTTGTTCTCCTTCTTGTAATTCAAGAAGAATTGGATTGTGTATATTTCGACTTATATTATATTTAGGAATTGGAGATATTAGTTCTATCTTTTCTGGTTTCTCCAATAATCTTTCATAGGTATTGGTTTTAATTAATTGCTTTAATTCTCTCATGCTAAGATGTTCTTCTATACAATAGTTTATATAATAATTTCTTTTATTCTCATCTTTTATTGGAAGAATTAACCTTATATTACTCCAAGAAATGTGGCGCACTGTGCCAC
>CAZWKF010000059.1:0-9520 GCA_964634785.1 uncultured Muribaculaceae bacterium
AAAAGAAAAAATAGAACTAAATGAGCAAAATTTGTTTACATGGTCATTTTATTTTGCTATAATCTTTTATAGAAGAATAGAGAGGTATTTTATTATGGAACAAATGATACAAGTCATTAATGACAATTTAATATCGGTAATGAATGGTATAAAAACACATCGCGAGGTAACAGAGAAATCTTTGCTTGAAATAAAAACAGAGATGGATGAAAAACTTTCAATCGCGAGTGAATATCGTCAAAATGTTGAAGATGCCCGTAATATTATATCGAATCTAGAAGCGGAGATTACTGGCTTGGATGCTGATTTAAGAGAGTTGAGAGAAAAATTTGATGAAAAAGATTTCAAGGAAATTCTTACAGCAGGAAATAAAGCTATAAGTGCTAAGATTATAAAGAAACGTGCCTTAATAAACGAACAAAGTGGACGTATTTTAGAACTTACTAAAAAAGCGCATGCCTTAAAAAATGAACTTATTCGTTTAAGAGATCAAAAGGCAAGTGTTGAGGAGACATTAGAAAAAGACTTAACATTAGAAAACTATTATGGAAGCCGAATTCAATCCATTATTGAATTTACGCAAGAACATCCAAATGAATTAAAAGATTATGTAGAAATACCTGAAAGTGAATTGCTTGGAAATCCCGATGAATATGAGAATGTTGATATTAAGAAGATTGTCGATGGTTCTATTTTTGAAGAAATTGATGAAATCAGTAGTCATGAACCTAATTTAGATGAAAGTATGATTAAAGAAGTTCTAGTCAATAGTGAAAGTGAACCTGCTATGGAGGAAGAACAAAAGATAGCTGATTTATCTGTAACCCAACAATTAGATGACTTAATCTTCCAAGCAAATGACATTATTGAAAGAAGTAAGCAAACTGAATTCCAAACAATAGAAAAAACTGATGAAACAATGGCAGAAAACAAAAACAGTGAAATGGAGAAAATACTTGAAAATTTGCCTGCATCAGAAGAGATGAGTCATGAAGAATTATTAAATGAGGAAATTGAAACAATGGATATTACGGTTCCAGAAGAAGTAGAATCAGAAGAAATTAAAGATGAGCACGTAATAACCCCTGAATTAGAAGAAAATAAAATGTCTACAGATTCTTATGAGGAAGATATTGATGAAACAAAAATGCTAGACGCTTTAAATGCATTCAATTTAGAAGATGTGGAGTCACCTATTTCAGATGAAGAAGAAGATAGTGATGCTTTAGAACTTGTTATGGAAAATGAACAAGAGTTGCAGAATATTGAAAATCTTGTTTCTCTATATGATGAAGATGCTCAAGCTCCCGAATTGGAAAAACTTAGCGAAGATGATTTATTAGAAATTGATGCAAATCTTCGTGGAACTTCAAGAGCAGAAGAAGAAAAAATTGCCTTGGGGAACCGTTTAAAAGCCTGTAATTTAGATATTAATCGTTTTAAAGAAGAGGATTTGAAAAAGATAAGTAAAGAATTCAATGATGAAGAAGTGCTTGCCTTTACTGAAGTGATGAAACAACATAATATTGCTTTGAATAAAATTTATAACAATCTTGATATTTTACTACATATATCTGCTGATCATTTAGAACAAATTATAACGGAGTTGGAAAAGACGGGGGCTGATGCAAACTCCATCAGTTGTGTATTTGATACTTTTGATAAAATTAATCTTTCTGCATTAAAAAAAGAAATAAATGCAAATAGTGAAAGAGAGTTAGGCGAGATACTTGGCAATATTCTTCCAGAAAGTGAAAATGATGAATTTGCAAAGAAAATAGGATTAACTGAAAAAGAAGAGGAAACACTAAGAAAATCAGCAACCAATGAAGAATTAAAAATGATGCAAATGTTTCCTGATATTGTGCTTACTAACTATAATGAATTAAAGAAGTATGAAGTCGATAATTTAAATGAGTGTTTTACTCGTCATCCCCATCGTTTTACAATGAATCCAAATCATTTTGCTGAAATTTTAGATAAATACGATCCAGAAGATTTAACTAGATGTATTAATAAAAATGCAGCAGTTATTGATAGACTATAAAAGGTACATAAAATGTACTTTTTTTCAATCATTCGTTTGAGAAGATAGTTAAGTTGCTTTTGACAAAAAGATTTCTTTTTTGTATAATATGCCTCAATCAAAGGGGTTATAAGAATGAAAACATATAAGAAAAGTTATAAGATACGTTATAATGAGCAATTATTTCAAATTATCGTTCGTAGTGATCATAAACTAGGGTTTTTAAAAATCTTAGAAAATGGAAAGCATGTTTTACCAAATGCAAAAGAGTTTTTGCATTTAAGTAGTATGATGAATAAAAGAAATCAAATAAAATTTTAAGAAACTTGTATAATGAATAATTTTCTCAAAGTGAAGTACAAATCCAATATAAATAGAATGGATAAGATAACTGTAATTCCTTTGGGGATTTTTTTTATTAGTTTATCTGCACACTCTTTTATAAAATAAAGATAGAGAAAAGCAAAAATTGTCCATACAAGAGAAGTGGGAACGGATATAAACTTTCCAATATGAAGAGGCACCATTTCATAACTCCATAACCTATAACCATGTATTGCCTCTAGTAAGAAACCTCCTATAAATTCGAGTAAGCTTAGCACAATAAAATAGATTACAAATAAAAGAATGTTTCTCTTTGTAGTGTTATCTACTTTTTTTAACATGAGAGAATAAATACCCTCAATAACTAGAACTCCCGTTCCATAAAAGGGTGTCCACCAAAAATATAGAAAGCCACTTTTGTTGTGAATTCCTAAGATAAAAAATAGTAAAGTTTCAAAAATAAATCCTATAATTGAAAATAAGTAAAATTTATTTAGTAAAGATTGCATATAAATCACCATTTTTAGGATAAGGGAATTTTAGGAATTTATACGAATAATTTGAATAAATTGTCCTTTCTAGTCCCATTATATGGGTGAAAGGATGTTTAATGGATGAAACATAAAGTAGAAATAAATGGATTAGATACAAATAAGTTAAAAGTATTAAAAAAGAATGAAATGGAAATTTTATTTAAAAAATATCGTGAAGAAGGAGATTTACAAGCGAAAGAAGATTTAGTGAATGGAAATTTAAAACTCGTTCTTTCGATTATCAAAAGCTATAATAATGGAAAAAATGATATGAATGATCTTTTTCAAATTGGTTGTGTAGGGTTAATAAAGGCTGTTGATAATTTTGACATTCATATTGGGGTTATGTTTTCGACTTATGCAGTTCCTCTTATCTTAGGAGAAGTAAAAAGATATATAAGGGATTCAAATGTGGTAAGAGTGACGCGTAGTATTCGAGATTTAGCTTATCAAATTATGAAATATAAAGATCATTATCAATCTCTTCATGGAATAGAACCATCTGTAGAAGAAATTACAAAGGAATTAGGCATTACCGAATATGAATTAAGAGAAGCTTATGATTCTTGTGTTGATCCAGTAAGTATATATGAGCCTATCTATAATGATGGAGGAGACACCATCTATTTACTTGATCAACTCGCAGATGCTAAAGAAAGAAATACGGATAAGGATTTGTTAATTTCTTTAAACAAAGCCTTATCACGTATTAAAGAAAGAGAAAAGAATATTTTAATTGACCGTTATATTGTAGGAAAAACACAGATGGAACTGGCTAGTGAGTTAGGTGTCAGTCAAGCTCAAATATCACGTATTGAAAAATCAGCGATACAAAGTATTCGAAAAATGATGAAATAGGTTCAAATTGACAACGACAATCGCATATGATATGATGTGAATAGATAAAAGCAGTGACTTGGAATAGTACATATAAATGGACTAATAAGAGAGTGATACATTGGGTGAAAGTATCATTTAGAACATTATATGGAATGGACCAATGAGTGGTTTTCTGAAAAAGTTTGAGTAGGAAAACTCGGGATTTCCCCGTTATAAGGAAACATATATGATGGTATATGAACTATTTTAGGTGGCGAACTCTTTTCCTATTGTAGGAAGAGAGTTTTTTATTATAAGAAAGAAGGAAAATTTATGAAAAATATTTTAACAGGAGATCGACCAACAGGAAGACTCCATATTGGGCATTATGTAGGTTCATTAAAGCGAAGAGTAGAACTTCAAAATAAGGGAGAGTATGATCATTTCTTTATTGAAATAGCTGATGCTCAAGCTTTAACTGATAACTATGATAATCCCCAAAAGATAAGAGAAAATGTCATGGAAGTGGCACTTGATTATCTAGCTTGTGGACTTGATCCAAATAAAGTAACAATCTTTATTCAATCGGAAGTGCCTGCCTTATGTGAACTTACCTTTTACTATTTAAATTTAGTAAGTCTTGCTCGTTTAGAGAGAAATCCGACTGTAAAAGAAGAATTGAAGTTGAGAAAGTTTGAAGGGGGAAGTATTCCCACTGGTTTTTTAACGTATCCCATTAGTCAAGCAGCTGATATTACAGGATTTGATGCAACTGTTATTCCTGTAGGAGAAGATCAACTTCCTATGATTGAGCAGACAAGAGAGATTGTTCGCAGTTTTAATCATATCTATGGGGATGCTTTACTAGAACCAATTGCTATTTTACCAGAAAATGAAACTTGTAATCGCTTACCAGGAACGGATGGTAAGGCTAAGATGAGTAAGAGTTTAGGTAATTGTATCTATTTAGCAGATGAACCCGATGTTATTTATAAAAAAGTTATGGGTATGTATACAGATCCAAATCATTTGCGAATTGAAGATCCTGGACGAGTGGAAGGGAATACGGTGTTTACTTATCTAGATGCCTTTTGTAAAGAGAGTGACTTTGACAAGTATTTGCCAGAGTACAAAAATCTTGATGAATTAAAAGAGCATTACAAACGTGGAGGTCTAGGAGATGTGAAGATTAAAAAGTTCTTGAATGAAATTTTACAAGCTGAACTTACCCCAATTCGTGAACGAAGAAAAGCTTTAGAAGCAAATATGGAAGAAGTTTATAAAATCTTAAAAGAGGGGACCTTTAAAGCCAACGAATATTGTGATACGGTTTTAAAACGCGTAAAAAATGCGATGGGGATTGACTATTTTACGAATGATGCCTTATTAAAAGTACAACAAGAAAAAGAACAGCAATAAAGGGATTCTATTGTATTTTAAAGAAGAATTTTATATAATAAAAACATTGAAGAGGTGTGAAAATGACAAATAAAGAATTAGCAGATTTGATGTATCCTGATGTGACAAAGACAATCGAAGATTATGAAAAAATGTATCCCAAAAGAGATTTACCCGAGGAAGCTGTTGTATCGCGATTTGCACCAAGTCCAACTGGTTTTGTCCATATGGGATCACTTATGTCTTCTTTTATTGAACGTTTTGTTCCTAAAACGACTGGAGGAATATTCTATCTAAGAATTGAAGATACAGATCAAAAAAGAGAAGTTGAAAATGGCATTCAAGGAATTATTGAAGATTTAGATAACTTTGGGATTACGCGTGATGAGGGAGTTATAAGTGAAACAGAGGAAACTGGTAACTATGGGCCTTACATTCAATCGAAACGGATTGAAATTTATCATACGTTTGCGAAATGGATGGTGGAGCATGATTATGCCTATCCATGTTTTTGCTCTGCAGAAGAATTAGAGGAAATGCGCAAACGTCAAGAAGCGAAAAAGGGAAGAATTGGCTATTTTGGTGGCTGGGCGAAATGTCGCGATTTAACGAATGAAGAAAGAGCAGAGAAGATTAAAAATGGTGAACCTTGGACTCTAAGAATTAAATCTCGTGGAAATGAGACGAGAAAGTGTATAGTAAATGATCTTGTAAGAGGGAAAATTGAATTTCCAGAAAATGATATTGATCATGTGTTAATAAAGGAAAATGGGATTCCAGTCTATCATTTTGCTCATTTGGTAGATGACCATTTGATGCGTACAACCCATGTTTTACGTGGAGAAGAATGGCTCCCATCAACTCCATTACATACGGAATTATTTAAGATGTTTGGCTTTGACCAACCAAAGTATGGACATCTAGGATTACTCATGAAAATTGATGAAGAGGGTGTCAGAAGAAAGTTATCGAAGCGTAAAGATCCTGAAGCTGCTGTAAGTTTTTATCATGAAAAGGGAATTCCTTTAATGGCTGTATATAAGTATTTATTAACAATCGCCAATTCTAACTTTGAAGCATGGCTAGATGCTAATCCAGATGCCTCTATTTATGACTTTAAATTTGATTTTAAAAAGATGAGTGCGAGTGGTTCTTTATTTGATGTTGAAAAGATGTTGAATATCGCAAGGAATCATATCTCACGTATGAAAGCAAATGATGTCTATGAGGAAGTTTTAAAATATTATCATGAGTTTAATCCTGATTTTGCTAAATTAATAAGTGATTATAAAGACTATACGATAAGCATTTTAAATATTGAAAGAGAACAAAAGAAACCGCGAAAAGACTATGCTTGTTGGAGTGATGTATTGTCCCAAATCTGGTATATGTATGATGAATTATTTGAACCGACTGAATATGAGTGGATGAAGATTACAGAAAAAGAAGAAATAGAACATATTGTTTCAACTTATGTGAATAAATATTATAATGAAACCGATGATAAAGAGACATGGTTTAATAGGATTAAAGAATTAACGGATGAATTAGGTTATTGTTCTGATATGAAAAAGTATAAAGAAAACCCAGATGCCTACAAGGGGAATGTTTCCGATATTTCCACAGTATTGCGTGTAACATTTACAAGTAAAAATCAAACGCCAGATTTATATGAAATCTTAAGCCTTCTTGGAAAAGAACGAATGATAAAAAGAATGGAAAAAATGAAGAAAGCAATATAAGGAGTCATTATGAAGTTATTAGATCGTTTTAGAAAACTAGATTTATATGAGTTACAAGTTTGTGATTGTCCATATTGGAGACGAAGAGAAAATGCCGGAAATGTTATTTTTATGAAAGACATAATGAAGGATTATACTATTATTTTAGATAAACTAGGAAATCCTAAGTCAATGGAACCGACTAGGGGAAGCTATTATATTGATATGATTAGTGGAAGAGTTGTCAGTATCTATGAGGCAGGGGATGACGTTATTCTTGAACCCAGTGGAATTAAAATCGCAAAAGAACATTTTAAAAGAGGAAAAGAAGATGATCTCTTAGAAAAAGCAGTAAAAATAGGGCTTGAAAATGAAAATCAATATATTGAAACGGCAGAAGACCTTGAATATAATACCTATTTTTGTAATCTCATTGCCAATCGGGAAGGATTAGATGAGATTCCTTTGGTACAAGTAGAGCAGGAAATAGAAAGGTTAAGAAAAGAGTATCATGAACAAATCAATTATTGTGATCGGTTTTATCAATCTCCATTTTCTTGCTATGACTTTGTATGCCTTTTTTCTTCAATGCTAGCTTCACAAAAGAGAACAGAGTTTAATCGTGATATGTTAATTGAATTTATAGCAAGTTGCAAGAAAAAACAGAAATTCAATCGAATTTTATCCGATATTGAAATTAAGAGTAATGGTGTATTTCCGTATTCACCTGATTTAGATGAAGCCATTCAAAAGCTTAAAATAATGGGAATCTTTTATACCATCTCACCAGAAAAAGATGCGTCCCTTTATATTGATAAAGGATTTCCAATGGCTGAAATGATGGAAAAACGCATGGCTTATTTAGAGGATATGGCGGACTTTGTACATCAGTTTAAAAAGTATGAGGGCTCTATTACAGAAACACCGAAACAGTTGCAAATGAAATAAGAGAAGGAATCACTTCTCTTTTTTTAGTACTTTTATAATTCGGTCAAAGGGAAAGTTAGATCCCGGACATTTTGTTCTTACAATGGGATTTATTTCACTATGCCCAATAATATGTTCGCGGTCTATTGGAAAGTCTATCTTATATTTCTCTTCTACATAATGAATAATCTTTTTCATCACTTGTATCGTTGATTCAAATTGTTCTTCTGTCAATGTTCCATCAAAACTTTCATGCTCGATTGAAAAAGTAAAGTAGTTTGCATTGTCTTTTACTGTATTGATAAGATTTGATGTAGAAAATTTATAATAAACATCACTTTCTGTATTGAGAGAAGTCCCATTCGCCCATGCGGAGTCATCTAGGGACACAATTTGTTTTACATATCCATCTTTTCTTATCATAAAATGGCTAGAGACTTCAGCGTTAACATCATAGAATTTTTGAATAGCTATGCCATAGGTGTTGTTTGTATGACATACAATAATATTTGGAATAAAGTCTTTATGTCCCCTATAACAATTTGGACTGAAACACTTAGGTTCTTCTATATTGTTGGCTTTCGTCAATATGCTTTCAAGTACTTCTTTGTAATTTTCTTTTGATATTTCTATAGAGTAAGATTGTTTTAAAAGAGTTTTGCTTTTTATGAATACCTTTTCATCATATAGATTTAGTATGACAAAGTAGTAATAGACAGCTTTAAGAATATATTCTTTATTCTCTAAAGTGAATAGTTGATTGATAATTGCTAAACGCGCATCATGATCTAAATAGTCTAAATCAAAAAGCAGATTATATAGATATCTTGCATCTTGGTTGGTTTTTAAAATATCGTTAAGAATTTCCCTATAGTTTTTAACTTGGAAAGCGCGTAAGAAAAAATGAATATAGCGCATGTCTTTTGTTTTGAGGATTTCTTTACCAAACATTTCTTTTTTACTAGAATCTACATAATAAAGATAGAGAAATAGGAAACGAGCATTTCCTTCCTTTATAATATCTCTTTCTAATGCTTCTTTATCTTCTAAATTATTTTTAATATTCAGTATTCTTTCAATCATCCTTTTTCTCCTCATATATAAGAACTCCAATGATGGAGTGCATATCAATCTGGTGTCCATAATGAGATTCAAACTCATGACCTTTTCCTTCGGAGGGAAACGCTCTATTCAGCTGAGCTATATGGACATAAATAAACTATATCACAAATATTTTATAAATACTATAAAATTTGTTTTCATCTAGAGTAAATTATGATAGAATAATAGATGAAATTGTCTCATAGCCAAGCGGTAAGGCATCAGGCTCTGACCCTGACATTTCGTAGGTTCGAATCCTACTGAGACAACCATTAAGCCGTTTTAGTACAGTGGTAGTACAGATGCATGGTAAGCATCAGAGGGCAGTTCAATTCTGCCAAGCGGCACCAGATCGATGATTACTCGAACCTAAATGGTTCGAGTTTTAATATGCATAAAGTTAAAGTATAAAGTAAATAGTTAGGCAATCTAACAGTGTAAAATAAATGTATTATATAAGAAAATAGGAGACTTAAAGTTACTATAAACTAAAAAAGTAATATATAATATAAATGGTGGTATTATGAAAAGAACAATGAATAATATGAAAAGAGTTTATCATTATGGTAAGAAATTCAAAAAGAATTTAATTATCTTTACCATTATCTCTCTATCTAATATCGCCATAAATATTCTTTATCCTATTTTTACAGCAAAACAATTGGTAGCAT
>CAZWKF010000060.1:0-9466 GCA_964634785.1 uncultured Muribaculaceae bacterium
AAAGTTTTTCAAAATAATCTTTATTTAGAAAGGTTCCATTCTCCATTCGTTTTTTATCTAAGGCATATCCTTCAATAGTAAACTTTTTTAACACTTGTGTTGCCCATCTTCTAAATTGTGTTGCACGACGAGAATTAACTCTATAACCTACTGAAATAATTGCATCTAAACTGTAAAACTCAATATTTCTTTTTACATTACGATGTCCTTCTTTTTGAACTGTTTCCATTTTGGAAATAGTTGCATCTTTATTAAGTTCTCCTTCATCGTAGATATTATTTAAGTGTTTGTTAATTGCTGGAACATTAACATTAAATAACTCAGCCATTGCTTTTTGTGTCATCCATAAATTTTCATTCTCATATCTAACAGCAATGCCTTTTTCTTGTTCTTGCGTTTTAAAAACTAAAAACTCTTCTGTACTACTTATGACTTCTAAATTATTCATTTAGGAACATCTCCTTTCTTTTTCAATCTTTTATCTTTATACTATGAATTTTATGACTAAGTTTAAAAAATATATAAAAAGCAGCAAACTCTTTTCTCTTATAAAGTTTCCAAAAACTTTATCAACAAACTATACACTTTTATCCACGAACTGATAAAAGTTACTTCATCTATTGTATGGTATTTTTTTATAGTACTTCCAATCGAAATTATATCTAAGCCTTCTATTCTTTTCTTTATAGCTGAACACTCAATACTTCCATGCCCTATTTCTTCTAAAGGATATTCAGAATATTCTTTAAAATATAACTCTTTGTATTGGCATAATAACTTTGATTCATAATCTACTTCCCATATTGAATCTGTATAAATTTCATTAACATTAAAATGATTATTCAAAATCCTACTTTCATTATTTATCATTTCAAGTTCACTCTCGTTCATACTCCTAAATACATAATAAATATTAACTTTATTATCAGATGTTTTAATTAATCCAAGGTTAGCAGACGCTCTGTTTTTAGTAATAAATCCACATTTTAAATCCAATATTTCATTTAATATATTTTTAGTATCTTCCTTAGAAAAACTTATTTTATTATCGATTTTATCTATGGTGGCATTTAATCCTTCAAAAATATTATTTACATTGAGGTTTGTATTTATAACAACCTCACAAAATGTTGCAAGATCATTTTCAGAAGTTCCACCATCTATGCTCTTTATAAATACATCTTTATTTTTCAATAAATTAGCCATTGTGGTTATCGCATTCTTTTCAGACAAACGAACATCTTCTCCTGAATTTCCACCCGGAAATCCATCAATTAAAATTTTATAACTAGGTAAATCATTTAGAATTAATTTCCCATTATAAGTATACTCATTGCATATATCTCCATCAGCACCTATAAATATACCATTATCTTTTGAATGATCAAGATTGATTAATCTTTTACTTTCAAGCTTAAAATAAGGAAAATTTACTGCCCCATTAAATGTAGTTTCTTCTTCAGTAGTCAATAAAAATTCTAAATCGGGATGATTTAAATGATTATCTTCCATAATCGTCAACATCATAGAAAGTCCAACACCTTGATCGGCACCCAAAGAAGTATCCTTAGCTGTTACTTTATCCCCATCAATGATTACTTCAATTCCATCGTTATCAAAATCATGATTACTATCTTTACTTTTAACACATACCATATCTAAATGTGCTTGTAACGCTACTGATTTAGAATTCATATTACCTTTTTTCTTAATTAAAACATTATTATTTTCATCTTTAAAATAATATAAATGATTCTCTTTAGCAACATTAACAAAAAAGTCTGCTATTTTTTCTTCGTGTCCCGATTCTCTTGGAATTTTAGAAATTCTTAAAAAATTATTAATTAAAGTTTCTCTCATCAGTAATACCTCCACAAATATTATATAAATTGCCAAATCTTCTTATACTGTTCCATTTGTTTTTCTTTTTTCACTTGAGCTACAGGATGATACAAAGGAATAATAACGAAATCTCTTTCTTTTATAACAGGGTATCTTTCAATCGTTTTGGTTAAGTTTTCTTCTATCTTAAAATGATAAATATTAGCAAGTGCATAAAGGGGATAAAAACCCAAAGTTAAGATGATTTTTGGTTTTACTATTTCAATTTGTCTGAATAGGAATTCCTTACAATTTAGAGTTGAGCATTTTAAGTGAATATTATCCCCACGATAATGATTTCCTTTTCTACCACACATAATTGCATTTGTGATATAAATATGGTCTATAGAATCTATTTTGCCATTTGAAGATTCTACTAGATATTTAGTAAGCTGTTTCTTTGTTAAACTCTTTTCTTCATTTATTAATTTACCCCAATTTTCTTTTGTAGGATTTTCTAAATATTTTTCATTCAATTTTTTCATATCTTCAAAAGGCCCCCAGTCTTGTCCAATAATCATTATTTGTGAATCTAGCCTATTATACCAATCCGTCCATATAGAAGGAATCTCTTTGGCAAATATTGAATTTTCATAAATATTAATGAGTGAACAATCTAGATTATTTTTATTGTAAATAGACTTACATTTTTCACATTTACTCATATCCTGTATTAATTCATTAAACAATTTCGCTTTTATAATCATCACCCTTTAATTTTCATCTTTATCAATACTTAACTCCATCTTTTGTATAATAGATTCAATTTCATCCACTCTAGTTATCTTATTATATTTACATTCCATATTAATATTTTTTCTATCCATTAGTAAAAGCTCAAAACCATATTCTTTTGCTTTATCGAGAACATGAATTCTATCATCTATATAAAGAGATTCTTTTGGTTTTACATTCTGATGTTCAGTTAAAAATATGTCAAATAATTTTTCCTCTTTTATTGTACTCTGCATAGAAGATATAAAAATGTCTTTAAAATAAAAATCAATGTTTTTATTTTTTAATACTCGAAAAGAAGATGGCCACCCATTAGAAATAATATATAAATTATACTGTTTTGAAAGTTGTTTTAAAGTTTTATTAACATCATCATAGAAAATAAATTTGTCATCATTATAAACACAGTCATCAGCAATTTTATCCGAGATATTTTTGTTTATATTCGGATAATTTATTTCTTTTAAAACTTGATAGTAATAATCAGAAAACATTTTATGTTCTTCTAATTCGGTTTTAGGTTCTTGCGTTTGTAAATAAGAATACTTTTTTAAACTGTCATTCAGCATTTCTTCTTCAATATATTTTTTGTCTAATATATTCCAAAAATTGGGTGTTATAAACCAATGTCCACTTTTGGGATCAGCTAAAACGCCACCTACATCAAAAATTATGTTTTTTATTTTCATTATTATTCACCTTTACTTCATCATATCTTTTTTTAACTCATATTTTTTATACTCGCCATTTTTTGATGCCAATTTTAAATAATCATCATAGATTGTTTCAACCCTAAATCCTTCAAAATAGGCGCTTAGCATTCCTGTAGAATCTTTATGACCCACTATCAAAATATTACAGTCCGTATCTCCATATTTATCTACCAATTCATTTATAAAACTATAAATTCTTGTCTTATAATCTTCCAGATTTTCTACTCCATCATATATCCTCATATCAGGAACTGTCCCTGTTATTTTTATGTCAGACATTAGCATTCCATCAGCGCTTCCTAAATCATAAACATCCAGTCTTTCATCTATGATAATATCATCTCTATTGGCGGATATCTTGGCTGTTTGAATTGCTCTTTCTTGAGGAGATGAATAAATATAATCAAACACAATTTGTTCTTCTTCAAATTTTTTCTTTAATTCCCTTGCTTGCTCGATTCCAACTTCATTTAATGGTCCACCATTTTTTCTTTCTTGTGCTCTATGTTCGGTATTTAAATTTGTTTGCCCATGTCTAACTACATATAAGTACATAACTAAGTATTCCTTTCATAACTAACTACATTCATTATATCACAAGTTTATCTTGCTTTTATGGAGTATTTAAAAACCTAAGAAATACATCTTAGGTCATCCCCTACTTCTTAGAGTGTTTCTGTTTTTTCCTTTGTTTTCTTCTAGGAATACTTAAACAAATGATAAAACGATAAAAACATGGTAACATAAAACTTAAATAAGTTAACTTATCCAGTGTGCGATTAAAAAATCTCGTCAAGTATTGATAGACATAGCAGAAAAAAGAGTTCCATCCTTGAACAAGACATTTAATTATTCGATGTTTACCATTAGGTTTATAATAACTTGGACAACAATAATCAAAGCAAACCATATTTTCACAAATATTTAACTGGCAATTAGAATAACCATTTTTGATTAAAGCGGAAACAAAAGCTTCACACATTTTCGTATTTGGAAAACAAATACAAATATTCATCTTTAACTCCTTTGGTTTAGAAAATATGCCCACATCGAATCCGGTCAACCACCAAGTTCTTTCTTTACGACAAAACAAATCACATTTCTTCGTCAAAATAAATCCCATATCTAACCATTCATTTTCATTTGCTGCAAGGTAAAAGTTTTTATGTGAATTTCCACAATCATCACGTACATAAAGACCAATCTCAGCTCCTGTTGTAAGACCATATTGTCCTTTCCAAAACTCAATGCGATACTCTTTTCCATCATAATCAAAGAAAATAGGTTCCGCATCCATTACCATATTAAAAAATGGCGCTTTCTTATCATAAAAATCCATATAGCCAAAATCACCTTGCCAAGCATCATTTTTAGATACCACGATATCACAGTTTTCATCAAACTTGAAACCAAAAGGATTTAAGGCTGCATCAATTCGGCATACTTTTTCTTCATCGCACATACATTTTACTTTTCTAATCGCCCATCTCTTTCGGCAAAGATAAAGAACAACAAGAATAATAATTACTACTGCTAAAATACCAAAAAGAAGATACTTCATAATTCACCTCCTACTATATATTAATAAAAAGGATCTTTATGGAAACGGCTACCTTCTTATATTTTTAAAGAAATCTTCAATAGGTTTACTTCCTTCTATGACAAAGCGATTAACAACAATTTGTTCCTCTTGATTTACATCTAAACTCCATTTTACAAGTGTCATTTTTCCCTTTTCAATTTCAATACAAGTGATGCCATTTGGATGAATGCAACTTCCATCATTAAAGTAAAGACTCGCTTTATCCTTTGGAAAAATAGGACGATGCGTATGCCCTGCTACTAATATTTTGTTGTTTTTTTGACTCCATCTTTGTAACCTCTTTTCAATTTTATTTTTTACACGATAATTTTTAGCAGCACTTGTCGGATCTTTTATACCAATACGTTCAAGATATCGCCAAATATGGCGAACCATAAAACGAGAAACAGGCCAAAGTGTAGAATTAAAAAAGTCTACCTGATGACCATGTATTAAAAAGATATCGTATCCTTTATATTGTAAAACTAAACCATCATAAACTTTTAAGTCAGTTAATAATTCTTTTGTTTCATTCGTTTCTTTATCAATATAAGAATAAAAGTATTTTTCTAACATAGCTGGATTTTTCTTCTCCATATCATGATTGCCATAGATCATGATAAAACGTCCCATATCATGAAATCGTTTCAATTCTTTAAAGGAATCTATATGTTCTTCGACAATTTCATTGTAATGGGTAATTTCCCACAATTCATCGCCATCTCCTAATTCGATATAAGTAAAACCTTGATTGTAATAATGTTGCAAAGCAGAATCATAAATGTTTTGATTCTTTCTAAAATTATCATCATGATTTCCAGCTCCTCGATGACAGTCACTCATCAATACAATTTTCGACTTTTTATCAATTTTAATGCGTTTTGCCTCTTTAAACACTTTGTCTATCTTTTTCATAGTAAATCTCCTCTCATCCATTTCTATCGAGATTATTTCTACTTTATACTATGAAAAGAAAACGAAAGAGATAAAGACAACTACCATAAAAAGGAAATGAAACTAAAAAAGAACAAGTATAGTCTTGTTCCGAAAAAAGCAAAATTTAGAAGAAATCTATTTTATTTCATAATTCCAGATACTCCAAAAAATAACAGCGACATATTTTAGTCTACATTATCTTTCTCATTTTTTAAATATTGTACACTACTTTCGGATAATATCTTTATTTGTGAAATCGCTATTTTATTTAAACGTTCTAGCCTTTCTGCTTGACTTAATCCATCATTAATAAATACTGAATTTAGATTTTCTAAATTTGTTAAACATATAAGTTCATCAATAGAAGCATAATCTCTTATATTTCCGTCTTTATTCGGATTATTTTCTCGCCATTTCTTTGCCGTTGTTCCAAATAAAGCCATATTAAGAACATCTGCTTCTTCTGCATAGATATAATTTATTTGTTCTCTTGTAAGTTGTTTAGGTATTAAGTTATGTTTAATTGCATCAGTATGAATTCTATAATTAATTTTAGTTAGTTCTCTTTTAGCATTCCAACCTAATTGTTTTTGTTCTTCTGCTTTTAATCTTTCGAATTCTTTAATAAGTAATAATTTAAATTTTGGACTAATCCACATACCAAATTCAAATGCAATATCTTTATGCGCATAAGTTCTACCATATCTACCAGCCTTCGAAACAATACCAATTGCATTAGTTTTAGAAGCCCATTCCTTAACACATATCTTATAACTATTTAAACCTGCTTTACTTTTAATTATGGCGAATTCGCCATAATTAAAAGCTGGATTGTGAAGTTCTTCCCATATACCTAAAAATTCTATAGTATTTCGATTTCTAAGCCAATCGGATATAAAAAATTCTCCATCTTTAGACTTTAACATATCAGTAATAGAAATATAATCTTCGTCATTAATTTTTACATAATTTATTACTTGATTATCTACCTTTAATTCCAGCATATTTAGACTCTCACTTTCCAATCATTTGCAGATGCTTCTACAAATTTCACTTTTTAAATTTTACACGTTACTATCTTTCACATTATCATTTTGAAAAGCCAACGTTATACGTATCAATCTTTCAATATTGCAAAGTTATATTTCATAATTCCAGATACCCAAATGTCCTTTAACTTGGATAGGAGTTTCTAGCACTTCGATATCTTTTAAAATCCATGCATACCTTCCTACTGCATATTCTCCACAAATATATTCTTGATAATTATTCTCTTGCATATTACGAACAAAATCTTCCGTCATATCGATACAATCTACTAAAGTACATTTGCATATAATATAATCAAAATGCATTTTTTTATTTTGAACTAATGACATTAAAGCTTCATCTTCTAAATCCTTTTTTGAAGTTTTCGTCTTACTTGCATGAATATATAAAATACCACGATAATTGGTCTTCCAACTTCTCGTTTCGATATGCTTTTTTTGTTCGCTTATTAAAGTGGCAAAAGGCTCTGTTAGGCTTAAAACTTTCATCTTACTTTCTTATTCTTCCTCCATGACATTTTAGACTATAGATTTTTTGCTCATTTTTATAAATAGCTTCTTCTCCCTCAAAACGATTTATATCTCCTGTGACATCAAAAGTATACTTATACTCCCCATTGACAAACTCCTTTGGTCCTCTTACGGGAAGCGTATCATCACTTCCAACTTGCATGAGTGCAGGTCTTAACGCTTTATCCATGGTTTCCTCACTTAAAGCTTCATCCAAAGTAACCCCATAATAGTTCATCCCCCAAATAGGCGTTTCATCTTCCAAATAGACGACCTCTTCTCCTACAAAATCTGTCCCACCAAAGAAGGTATCATGATAAGTCATTCCATCTTTTTGATATTCATAATCTTTAGATCCTACTCTTGAAGAAGCTAGTTTTTTGACATGTTCATTTGCATATGTTTGCTTTTTTGCTTCAATTAAAAATTCAACTATTTTTTTCTCCATCTCTATTTTTCCTCTTCTATCATTCCATAAGTCATTTATATATTGAGTCAGTGCCATAACAAAAGCCTCTCTCGTCTGATCAATTCTCGTGACAACTTCATTTGTTAAAAAGCCAATTCCTGCCTTTCCATTCTGTAGATTATTTTCTCTTGCTATCAATTGCATCACTTGTCCTAAATCCGTCTTTATGATTTCGTCGACATATTTATCGGGAACAGGAAAACCTTGACTCGTCCCCCAGCTTTCATATCCCTCTTTATCTTTTATTACAGCAATATTAATTATTATCCACTTGCCAAAGATTTGTGATTCCCGATTCTACGCCTAAATAATAATCGGCCTCTTTTCCGTTTTCTTTGGCATATTGTCTCAAATGCTCAACGCGATTTTTAGCTCCTTCATAGATTTCTTTATTAACTGGCTCCTCTCCCACGCCGGAAGAAACCGAAATTCCTTCAATTTCAAAATCAGTGAAGTAATTTTCAAATGCTTTTCTTGCCCCTTCTATTTTCTCTGGATTTTTTGTTCCAATGAATATTTTCATATTTCTAACTCCCTAAAACCATTTCGACTCCATAACCACAAAGGGGTATGAATATCGATCGGTTTGTATTTTGTATTTTCAAATAATTGATTCCATCTTTCAATGACAATCTCTTGAACATCACTTCGCTTAAGCTCATCATCCGTAATTAAACCTAATCGGTGAGTTGCCTTGACGACATGTGTATCAGGTGCTACCGTTAAATTTTCGATATTTTTGTATTCTCTATCGGTATATTGATAAATAACATATAGCCAATAATTACAAATTTTTGTACCTGACAAATAAGGAAACTTCTTTTTATATTTATGCTGAATAAAATCTCTTATTTTATCCACATCGTTATCAAGTGAATTAAATAATTTTCTAATATCTCCATCAAATAATTCAGCAAATGTTTGACATAATGCTAGCCAAATCTCTGTCTGTTTTTGTTTCTGCAAAGCCACTTTATATTTGATAAGCGCATCTCTTACTTCCTCAAAGCTTTTCTCCAAACATTTTTTTGGATCAAAAACAAAATTCGTTTCTTCATCTTCATACGTTTTTTTCGCACTTTCCCATAAGGTATACGAATTTCTTTGATAGTTTAAAGCCATGGGCAATGTAAAATAAAGATAGTTTTCTAAGGAATCCTTTTTTAAATGAGGATTCGCATCTTCAGGCATCACTTCGCCACCTAATTCTCCCTGTTTATATAACTTTATTAATAATTCCACTTTTTTTAAAATTAATTCTTTTTTCTCCATAAGTTCCCTCATCTTTTTTTCATAGTTTTATTATACCGTACAATTGTATTAATATCAAGTATTTATTCTTTTTAATTCAAAGAAAAAGGGAAAATCACTTCCCTACACTTTCCTTATCTTAACAGCTGTTCCATAGGCGATAACTTCGGCAGCCCCACTCATAACAGATGAAGAACCATAACGAACATTTAAAATAGCATCAGCCCCTAAATTTTCTGCATCATCAACCATTCTTTTAGTTGCAATTTGTCTTGCTTGGGTAAGCATTTCCGTATATCCTGCAATTTCTCCACCAACAATCGTCTTCATTCCAGCCATA
>CAZWKF010000061.1:0-728 GCA_964634785.1 uncultured Muribaculaceae bacterium
ATCGATAGTATACAGTACATTTTTATGAAATGCAAGCCTTTTTTAGTACTTTTTTGCATTTTCTTGACAATTTGCTTGACATACTTGATTTTGTTTATGAATTAATATAGAATACATCGTATAAACGCAAGAAATATATACTTATTTACTTATTCAGATGTATTTGGTATATCTTTCTCGTACGGAGGATAGAATATTATTGTAGATAATATTAACATCTACCGAATTTGGTCTTAGTAAACTATTTATAGTCTAAAGGACCAAACCCGTGTTGGCGCAATAAGCCGCTTAAAAAAGTAACCTTTATGGTTGCTTTTTTAATTACTAAAAATCTCTTTTTTTAAAGTTCCCTAAGGATCTTACGGATTTCTTCATCGCTAAAGAAGTATTTTTCTCCTTTTGCAAATTTTTTTTGTTTTTATATTTATAATCATATTTATCTATATAGGTTAACATATCAGATACCTGAAACAGTCTTTTCTCCTTATGATCAAATTTATCGCGATGATCAAAACCATCGAATCTTAAAAATACAGAATCTAAGATAGTGCCCAAAGTTTCTTGTCCATTGTCATAATAAAGTACTATTTTATCAAACTTGTTAAAGTACTCTTCATGTTCTTTAATCATCTTATTTATTTCAATAGATAATTGTTTTCTTAAAACACTCCCAGTATTTGCATATTTTTTATCAATAATGATTGTTTGATATTTCACAGGTATTTTTC
>CAZWKF010000061.1:738-9397 GCA_964634785.1 uncultured Muribaculaceae bacterium
AACTTCATACTTTCTGGATGATATACAAGAATTTTTCTTAAAAAATGATATATAGTTTTAAATATATTCTTTCTAGTATGTATATCAAATTTACTATAATCGCCTCGTTTCATTATTAAATTCGCCATATGAATCATACCAGTATACCCTATTCTATTTAATCTAGAATTTAATGCAATGAGTTCAGATGTAATATCATCATCCTGCTCATGAAAGGTAAAAGAAACGCCATATAATTTTGCCGAGTTTTTGCTAAATCCAAATTCTCCTGTTTCATCTACAAATATATTGAGTCGTTTCATGATGTTTTCATCTCGTAATGCGTATTATATACTATTCGTCTAACTTTTGAAATCAATTCTAAATTTTTTTCGCTTTTCATATTAATTTTGGAAAGTTTTCATTCTATGTAAAATAAAATGACAAGTGAATTGTAAATAAAAGTGTAACTTTTCTACACTCTTCCTTGTGTTATAGTGAACAATTTGGGAAAAATCAAGAAATTGTTCATTTGCAAAATAAAAAGGCCTTAAGCCCTTATTTCATTCTTGGTAAATCGATATCTTCATCTTTTTTCTTTTTCTTGCTTTCCTTATGATATTTTAAAACATCATCATATAAATTTTCGTAGATTGGACGAACAAGTTCAAATTCTTGCACCAAGTGAGCTAGTGCATTATTGGGATTCTTTCTTAGGATTTCTTTACTTACTTGTCCCCCTATTCCTAAAAGCTCTGCCATAATCAGAAGTTCTTTATATTTCTCTATAGTTAGTTTAGATTGTCTAGGCACTTGGTTAAAATATAAAAGATATTTTTTTACTCCTCTTATTTTTTCTATGTCTTCCAAATATTCGCTTCCTAAGACAAACTTTACTTTGCCAAACTTTTTCACTTCTTTTATAAGGCCTTGTTTCTTCGCTTCCTCAATAACGACTTGTTTGTTATTTTTAAACCAATGGTAAAGCTCCTTTTCGTTCACTTCACAGTATTTAGAAAGTTTTAACTTGTCTAATCCATATTTTGCAGAAGATGAAATAAAGCATTCATATAAATCAGAATCGAGAAAATTTGAAAATAATTGGTTTTCTTTAAAACGCAAAGTATGAACGTTCTCTGTTTTTACTATACTCACTCTTTTTTCAAATATCCATTTTAATAGAATAGCATCAATTAAATTAACTCTTTCTTTTAAAAGTCCTGCACATTCTATTAAATAATGCAATACATATAGGTCTCCTTCACAAGGAACTGAATCATAATAACTTAATTCATCTATTGAAACAATTTCCATTTCATTTGTCTTTTGATAGGTCTTTTTATTTCTTCCTAAAAAGTAAAGAATGCTCCAAACTATGAGGACAAGGGCAATAATACCAAGTAATATAAAAAGGATTTCCTCTTTTATAAAAGTAAGAACACTGTTCATAGCATGATTTTTCTTTAAGGTAGCACCATACACCTCTTGAAAAGACTTTTCACATTTTCTTGGATTTGTATAACTATTTTCTGTAAATGACGTCATTAAAACAACACTTGATGTAGGTGTTACTTCATTTGATGAAAGAAGGATCTTTCCTTCATCAAAATGAGCATTGATTTTTTTACCTATCGCATATAAAGCCGTGTTCGTTTCTGCAAAAGGAAAGTCGCTTTCAATAGATAGACTCACATTGGTAAAACTTTGATGTCCAGAAGCTGGAATAAAAGACCAAAGAATACCTTGAACATCTTTAAATTGTACAATAAAATTGGGAATCGTATAAGATAAAAGATAGGAACTCTCTTCCCCTTTTGTCATAAAGTGGATATATGTATTTTTTTCCTGATTTTCAAAGAAATACTCTTCTTCCTTTAGTTTATCAAGAGCATCCACCTCTTTAAATGCTTTCTCTTTTTCATTCTTTAAGGAAATATCCTTGATTTCTACTCCTTCTTCCAAAGTAAAGTCTTTGGCAAATTGTCTGTTCTCTTGTTTTGGAATTCCCCACTTTTCTAAAAAGTGCGCATTTCCCTCCTTGTCGATATGGACTTCAACGTCTAAAAAATTTACGGTTCCATTTGCATAAACAGTAGGTATTAAAAATAAGAAGAGAAATAGACTTAAAATAATCTTTTTCATAAACTTCCTCCTAATAGTATTTTCATAAAAGTAAGAATGTTTTCCTTATTCCATAAAAGTAAAAGAATGGCACTTGCTAAAAAAGGTCCAAAAGGTAATATTCCTCGTTTTTTCTTAAGGGATATATATAAGGCATAAGGAAGTGCTAAAAAGGCTCCTACAAAGATATAAAGAACACCTACTTTTGCTCCAAGCACTAATCCTGCAAAAAAGGAAAGTTTTACATCTCCCCATCCAAGAGATTCTTGTTTGAATGCCCGATCTCCTGCTAGCTTTATTAAAAGCATGAGAAGAAACAAAAGAAGACCACTTGTAACTCTTCTCAAAAGGAAAGATACTCCTCCTTCTAAAAAGAGGAGTAAAGCAATAAGAAAAATTCCCACCACTAATACCTCATCTAAAATTACCATAAAATGAGCATCGCTTATAATAGTGATGATGACAACTGATGAAACGACAATAGAAATAAGGGTCATATAAGTAAACCCAAAAATGAAGTAAGAAAGGGCAAAGAGGAAACCTGTTATTATTTCCACTAAGGGATACTGAACAGAAATCTTCTTTTTACATTCTTTGCATTTTCCTCTTAATCCTATATATGAAAAAACTGGTATTAATTCATACCAGGATAAGTGATGATTACAATTTGTACAATGGGACCCTGGAAAAACAATTGATTCACACTTAGATAAACGCATGGCTACTACATTGTAAAATGAGCCAAGAAATAATCCAAGAATAAACAGATAAAGTAAGATTACATCCATGTTGTTTCCTCCTAATATGAGTCTAAAGTAATTCAGTATATAAACTAAACATTGGTACAATAACAGCAATCATAATTCCTCCTACGACAACAGCTAGGAAAATAATAAGAATTGGTTCAATCAAACTCTTCATTGAATCAATCATCATCTTATGTTGTTCTGCATAATAATCAGAGACTCTTCCCATCATTTCAGCAAGTTCTCCCGTTGACTCTCCTGTTACCATCATATAGTAAGCAGCTTCGGGAATTGCCCAATGGTCTTTAAAGGATGCCGATATTTTTTCTCCACGTCCAATATAGTTAATTGTATTAATCATAATTTCACGATAAATTTCATTTGAAGTCACTTTTCCCAAGATATCCATTGACTCGGTAATAAAGACATTATTGCGTAATAAACTTGAGAAAGTTTTTGTAAAAATCATCATTTCTTTATAGATGATAATTTTACCAAAGACAGGTATTTTCATCATTACAGTTTGCATAAAGTATCTAAACGCTTTAATATTCTTATAAAGAATACATAATACAGCAATCAATGTAGCTAGTACAACGACAATATAAAGTAAATTAGCTTGCATAAAGTTACTCATAACAATAATAAAAGCTGTAATAGGATTCAATTTGACTCCAGCTGTATTATAAATACCTACAAATTTAGGAATCAAATAGACAAGGATAAAGATAACAACCGCAATGGAGAAGAGGAATACTAGTGTTGGATACGTCATGGCACTAATCATTTCTTTTCTCGTCGTCTCAGTTGACTTATAGTAATCAGCCATTTCATCAAGAGTACCCTCTAAATCTCCCGTTGCCTCTGCTGACTTTACCATGTTGACAAGCAAGGTTGGAAAAGCATCCCCTTGTTTTTCAAGACAGGTTGAAAAGCTTTCTCCAAGTGTCAAGTTATACACAATGGAATCAAATGTTCTTTTGATATTTGCATTTCTTTTTCCCATTTGTTTACTTAGGATACGCATTGCATCGGTTAAAGCAATTCCCGCTTTTAAATAAGTGGATAATTGTTGTAACCAGAATACAACATGTTTAATTTTAATTTTACTTGATCCAAAGATACTTTTTCCATATAGTCTTTCTATCCATGGAGATGTTTCAATTTTGAATACTTTATACCCTTCATTTTCTAGGAAGGTATACACTTCTATTTTAGAAAATGCATAAAAGGTGTTTGTCACTTGTTTTCCTTCTGGACTTAATGCTACATAACGATACGTAACAGGCGTTGCATTACGCGTTTCTTCAGCAGCATCAATTGAATTTATGAGTTCTTCACGTGCCTTTATTAAATTAGGGCTTACCTTTACTTCCTTTTTCTGAGGTGCATGAAGGATTGCATCGGCCGTCATATTTGCATTTTTCGTATCCTCCTCTGTCATATTAGCGCCTCTTAGCTCTGTCTCTTGTGGCTTATTGATACTGTTATAAAGTGTCATGCTGGAACGTGTCCAAAACCAGATAAAAGGTGTTGCAAGCAAGTTTAGAATATAGTATACACCTAGACATACATACATTGGAAAAAATAGAAAAAAGTTATCTTGTTTATGCCCCATTTGTTCTTTTGTCAACCCCATATTATTCTTGACACCTTCTTCCTAGTATCTCACTATTGTAATCATTATAGCATAATAATTCGCAAGTTTAAACATTTTTGTAAAAATAATCATATAATTTAATAGGTGATAATCATGAACTTTAATTTTTCTTCCTTTTTAAACGGAAGTCTTCGTATTTTAAATATTGCCAATCGGACACTTCCTTTAATTAAGGAGGCAACACCAGCTATTAAGAATATGAAAAAGAAATACCAAGATTTTAAAAGGCCAAATAAACCAGTAAATTTATCTAATCATGTAAAGAATGCTTCTTTTGTTGAAAAGAATAAAACAAATACACTTCCCGTCTCCTCTAACTTACCCACTTTTTTTAGATAAGGAAAGTTACGATGGTATAGCCTAGTATAATAAAAAGGAGAATTCCATTTAGGAAACAAGCTATAAGATTCCCTTTACTTTTATGCTTCATGATAACATAAATATTTAAAGCCAAAGCAATTCCTGCCGATGCACTAGTGAGTATACAATTTAAGAGATTTTGCTCTTCTGATAATAAAAAGAGAATTAGGATAATATTGACGAGGAGAATATCAGCTCCTGCTTTTTTCATTTCACTTTTTTTCATTATAGACTCCTTTATACGAAAAAACGAATATTAATTTATTCGCTTTTTCCATTTTTTAAAACTTTTTGTTTAGGCTCAGGTATTTGATCGACTCCATTAATTGCTTTTTGTAGTCCTAAATCTTTTTTGATTTGGCTAGTTGATATTCCTTCTGTTCGATCTAAGTAAACGACTTCACAGTATTCTTTCAAATAATCAAAGCGAGGACTATCCTTCCAGTCACTTCCCATAACAACAACATCGACTAAATAATTAAGAACATCATCTTTTTTTTGTTCCCAGTTTTCTTCTGGAATAACCAAATCTACATAACGTATTGCCTCAAGCATCAACTTTCTTGTTTCGTAATTATGATAAGCCGCTTTGTTCTTAGTCGCATTAAATTCATCTGTAGAAAGTGCAACAATTAAGTAATCTCCTAGTTCCTTCGCCCTTTTTAAAAGTCTGATATGCCCATAATGTAACAAATCAAAAGTTCCATAAGTTAATATTCTTTTCATAAATCCTCCCACTCTATTAACTTTTCATAAATTCTTCGTACTTAGGAATCACTTCATCAGCTTTTCCTATTTGCACAACTTCACCCTTTTCTAACCATAGCACTTCATCACACAATTCTTTAATTGTATCTAAACTATGAGAGACAATAATAACTGTACGATGTGTATCTGATATCAATTCTTTCATTTTATTATAACTCTTTTCTTTAAACTTTGCATCCCCTACTGACAAAACTTCGTCAATTAACATAATATCAGTTTCTAAAATGGCGGTAATAGCAAAGGCAAGTTTTGAATACATACCTGAAGAATAAGTTTTAACAGGTTTTTTTATAAAATCGCCAATATCGGCAAAATCAATGATTTCTCTCTCTTTAGAAGCAATTTCCTCTTCTGAAAATCCCAGTAGCATTCCTGATAAATAGATGTTTTCTTTTCCTGTTAATTTTTTATTAAATCCAACACCGATAGATAATAAGGAAATTGTTCTTCCATGTAAATCAATACTTCCTTTATCAGGAGAGAATATTCCTGCAATAGCACGAAGCATTGTCGACTTACCAGCACCATTTTGACCAATAATTCCAAGAATTTTACCTTCTTCTATTTCAAAGCTTACACCTTTTAACGCTTCATATATTTCAACTTTATCTCCCAAATGTTTCCATGATGCCCGAATGGAAGTTTTTTTAAGTCCACGATACGTAATATGTAAGTTATCAACAGTAACAGCAATATTCTTTGTTTGCTCTACTTGTTGAGGCGCTGTCATCTTTTTCTTTGTCTTTTTCATTATATCACCTTCGCATAACTATTTTCATTTTTGTGAATGACATGAATACCCAAAATACAAAGAACGATGCCAATAACTAACCAGAAGGCAATACCTTCAAAACTAACCATTTTTCCATAAAGCATCGCTTTTCGCATCTCATTCATACAAAAAGCAATTGGATTAAATCTGAGTAAGGCAAAACTCAATTTAGGAAAGCTCTTTCCTATTCTTTCGGAGATATTATAGAATATTCCCGATAAATAGAAAACCATTCTTAAAATGATATTTGTAAGATTACTTAAATCATTTAAAGTAACACCAAAGTGCATAAGAATCATTCCTATGCCAAAGGAAAGAATATACAATATGATAAATACTGGAACGAAGAGGAAGAAATGCCATGTAAATGGAACTCCCTGAAATATCATAAGTCCAATCGTAATGACAAAAGATATCCCCATTTTAAAAACATAAGTGAAGGATTTTGATAAAAGTAAGATATATTTAGGGATATAAACCTTTGTTACTAAATCACGATTATTCGTAATCAATTTAACACTTCCATTAATCATACGATTAAAGAAATCCCATGCTGTTTGTCCAATTAAAACAAAGGAAGCAAAGTAAGGCGTTTTGTTTTGAAAAATAACACTAAAAATAAACGTATAGATAAGCATAAAGCAAAATGGTTCAATGACCCACCATAGCCAATTTAGATAAGAATCAGCTACTTCACTTTTCAATTCAGCTTTAGCTGAACGAATCGCATACTTATAATATTTTTTTATATTAGAAAAGAACTTTTTCATATCAATTCTCCTTATGGTTCCATTATATCATTTTTTTCTATGTTAAGGAAGAAAAAAGGAAAACTTGATAATCTTCCTTATTTTTCTATTAATTAAATAGCATGTCAATTTATTTATAAATTTTTCCAATAGTATTATTGATTTTTATATTTATCAAAAGCAGATTTAATTATATCGTCCATGTCATAATATTTATATTCGGCAAGTCTTCCACCAAACAAAACATTCTCTTCTTTATCGGATAATTCTCGATATTTTTCTGCTAATTGGTTATTTTTATCATCATTTATAGTATAATATTTTTCCATACCTTCCTTATAATCTGCAGGATACTCATAAGTGACTATTGTTTTCTTGCTCTCTATATCAAATTCAAAATGTTTATGTTCTATTACTCTAGTGTACTCTTTTTCATGTCCTGTATAGTTTACTACAGCATTTCCTTGGTAATTAGACATATCAAATATCTTATGTTCAAACTTAAGACTTCGCCATTCTAATGTTCCTAATGAATAATCAAAATACTCGTCCAAAGGCCCTGTATATACAATTTTTTCTCCTATACTTTTATAGAATTCACGATTATTAAAATAATCTGTGTTTAATTCTACTTCTATACCTTCTAACATGTTTTCTACTAATTTTGTATAGCCACCAATTGGGATACCTTGATACTTATCATATGTCAATCTAACAGGCAATCTTTTTATAATAAAGGCCGGTAATTCACTACACTTTCTGTTCCATTGTTTTTCTGTGTATCCTTTAACTAATTTTTCATATATTGTTCTTCCCACTAGGCTAATGGCTTGTTCTTCAAGATTATGAGGTTCTCCCGCAATCTCTTTTTTTTCGTCATTTATATGTCGTAGTGCATCTTCTGGTGTAACCACATCATCCCATATTTTAGAAAATGTATTCATATTAAAGGGCATATTATAAATTTCATTTCCAATTCTTGCTATAGGGCTATTTGTATATCGGTTAAATTCTACAAACGAATTTACATATTCCCATACGTCTTTATAATCCGTATGAAAGATATGTGCTCCATACTTATGCACTTGTATTCCTTCAATCTCTTCTGTATAGATGTTTCCTGCGATATGATTTCTTTTTTCTATTACAAGTACCTTTTTACCATCTTTTTTTGCAAGATTAGCAAATGTAGCTCCGAATAATCCTGCTCCCACAACTATATAATCATATTGTTTCATTTTTCTTATACCTTTCTTTTTTTGTCTTCAACTACCTAAATTCAATTATAACTATCGTTTTATTCATTATTTTTTGTTACATATTTTATCTTTGGTTTAAAGAAAAATCCTTTAAATGTACTTGAGAAAACAATTCGTATTCTCTTAAATTTCATTTTCGAGTTAGATAAAAGAATTTTAAATAAATAATAGAATTGTCTTAAAAAAACATACATGTATCCAGCAATTCCTTCATGACGATAATAATAAACTTCATTTCTAAATGC
>CAZWKF010000062.1:0-9228 GCA_964634785.1 uncultured Muribaculaceae bacterium
ATCATTTACAGTATTGTTATCTTCTCTTAAATTTTCTCTTTCCTGTTCATCAAGTATTTCTTTTTTTGTATCTTCTTGTTCTATATTATTTTCTGTACTAGGTTTTGTTTCTAAACTATCTGCTCTTTGATGTTTATTTTTAATTCTATTTGTTATAAATATTCCTATTGTTATTATATACATAGATAAATTGCTTAATAGTATTTTTAATGTATGTAAAGATTTATAGTATTTCCATTGTATTGTTCCAACTGGCATATTTAACATTAGAGAAATTTCTTTAAATGACAGGTTTGAAAGTATTTTTAATGAAATCTACACTTTTTCCTTTATTAAAATTTTTCCCAATAGGATTACTAAAATCTTTTTGAAAATCGACGGATATAAACTTAATATTCATTATAGCAATTGTTCCTTTCATTATTCAAAGATTTCCAATATCTTAAAATATTCTACTAAGACTTTATCTTCATCTTTTAAATTTTCATTTTTATAGATTTTTTTTATCTCTTTATATTTTTTAATCTCTCGATGTGTATACTCGATAAACATTCTAAAATTATCATGAGTATCAACAACTAATTCTTTCTTATCATGATTTGGATATTCCTCATATTCTTGATAAGGAGCAAGGCTTGAAGGCACAAGCACGATAAAATTTCTCTTTCCTGATATAAAATCCTTGATTGTTTTCTCTTGATAAGTATGAATGTATGCGCTTCCATACTTTTTTTGTCGTTGGTTTCGATATCTTTGCACACTTGGCTTATCAGTCGTAAGATCTTTAATCCCTAGAAAAAGTAAATATTTTTGTACTCTTCTTAAATATTCTAGTTGTTGCTTGCTATAAAATTGTTCTTCTTCCTTTGATATATGAAAACTTTCAGGGAATTCATATAAAGACTGTACAACACTTTCAAAAGTGTGACTATGCGTATGTCCTCGTTTTATTTTTAAGTGATGATCTGTATCTTCTTTTTTGGCAAAAGTAAAATACCCAGATGTATAGGAGTAATAAAAGCCTGTATTGGCTAAATCCTCTAAAGCTTCAATTAAATTAGGATAAATGTTTAATCTTCTATCATAGTCTTCATCTTCAGATTTAAAAATATTATTCCAATAATCTAATTCATTATCATAACTTACATATTCTAATGTTTGTCTTTCTTCGTCCCAAAAGGGAGTTGGTAAATTGTTCTTTTTGAATTTATCATATCTCTTTAGAAATTCTTTTTGTTTCTCTTTGTTCATCGGTCCCTCATTATAATTCTTTCAGTTTTCAATAGTAAATGGTATTGCAAGAAATTGATTATTTACACTTTTTATTATTCTATAATGACCTACTGGTAATTCTCCATATATATTTTTCCAGTCTATAACAAATTTGACTTCTTTATCATCATTAACTAAATAGCCTATTTTTTTAAAGCGAACATCATCAGAAATAATATTTATTTGAGACCATTTACCATTATTCTCTTTTTCTATTACATACCATTCTTCATAAGTATAAGGAGTTTCGTTCGTATCTTTTATTACAATAGTTGCTCCTACAGATGAAATATCAAAAACATGTGCACTGACATTTGGAATATCGCTCACTTGATAAGAGGATTCTTTGTTTTCTCTTTTATCATGACAGGCAAATTTAGACCCTTTCATTTTAATTTGTGGTACTGAGTATTCTTCACAACAATATGTATCATAAAGTATTCCTCGATAAACACTTCCATTTTCACGTTTTATAGCAAACAGAGGTCTATTCAAAGCATAAATGCAAAATAAATCTATCGTAAGTAATAGACAAATACTTCCTACAATACTAAGTAGTATTTTTAATTCCTTTTTCATTTAAGTTCCTCCATCACTTATTTTATAAAAAATAATAAATCTAAAATATCAAAAATCGTACTTTTAATAACTTTACTCAACTGACATAATTTAATGATACTTCCTATAATTAAATAGATACTTGTCAAACATAAAAGAAATCCAAAAAATCCATTTGGTGCTTCAAACACAAATAGTTGTAATATAAAAATAAGGAGTCCTATTATTAAAAGTCCCATACACAAATAAATTTTCGTCTGTTTTTTCATATTGATTTATCCTTTCCATTTAATACAATGAGCTGTAATAATGGTGTAGCTCATTGTATTAATCGTGATTCGTATATTGTCTATTTCACAGTAGAAATTTTTCCCATTTTTGAAAGTTTTACAATTTTCTTTTAAGATGTTATCTTTACAATACTTTACTACATCACAATTAGGAGACAATTTAAGATTTTTTCTTATTCGTTCTATTCCCATAGGAGTTGTGTGAATTTTATCAAAATTCGATAATAATATTTCTTTATTCATTGTCAATCACTCTAACTTAAATGTCTTTCAAATTTATTATAACAATTTTACTATAAAAGAAAAAGTCCAAGTTGAACTGAGGACTTTTTAAGTAAAATAGTAAAGAATTTCAGATATGTATTAAGTCAAATGCCTATCTACAATAATTGATCAATTCTTCAATCGTTCTATGTTTATTCTTTTCAATCACCCAATATTCATTAGGTTCATCAAAATGGCATCGATATACATCATAAAATGGTGTATCATAATAAGTAACGTCCCCTGCCGATGTTGTTGTCATGCGAAACATGGGAGCTTCTTTATTCTTTTTAACATTTATGTAATCGGTTAGAAGTAAAATGCCCATTGCCCCTATAAAAATAAGGATAAGAATTCCTGCTCTTTTATACCATTTCATCATGCTGAATACTCTTGAAATGCCAATCATGAAGATCATAATTCCAAATACGGAATAAATAGAACTCCAGCTACTTTCACTTGGGAAAATCATAATAGCTGAAAGTGATATGAACAATCCAAATATGATAAATACAAGTGAAATAATTTGACTATACTTATTTATTTTCTTAGTAGAATAATCAATCGTGTTGACAATATTTTCTTCAAACCTCTCTTGATATTTATCTTTGCTTAGCTTTTCTCCACTTAACAATTCATTTATCGTTATATCAAGTATTTCACATAATGGTTTAAATAAAGATAAGTCAGGCATATTTTTGCCAGTTTCCCAATTGCTTACAGCACGATCTGTTATCCCTAACTTTTCTGCTAATTCTGATTGAGTGATCTTTTTTTCTTTTCGACAAGTGGCAATAAACTTTCCAATACTTTCTTGATTCATAATTTTTCTCCTTTCACATTAGATTTTATAATGTAAAAGCTTTTTTTAACACGAAACAAAACTTGAGTTCTTTATTCTATACTTTTCATGTAGTCGTCTAAACGTTTATCTCTCTTCAGCATTGATATCATATCTGGTTTAAATTGATCTAAATATTCAATAATGGTATCCGCATATGCATCTAAGTTTGAATCATTTACAATTTCATTTAAGTACTTATTGATTCCTTTTGATTGATTTACTCTATCTATATAAAAAGCAAGCATATTACTTTTCCCTATTTTTTCTTTAGCAAGAAGGACTATTGAATATAAATCTTCTCTTGTACAATAATATCTCGGTTTAAATCCATTTGCTAAGGAAAACATAATCATTACACAACCTATAAAAAGTTTATCTGTACCATGCTTTGGGAAAGTCTTTTCTGCAAAGTCAATGACACTTTGATTGTTTTTATTCGTTATATAATCATCATAAAGTTCCATCAATATTCTATTTATCATTTTTACCTCACAAGTTCATTTTATACGATATTCTATTATGAAAAAACATATGAATTATCTACTTTTTAAATGAACAATTATTATCTTTCCATAAAGAATAAAATTCATCAGCTTTTTCCCATTCCAAATTATATTTTTCATACAAATGACAATCGGTTATGTCTTGTATAGCTAAAGCCGAAAGGTAGGCATTCACTCCTGATAGTTTTTCCTCTTTATACATGCTCTCAAGTACTGGTACAGCATCATTTCCTAAATTCACAATGTTCTTGTAATATTCATTTTTTGTGTAATCCAAAGGATTAGATGATGCTAAGTTTGATACTTCAGCTATTCTTTCTAAGTTTGTTGTAATCTCTTTTTCAATTTGTTCTTTTTTTGTATAATTAAAATCCGCTTTTTGATTGTTTGTACAACCACACAAGCATATTACAGTACAACCTAACATCAATAACATTTTTTGTACTTTTTTGTTTTTCATTTTTATCCTCGATTTCTATTCTTTGTTTGTGAGTTTATTATATCATGTATTCTCCTAAGTGGTAAATAATTAATCTTATATGAAGAATGAACTATATATAATTAGAATAATTAAAAAAGCTCGTAATATGAGCCTAAAAATATAATATTTATCTTGTACTAAGAACAAACGTTTGATATAATCAAATTGGAACATTTAATAAGTTGGGTGATGCCAAACTTCACAAAAAGAAGGGAGGCGATACAATGAACAAGAAAGATTTGCTAATCTTTGCCTTAGTCATGATTATCTTCCTTTTATTGTTTTTACTTTTGATAGTATTAATATAAAAGAAAATCACCTAACTCAGCAATGATTTAGGTGAAACCATTCATGGCAACACTCAACATGCAAGATTGAATGTTCCCTTTTTTATTTTATGAAGTTTCCTTCATGTATATACACTATAACATATGTGATACGAATTTTCAAGCCAACTTAGTCAATTATCTTTTATTGCCTGAAATTTAATTTTTATTTTCAATATACAACTTGCATACTTGCCATAGAGACCAACCGATCATAAATCCTATGATATAAGAATAGCCAAATTCATTTACAACATTTAGTTTATAAGACATATTCTACAATAGTAATGATAATACCCATAAGAATAAAATCTTTTATAAATTGTATTACTTTCTCTTTCATATTTTTCTCTTCTTTCCATTTCATTATCGTTTTATTTTTCAAAATCTTTTATATCTATATCAGCGATTTTCTTTTTCTTAGCATATTTTATTAATAAATTTGCTTCATAAGTGGCTAAACTTCTTCCTGAATTCCAACTATTATCTGAAAAAAACCAATTATTGCTATCTGAAAAACCATCTTTTGATGGAATTAAGATTACTTCAATATTAGGAAATCTCTTTTGAATAACTGCTTTGCATCTTTTAAGATGAAATTCACTTGTAATAATCGCGATTGAGGAAATCTTTTCATTACGTAATAATTTAAATGAATTTTCTACATTTTCAAAACTATTATTAGATGTATCATCAACTAAATATCATCTTCTTTAATTCCCATCTCAATCGCTAAATTTTTCATTTTTATTGCTTCTGGTAACCACATAAAAAGCCCACATATGTGAGCTTTTGTAATAAACTGTAAATCTTAACGTTTTGAGAATTGTGGTGCACGACGAGCTTTCTTTAAACCATATTTTTTACGTTCTTTAACTCTTGGATCACGTCTAATAAATCCAGCTTCTTTTAATATTCTACGATATGAAGATTCAGATGAAGGATCTGTGTTTTCATCATAAGCAAGTAAAGCTTTTGTAATGGCAAGTCTAATGGCACCTGTTTGTCCAGAGAACCCACCACCCTTTACTGTAACTGTAATATCAAAAGTAGTTTCATTATTAGTCAACACTAAAGGTTGTTTTAAATCCATTACCAATACTTCGAATGGTAAGTATTCATTAACATCTTTTCCATTAACAGTAATTTTTCCTGTTCCCGGAACCATTCTAACTTGAGCAACGCTTGATTTTCTTCTACCGCTTGCTGTAATTACTTTTTTATTCATAACTTACCCTCCTACTATATGCTAATTTGTTCAGGTTTTTGTGCTTCATGTTTGTGTTCTGCATCTGCATAAACAAATAACTTCTTATACATTTGACGTCCTAAACGTCCATTAGGAAGCATTCCCTTAACAGCTCTTTCCACCATTTCAACTGGATATTTTTCAATCATCTCTTTAGCATTTCTTTCTCTTAATCCTCCCGGATATCCAGAATGATCATAATACATCTTATCATTTAACTTATTACCAGTTAATTTTACTTTACTAGCATTTGTAATGATGATGTAATCTCCACAATCAATATGTGGTGTGTATGTTACTTTGTGTTTTCCTCTTAACATAGTAGCAGCCTTTGTTGCTACACGTCCTAAAGGTAAATCTGTTGCATCAATAACATACCATTTACGTTCAACAGTTTCTTTTTTTTGCATAAATGTGCTTTTCATAAATTAATTCCTTTCGTTTATTCTATTCGCCTAGACTTCCCACATCTATTTGAACATCGAATTAAAAAATGTACCATTTAAAATTATAGGGGATGAATGTTTAAAAGTCAAACAATTTTAGCGTTTTTCTGAAGAAAACTCGTATTTTTGACATAAAATTCTCAATATTCTATCTTTTTTAAACACAAACCGCATGCGGGAACTGTCGTATAGGCAAAATGTTTTGCCTTTTTATCAAACATCTTTGGCATCTCTTTAGCATCAACTTTCCCACTTCCTACACTGATTAATGCTCCCACTAGATTGCGCACCATATAACGATAAAAACTCTTTCCCTTAAAAGTAATCAAAATTTGATCTTTGCTTTTTTTAAACTTAATACTATAGAGAATGGAATTATACGATTCTCTTTCACCAGAAGTAAAAGCTTCGTAGGAATGTTTTCCAAGCAAATACCTTGAAGCTTTCCTCATTTTTCGAATATCAAGTTTATTTGGATAAAAATAGGTATAGTCATTTTCTAAAGGATTATATTCACCTATACTAATACTATATTCATAAACTTTATATTTAACATCAAAACGAGCATGAAAATCGCTCCCTACCATTTTTACATCACGCACATAAATGGCTTTATCAAGCATACTATTCATGGCTTCTGCGATATGAGATTCAGGAATATTCACATTTAAATCAAAATGTACTTTTTGATCCATGGCATGGACTCCGCGATCCGTTCGCCCAGCTCCTTTGACGTAAACAACTGTCTTATTGATTTTTGTTAAAACTCTTTCTAATTCTCCCTGTACTGTTTTATGACGATTTAGACGTTGAAAACCATAAAGTTTTGAACCATCATAACGAATACTTGCTACATATCTCATTAATATACACTCCTATAGATATCTTTTAAAAGCTCTCCACTATCTAATGTTTTTGTAAGTCTTGCATTTTTTTCATTTGCAAGTTCAATAAATTTGAGAATCTCCGGTTTGTCTTCTATCTCCTCTGTTTCTATCCAGTCACTCATTTTTCCTTGATATTTGATTTTCCCAGCTTTAAAAACGGTTAATCTTTCTGCTATTTGATTTAAGAAAACAGGATCACGACTAATAAAGAACACTTTCTTCCCATCTCTTTTTAAATTGCGGATTATTCTTATCAATTTCTTTTGTTCTTTATAGGTAAGTCCAACATCAAAATAATCGAAAACAATGATTTTTTTATTGTTTATCAACATATAAGCAAGTAAGACATATTTAAAATTCGTTTTAGACAAATCCTTTATTCGAACATTTAAATAGTTCATATCAAGTTCTAAATAAGAAAATATACTTGAAAGACGAGGCTTTAGGGAAATACGCATTCCATTTAAAAATCTCTTCACTGTCCAATTGTCATTATAGACAATTCCATCAATATCCATCCCAAGCTTTAATAGATCGATCACATCTCCTAAGATTCCTTCAATCTCATTTCCTTGAAATTCTTTTAGTTCATTATTGGCTATTACAACTTCCATAATTTATCCACCAACTTTCGCTTATCATAATAGATTTTATCAACCAATTCATAAAGAATTAGATTATGTGACAAATCAACAATAAAGGGGAGTTTAATTCCCATATAAGGGAGAATCGTATTTCCATCTAATACATTTTTTACATTCTCACAAAGAATTGCTTTGTAATTATGCATAATAATGACATCATCACTTAAGAGCATTTCATCACTTTTAGATGTGACATAAAGAAGCGTTATTTGATTGTTCTTACAATACTTAATAATCTCTTGTACTTTTCTTTCACTTAAATAACCAAATAAATTATCTAAAGCAAAAATCTTAGGTTTTATAATTAAGAAAGAGATAATTTTAATTAAAATGCGTTTTTCAACAGGAAGCATATCAATACGCATATCAAGTAGGTCTTCTATTTTAAAATATTTGGCAATGGCTTCTATCTTTTTCGTAATTTCATCAATACGATAACCTAACTGGTGTAGGTAAAAATAAAGTTCTTCTGCTACATAATCACAGTTATATTGATTGTCATCAAATACAACGACAATATTATTTTTAAGGAATGTTATATCATATTCTTGAATACATACTTCATCTATCATCAAACTCTCATTTGGTATTTGATGACATAGTTTTTTTAAAAAGGTTGTCTTCCCTGAATTTGTTGGTCCAATGATCGAAGTCATTGTCCCATTTAATTTTAGAGTGATGTTCATTTCTTTATCTTCCATACAGTTCATTACCAAATACTCCCAACTATTATTAGTATACCATATTTTAGAGCAAAGAAAAACGGCATTTCTGCCAATTTAGTCTTTTACTTCAACTAATTCATATGGTTTCTCTTTAGAACCATCATAATCTCCCTGTTTAAATTCTATATTTGTTTTTAAGTAGACAACTGGGCGAGTTCGTCTTTGCAGTATGGCGCCCGTATTATTCCATCCTCCGCCGTTCATAATGACTGCAGCATAGCTTCCTCCAGATACTGGAGAGAGAGTCCATTGGTCATATATAGTACTATTTCCTTCATTAATTTTGTCAAGTAATGTTAACCAACTTTTTTCTCCTTTGCAGTTACTGGTGTTATTAAAGCAAACAGAATCGACTCCTAAGGCATATGTATATAAATTATCACTTGGATACATTAAGCTAACTTTGTCTTTTATGTTTACTTTTCTAGGATATAAATAGCTATAGTATTCCTTATAGATTTCCTTATTTCTCTCTTGAGCATAAATACTTTCTACATTAACTTTATTATTAGTATTGAGTGTTCCTAAATAATAAGTGACTTCGTCTACATATTTTTCTTTAACTTTTTCGCTAACCTTAGTTCTCATCAACTCCCTTATATCAGAGTGTTCCCATGAGCTAGTTCGATTATGAGTGCTATCATAATAAACTTTCTCAAATGGATCATTTCTAATTAACTTCATGCGATATGTTCCCTCTTCATCGGGAAATACACCAATAATCCGCCATATTTCATTA
>CAZWKF010000063.1:0-9195 GCA_964634785.1 uncultured Muribaculaceae bacterium
ATTTTAGACAATATGGGGATTGATGAATTATCAGCTAATTTCTTTAGAAAATCAAAAACAGAACAACAACTAATAAGAGATAATATAGAGGGAGAAAATGAAGCCTGCAATACGCATAATGAGATAGGAAAAATAGTTAGAAAGGCAATTAAGGAAGCTGGTGGAACTATGCCAGCCAACACCAAATAAATCTTTAAAAGAACTAGAAAAAGAAAGAAAACAATTAGAAGTAAAGTAAAAAATGAAATGCATTTTGTAGTCATTAGATGTAAAAGGAGAAGAATTATGGAAAAAGTGGTTATTTTAGGAGGAAATGCGAGAAGTGGGAAGAGTACTTTAGCTTACAAATTACAAAGGAATGGGTTTAATAGAATTTCTTTTGATGATTTATATGATTCTATTGAAGAAGGATTAGGATTTAAAGTAGATGAACTTGATAAAGATATTCAGAATAGATTTTTTGAATCTATTGTCGATAAAGCTGTTTTAGATGCCGAAATGAATCATATAAATACGGTTATTGATATGTTTGATTTCTTACCCGAAGATATCTATAAATTAAAACAAAAAGATAAAGTGGAAGTCTATTTTTTAGCCTATCCAAACTGTCCATTAGAGCAAATTAAGTATAATGTTGTTCACTATGCTAAACCCACTGATTGGATAGCTCAAGTGGATGAAGAATATTTAGATATCTGTGTAAAGCGATTTGAAGAGCGAAATAAACTCTTAGTAAGGGAATGTGAAAAATACAAACTTCCTTTAATCGATACAATGGATGGAGAAAATCGTGAAAAAGTCCTAGAAGATTTGTTTAAACGCATCATAAATAAGTAGATTTTCGCTTTCCAAAATTTGACTATTTTGCCAAAATATGCCATAATAGACGAGGAAAAAAGGGGGAAACAGAGATGTTGAAAGTAAAAATTGAAGATATTAATACACTTTCCGCAGAAGGGAAAAAGGCAGATGCTTATTTTATTGGATCTTTAAGAAATTTTAAAGAATATATAGAAGCACAGTTCTGCCCAAATTTAAATCTAAAACTTAACTTATTATTAGATTTAGTAATGAATGGAAATGATCCTAAAAATTCTTTTATTGTGTTTGATTCAAATTGTGTCATTGAAGCTTTATGTCGTCTTTTAAATGTTCCTTACTATGATGAATTAGAGGAAGAAGCGAAGTTAGACTATTACATGGCTCAATTTACATCACGTATGAGCGAATTAAGTCAAATAAGGAGTGAAACAGAACTATTATCCAAGTTTCGAGCTATTTATATGCTCTATAAAGAAAAGAAAGAGAAAATAGAAGTATCTGCTGAAGCTTGCTATTCCTATGCTCGAGTAATCCCTAAAAGAGATGCGGAACGATTAGTGAGAAGAAAGATTTATTCAGCAAACATTAAAGACAGTGAATATCAAGAATTGTTAGCTCAATATTATACTTTTAATTTTGCAACTTTTATGCAAACCATCTATCAAGACTTATATCAATTAGTTACCTATTTACCATTTATTATAGGAAGTCTTGGTGGCATGAGTGTTTATACCTCACAAATAAAAGAATTAGACCAAAAAAAGATTGCCTTCTTGGTGGAGAATACAAAGAAAAAAGCCTATGCTAAATAGGTTTTTTCATTATAAATAATGTAATTGAAAGAGTTTTTTAATGTTTAAATAGTTGACGATGATAATATCGATGATCTCAGCTATTAATAGACTATATATGCCGACACTGAAAAGACTGATAATTGCTAGTGAAAGTAACTTTACGATGCATCCGATAAGTGTTGTTTTCATTGTATAGGCCGATAAATTAAGTCCTTGTAAGGCACTCATAATGGGACCTTCTAGATAAAAGAGGGGGAAGAAGAAGCAGAGGATTTTTAAGTAATCGAGTCCTTTTGTTGTGTTATAAATTAAAGAAAGAAGGAATTCACTGTTAAAATAGATGAAGATACAGAAGACTGTTCCTATAAGAAAAGAAATGAAAAGACATTGAACAATTCTTCTTTTGACATACTTCTTTTCCTGATGATGTTTGGATATTTCGGGAATCAAGGTTGTATTAAGGGCCAATGTGATAAAAGAAGGCATCGTTAAAAGAGGAATGACATAGGCATTATAGACACCATATTCACTTAGAATATAAGAATTAGAATACCCTACAAAGAGCAACATATTGGTCAAGATAATCGGTTCAAAAAAGTAACAGATATTTCCGATAAGGCGTCCAGAAACACTGGGAATCGAAATTTTAAAGACATCTCCTGCAATTCTTGGAGACATCTTCAAGTCTGTTAACGAGATATGCAAGTTTTTAGGAGCAAAAAAGAGATAGATGATAATTTGGACGCACTCAGAAACAGCAGAGATGAGAATATAACCTGATACGGCTGTAATAATGGATTTTTTCATCAAAATAGGCACAATGGTGATAAGTAAGACGAGTCTCGCGATTTGTTCAAAGACATTGCTAATGGAATTGGGAAACATATTCTGTTTGCCAAAATAGTATCCCTTTAAAATACCCGAAATGGTCGTAAAGGGAAGAATAAAGGCAATGGATACAATTGGATAATAGGCATCAGGTGTCTTCAGAAGTGTATTGGCAAGAAAAGGGGCAAAGAGAAAAACACCTACAATGACGAGTATATTAAAGAGAATAGCAATGGGAATAACCGATGAGAAAATATGGATTCCACGATACTTACTTCTTGCCATAACCGCACTGATGGCATAGGGAAGGCCTAACTGCGTAATCGCGATGAGTAAGGAATAAGTAGGCATGACTAAAGAGAAGAGATTAATTCCCTCCCCAATAATTCTCGTGAATATGATTTTGATAAGAAAACCAAGCAATTTCGTAATGAGCGTTCCGATCATTAAAATGAGTGTTGATTTAATAAAGACGTTTTTCATGAATTCTCCTTTAATTTACAGCGATTTTGTACTATAATAAATATATATGAAAAACAAAAAGAAATATTAAGGGATGAAACGTATGGAACAGAAATACCAATCAAAAAAAGAACTATTTAATAAAGTATTGCCTGCACTTAGAACAAAAAAGCACGAACTAAATCGAGCAGGGATTCGTATGGTAAAGGAAACAGATATATGGAACTATCATGTGGAATATAATTGGAGTGGAGCAGTAGGACTTACGGTTGCTTCAATGGTAAATCACATTTTGAATACCGAGGATAGTGCCTATGAAAAGTATGTTTTAGATAAGTTAGAAAAGAAAAGAGGATAAGGCATGGAAGAACTTTATAAAGAATTACTAGCAGTTGCCTCCGATAATGGATATAAAGCAAATGATATGGAATTAATCGAAAAAGCCTATCAATTTGCCTTGAAAGAACATAAAGGAATGAGACGTAAAAATGGGGAAGATTATATTTCTCATCCTTTAAACGTTGCCTTGATTGTGGCTAATTTAAATGCCGATGCCACTACTGTCATTTCGGCTTTAGTGCATGAAACTATCGATCATGGGCATTCTTCTTTTGAAGAATTAGAGGAACTCTTTGGCAGTGAAGTAAGAAAGATTGTCACTTCTCTAACGAAGGTAAATCGCCTACATCTTTTAGATGACTCAGAATCCTCAAGCCTTTATTTAAGGAAAGTGCTTGTTGCCTTATCAGAAGATGTACGTGTCATTATTTTAAAACTTGCAGGAAGACTGCACAATATGCGTACCTATGAAGGATTACCTGAAAACAAACAAAAGCAAAAGGCTAGAGAAACGTGGAATGTACTTATTCCTATTGCCCATCGTTTAGGCATTAATTCCATTGCCTCTGAACTGGAAAATATTAGTTTTCGCATATTAAAACCCGATATTTATGAGGAAATTGAAAACTCCTTACCTGCTCCTAGAAGTGAGCTTCAAGCGAATATCGATGAAATGATTGAAGAGATATCAGAGGCTTTACAGAGTAATAATATTAAGTTTGAAATTAGTGGTCGAGTAAAAAGTGTTTCCAGTCTTCACAATAAGTTATCGACTTGGCGTGGTTGGAATGACATCTATGACATTATGGGAATTCGCGTCATTACCGAAGAGGAGAGTGAATGTTATCTAGTCATTGGTCTTATTCATTCGCTTTATAGGCCTATTCCTAAGCGATTCAAAGATTATATTGCGATGCCAAAGGGAAATTCTTATCAGTCTTTACATACGGGTGTATTTGGGAAAAATGGGCTTGCCGTAGAAGTTCAGGTAAGAACAAAAGAGATGCATGAAATTGCTGAACATGGTGTAGCTTCCCATTGGTCTTATAAAGAGAAAGGCTCTAAGCATATTCAAAACTTGATGGAACAAAAATTGCAAATGTTCCGCAATATCATCGATGCGAATGCCGATGATATCATTGATGATAATCAATTTATTGATAATGTCTCAAATGAACTTTTGACAAAATCAATCTATGTTTATACGCCAAAGGGAGATGTTGTAGAACTTCCTGATGGTTCTAGTCCAATTGATTTTGCTTATCGTATTCATTCACATATAGGAGACACGACAGTAGGAGCCATTGTTAATGATCAAATGGTCACCCTTGATTATAAGTTAAAAGATAATGATATCGTCAAGATTATGACGAATAATACGAGTAGCCCAAATAAAGATTGGCTTACATTTGTTAAGACAACAGCGGCTAAGACAAAAATAAAAGCTTACTTTTCCAAACAAGATCGTGAAGAATATATTACACGTGGTAAAGAACTATTAGAAAAAGAGTTAAGAAGACAAAAGATAAGCTTTGATGATGCCTTTAAAGAGGAACGTCAAGAAAAATTATTAAGTGATTTAAAAGTGGGTTCAATTGAGGAAGTCTATCTACTTATAGGATCAATGCGATATACTCCCATTTATATTGTCAATTTATTGTTCGAAGAGAAACAAAATGTTCAAGATTTATTGCTTGATAAAGTCACTTCAAATGTCTCTTTTACAAAAGAAAATTATAAAAATGATGTTATTGTGGATGGCTGTGATGATATCTTAGTCAATCTAGCCAGTTGTTGTAAGCCTGTCTATGGGGATGAAATACTAGGCTATATTACAAGGGGGCAAGGCGTCACGGTCCATAAGAAGGATTGTAAAAACATTGCGGATTTAAAGGAACGAATTATTTCCGTTTCTTGGAATCAAAAAAGAGGAGAAAATCCTCGTGAGTATATTGCCAAGCTTGTGATTATAACAAACAATATCAATCATAATTTAACAGATATTGTCACAAAAGCGAGCCTTAAAAATGTAAGCATAAACAGCATCAATGAAGTCATGCGAAATGGAAATACGACTTATGATGTATTAGTAAAAGTTAAAAATAAGGACAATTTGGAAAACTTTATTGAAGAAATAAGGACCCTTTCCTTTGTCACTGATGTAAAGAGGGTATAATAATGAAAGCAGTAATTCAACGCAGTAAAAAAGCCAGTGTCTCTGTAGATGGCAAATTAGTGAATGAGATTCCTTTTGGTTTTGTCATCCTTTTAGGAATTCATGTAGAAGATACAGAAGAAGACATCGATTACTTAGTTAAAAAGATCATCAATTTGCGTATTTTTGATGATGAAGCAGGTGTTATGAATCGCTCGATTCAGGAGGTCAAAGGAAGTATTTTATCGATTTCTCAATTTACATTGCAGGCTAATACGAAAAAGGGAAATCGCCCTAGTTATATGAATGCCATGACAGGAGAAAAGGCTCTTCCACTTTATGAAGAATTTAATGACAAATTAAAAGAATATGTTCCTACATATTCTGGGGTCTTTGGAGCAGAGATGCTCATTACACTTGAAAATGATGGCCCCATTACCATCATACTCGATTCAAAGGATAGGTAGTTATCCTTTTTTTGTGATGCCAATCATACTTCCAAGAGTAGAAGAGATGACTAAGATGAGGTAATAAACGACACTAAACCACGTGAGATGGGCTTTTAAGAAGAGACTAAATAAAAACATGATGGCTACTAATGCAAGACCGAAACCTAGCCCTTTTAGATACGCTTTTTGCACACTCATTTTCCCAACAAAGATGCCTGTAATAAAGGTCATAATAATCGTTACGGCAAGATACAAAAAGGGGGCCACCTCGATATGCAATAGATTAAAAAGGGAGAATACTAAGGGAAGTAAAAGTACAGAAACTACCGGGATAAGTAAGACTTCAAAATATTTTTTCATCATTTTCACCTAATAAACTATATGCACATAAAAAAAAGAAATGACTACAGGATCATTTCTACTTTGTTACTTCGTTTGCAGCACTCGAATAAGCTCTTATTAGACCGCCTGCTCCTAGCTTAATACCACCGAAGTAGCGAATCACTACAATCAAAATATGATCGAGTTTTTTCTTTTCAATAATATTGTAGATGGGACTACCTGCGGTATTTCCTGGTTCTTTATCATCACTCTTTTTCGCAAGAGTGCCAATCTTATATGCATAGGGAATATGCCTTGCTTTTTTATGCTCCCTTTTTAACTCTTTTAAGATCATTTCTACTTCTGTAGCGGAGTCGACTTGGTAGGCAATGCCAATAAACTTCGATTTCTTGATTTCAATTGTTTCCTTTTTTAACTCTTGCATTACATTCTTCCTACTAAAGAAAGCGCCTTGTCGGTTTTTTCTAAAAAATAATTATAACTTTCCATACCATCTCCTAAATAGGTAATCCAGTTTTTTTCCATAAAATGAAGGTAGCTATTATAGGATTCTTGCACCATACTATCAAATGAGTCAAATCCCTCTTCAAAATTTTTCATGGTGCGATAGAGCAAGTCAAAGTCAATCATAAGGGAATGGAAATCCATGATATTATCATAGTAAGAAGAATGAAGTATTTGTGTTACATATTCTGGTGTATTAAGGCCATATTTTTCCATTTCTGTTTCCAATTTTTGACGATTTTTCTTAAATGCCAATTCTTGAAAATGGATTTTGGTCAAATAATCATAGGCTTTTAATTCTAATCCACTAAGTATTTGATAAAATTCAATAGGTGTTCTTGAATAAAAGTAGATAAAAAGCATTTCAAAATAGAATGGAATAACATGACGGAAAAGATTTACATGAAGAGAGTCATCTAAATTTTCTGTTATTTTATGACCGATTTCATGGGCAAAATTTGTATAATCAGCATAGTCCTGTTTTAAAGAAAGGATGATATCCTTTTCTACTTCATAATTATCTTGTTTTTTTGTGGTTTCTGTATCTTCAGACATTTCCCTTTTTATGATAACTTGATTTTCTTCTAAGAATTTCTCATACATTTCAAGATACATTGGATTTGGTAATCTCTTTAAAAATTTATACATCATATTTTTTAATGATTCCTCTGTTACTTCCATTGGAATTGTAAGATGAGTAAATATATGATGGGCATATTTAATCCATCTTTTATCTGGAAATTGCATTAACTCCTTATTTAATGGTAAAAGCGCAATTTTGTCACATAAAATATCCTTTTTAAAAGCAATATTTGATTTTTCTAATTTTTCCATAATTTCCCCTCCAAATTCGTGTCTTATCATACCATAAAAGGCTAAATTAAGCAAATTTTGAAAGACGTTTATTTTCTTTTCCTTTTTGTGTATAATAAGGGTGGTGAAAAGCAATGTTTAAAGAAAAGTTAGAATTAGTGCCTCATCTTCCTGGAAGTTATCAAATGAAAGATAAAGATGGTGTCATTATCTATGTTGGGAAAGCAAAAGATTTAAAAAATCGTTTGACTTCTTATTTTACTGGAAGAGTAACGGGAAAAACCAAAAAACTAGTATCAGAAATTGCTGATTTTGAATACATTGTGACTTCTTCTGAATTGGAGTCTTTTATCTTAGAAATTAATTTAATTAAACAATATGACCCTAAATATAATATCTTGCTTCGTGATGATAAAAGTTACCCATACATTCAGTATAAAAGGGAACCATATCCTACTTTAAAAGTCGTTCGTTATTTGCATGTGAAAAGAAGTGATGGGAAACATCTTTTTGGTCCTTTTGTTAATGCCTATGCCGCAAGACGTATTGTCAATCTACTAAATCGCTTATATCCTTTAAAAAAATGTGAAGGGAAACCCAAAGAAGTCTGTCTTTATTATCATATTCACGAGTGTTTAGGATATTGTGTGAAATCTGTTGATAAAGAGAAAGTCGATGCCATGGAAACAGAAATTCTATCTTTCTTAAATGGGAATGATGACTGTCTTATTAAGAAGCTAATGGAAATGATTGAATATCAGGCAAGCCAGTTAAACTATGAAGTTGCTAAGGAATTAAAAGAGGAGTTAGACTATATTAAAATTGTCATGGAAAAGCAGAAGGTTGAACTTCATGATTTTGTGAATCGTGATATTATCAATTATTACTTTGAAAATGGTTTTATTTCTATTGAAATCTTCTTTATTCGTAGGGGAAAACTATTGGGACAAAAGAATAAAATTCTTCCCGTTACGGAAAATTATATCGATGATATTGAGTCATTCCTTGCCTTATTTTATACGAAAAATGAGATTCCAAGGGAAATTATTACGGTACCTGAACTCAATTTAGAAGTTTTAAGTGAAGCGATTGGGACGAAATTTATTACCGTGACTCGTGGAAGTAAGAAAAAACTCTTGGATTTAGCACGTACGAATGCTAAAATCAGTCTAGAAAATAACTTTGAAACCATTCAAAGAGAAATCGAAAGAACAAGTGGAGCTCATGAAGAACTTGAGAGTCTTTTAGGTATGAAAATTCACAGAATTGATTCATTTGATAACTCGAATCTCTTTGGTAACTTTGCTGTTTCGGGAATGGTTGTTTATAAAAATGGAGTACCTTCAAAAAATGATTATCGCAAATACAAGGTAAGTGTCGATAAGAATGATGATTATCATACGATGAAAGAAGTCACATATAGAAGGTATTACCGGGCATTATTAGAAAAGAGCGAATTACCTGATTTGATCTTAGCTGATGGGGGGATTACCCAAATCCATGCCATTAAGGAGACATTGATGGAACTGGGTCTTGATGAAAAGATTAAGGTCTGTGGAATGGTTAAAAATGATAAACATCGAACGAATGAGCTTTTAGATGGGGATACATTAGAGACCATTCCTATAGATCGCATGAGTAACTTATTTCATTATTTAACGAGAATACAGGATGAAGTACACCGTTA
>CAZWKF010000064.1:0-9194 GCA_964634785.1 uncultured Muribaculaceae bacterium
TATTGAAAGAGAAAGAGGAATCACAATTTATTCAAAGAACTGCGCTATTCGTTATAAAGATTATAAGATTAATATAGTGGATACTCCGGGACATGCTGACTTTTCAAGTGAAGTAGAACGTGTCATTAGAACTGTTGATACCGTTATTTTACTTGTCGATTCTGCAGAAGGAGTTATGCCACAAACACGTTTTGTGTTAAAGAAAGCATTGGAGCAAAATCTTCGTCCTATATTATTTATTAATAAGATTGATAAGAAAGATGCCCGTATTGAAGAAGTTGTCAATATGACATTTGATTTATTTGTCGATTTAAATGCAACGGATGAGCAATTAGATTTCCCAATTGTCTATGGTATAGCAAAGCAGGGAATTGCAACACTTGATCCAAATGATATTAGTAATGATAGCATTGCACCACTTCTTGATACGATTCTAAAGCAAGTGAAGCCTTATGAAGGAAATGAAAATGATGATTTACAATTACAAATTTCTTCACTAGCTTATGATGGCTATATCGGTCGTTTAGGAATTGGTCGTATTAAATCAGGTAAAATTAAGAATAATGAACTTGTTACATTAGTTAAGAATAATGGGGAAGAGACAAGTTTTAAAGTGACAAAATTATTTGTCAATGAGGGCCTTGATAAGGTTGAAAAGACGGAAGCTTATTATGGCGATATTGTAACGATTGCTGGATGCAATCACATCTCAATTGGAGATACAATCTGTACGCATGGAAAACCAAATCCTCTTCCACCAATCGAGATTGAAAAACCAACACTTTCAATGAATTTCTTAGTCAATAATTCTCCATTTGCAGGTAAAAGTGGTAAATTTTTAACGAGTCGCCATATAAAAGAACGACTTGATAAAGAATTGGAAACCAATGTAGGTCTTGAAGTAGAAGAATTACCGGGAAGCGATGGGTTTAAAGTTTCTGGTCGTGGAGAACTTCACTTATCTATTCTCCTTGAAAATATGCGCCGTGAAGGATACGAGTTATCCGTTTCAAAACCACAAGTATTATTTCAAGAAATTGATGGCAAGAAATGTGAACCTTTTGAAACGGTTATTGTCAATACACCAAGTGATTATGCTTCAACAGTTATCAGTGATTTACAAGAGAGAAAAGGACAACTAATGAGTATGACGACAAGTGAAGATAATTATACTCATTTAGAATTCACTGCTCCAACTCGAGGCTTAATTGGTTATCGTTCCGCCTTTATTACGAATACGAAGGGAGAAGGAATTATGGTTCGTTCGTTTGATTCCTATAAACCTTATGCAGGAGAATTAACTACTCGTAAAAATGGTGTTCTTGTTTCTATGGAAGCAGGAAAGACTTTAGGATTCTCTCTTTATAATTTACAAGATCGTGGTCAATTAATTGTTGGGCCAGCAACAGATGTCTATGTTGGTATGGTTATTGGGATTCATAATCGTGATAATGATTTAAATGTCAATCCATGTAAAAACAAACAACTTACGAACACTCGTGCATCTGGTTCTGATGATGCCATCGCTTTAATTAAACCAAGAACATTTACCTTAGAAGAGGCATTGGAGTTTATTGAAGATGACGAATACGTAGAAATAACACCAGATGATATTCGTATACGTAAGGCCATCTTAGATCCAAATGAACGTTATCGTATTAATAGAAAGTAGAGTAATCTACTTTTTAATTTGTATGTAAATGGTTTATTTTATCGATGACACTTTCTAATTCTTCTTTTATCTTTTTTATTGTTTCTTCATCTTGAGATAAAAAATCAGTAAGTGGCGGATTGTCCATATAAGGACTTCCTCCCTTTTTAAATTGTTCAGAATTTATATTAAAAGAATTTCCTTGGTATTTTTCTTCTACTGCTTGTTGAATAGCCGAATTTGCTTCTAATATTTGACCTACTGTCATAAGCCAATTTCCAATGGCGTTTTGTTGATTTGCTGTATAATCGCCAATTAATAAGTATCCTATGACTAGAGCTGATAAAGTATAAGCTTTTGGATTTAGATAAAGCGGTCTATTGTTCATATTAAAGTATATAAAAAAAGAAGGTTTTTATACCCTTCTTAACAAATTAATGGTTAATAAATTCATCTTCGATAAAACTTGTTTTAATGAGACGCTTAAATAAATGTTCTGAACAGATTAGATCAAATTCACCTATAAATTCATAAATCATAGGATTAAAGTCCATCTTAAATTTATTTAAACCATAATATTTACTTTTTTCATCAAAAATTCCTGTAACTCCATTCATATCACAGAAGTTAAAGTATGGTTTATATCTTTCAAAGATAGCGTAGTAAAGAAAATGATGAGGATTTAAATAGGCATATTCATCACTATAACCACTGATTAAAATAGAGACACGATTATAATGTTTGATGACTAATGCGCCTCCAATATAAGCTGTACGATGTTTTTTTAGTTCATTGGTTGCTTGAACTATTTTTTCTTTATATGTTTGTAATTTTCTATCCGAATTCATCTTTGAATTTAATGTTTTTTGATTGACTCTTGTTTGTATGAGTTCATTGTAATGATCATTAATACGTGCCTCTTTGTCATGGGCTTCACGAATAGCAGTTAAGTAACGTTCAAAGTCGATTTGAACAAGAACTAAATCAATGGAATTATCGCGACTAAAGACATTAAAGTAATTGCGGTAATAAGTAATGGGATGTTTCGTTTTCCCTTTTATAAACTGATAAAAGATATCAATATCTTGAGGTTCTCCAACAACTAATTTCATACCATAATCTAGACTGTGTTTAATCTTTTTTCTGTAATTGCGTTTTAAATTCTTATAATCAAATTGTCTTAAATTTACATAGGCATTGAATTTAGGTTGCATAAGTTCAAATTCAAAAGACTCAAGTCTTCTTTTGACATTCATTGATTTTAATTCGTCAATTATCTTAACATTGTTGTTATATTCGACAATATAATTTTTATTTTTACTTGTTTGACCGATGATAATTTCAGGATTAAATTTAATGAAGATAAAGTCCTTTCCTTTATAGTATTCTCTTAGGGCATCAAAAAAACTTTGTACAAGCTCTTTGTCATAGTAATTGATTAAAAATCCCTTAGGTGCATAACCGTATTTAGCATGGTTTGTAATTTTACGGATAAGAATAAGCGATGCAGCTTTGATATTTCCAGCATCGTCAATATAGCCTATATAATCATAACTGTAACCATATTCACTCATAAGAAGTGCATATTTAGGTGTTTGACAGTAACTATTTAAGGCATGAAATTTAGAAAATTCATCAAACTGCTGATTTGTCAATTCTACTATCTTCATAGTCAATCCCTCTTTTCTTTATTGTATCATAAATCTTTTGGTTTTTCACTCAATAATCTAGAGAATTTTACCAGTTTACAAAATCGTTGTATTTATGTTTCTTTTATGGTACGATAGGGCCGTTGGAGTGATGGTATGAAAAAAGATATTAGTACATGGCCTTTTCTTGTAATAGCTAGCATATGTTTACATGGAATTCTTTTATGGAAGCTGTATAATGGTTTTGATGAAATCTCGAATCATTTAGACAATATAGGGGATACTTTAGATGAAGCTGACTCTTCTATTAAAGACTTAATAGAGCAAGTGGATGACTTAAAGGTTTCTGTTAAAGAAATTGATGATAAACTTACAGAAATAGAAAAAAGTATTGAAGAACGACAAGCTTTACAGAAAAAAACAGTTACAGATTTAATGAATGGTTTAAATATGAATGCAGAAGAGTATGATGCGTATATAGAATATCTTAGAGAGATGCGCAGTACACTTCAAGTGAGTCCAGATGAAGGTCGACTTTACAGCTATGTGATAAGTATTGGAGATCCTGTTTTATTTGATGGTGAAATTTATGCAAGTGTGGAAGATTTACTTCATGAAGAAAATGCAAAGCATGCTTATTATGGTAACCGTGAAGTTCGTCTTATTAAAGGTATTGTTTTAGCTTTAGATGAAGAAGTTATTACGAAATATTCTATGGAGGAAGTAGAAGATGCTCTTTCAAAAGATTATGAAGTTATTGGCTATAGTCTTGTTAATCGTTTTTCAGGAGAAGAGCAAACTGTTGAAGGACTTGCTAAACCTAAAACTTTGACGCTTGTAAGTATTTCGTAAAAAGGAGGAATAAAAATGGCAACAACTAAAGAAGAAAAGGCATATATTGAGGAAAGATTACAATGTTTGGGAGATGTTTTGATTCGTCCTATGATGGGAGAATATCTACTTTATCATAACAATATTTTATTTGGTGGCATCTATGATGGGAGAACACTTATCAAAATCGTTCCTGAAAATAAGCAATATGGATTAAAAGAAGAAATTCCTTATAAGGGTGCTAAACCAATGTATATGATAGAAGATTTAGAGGATGAAGAAAAAGTAAAAGAGATTGTCTTTACGACTTGTAAGGCTCTTCCTATAAAAAAGAAAAAATAAAAACAAGACACATCAACAAAGTCTTGTTTTTTAAGTATATTGATTATAGTATGTTCTTTAATTTTTCAAAAATAGGAACATTTCCTTTATAGCTTTTTGGAGAAATAGGACTAGGATGATAGATGGGTAAAATCTTGTAATTATTTTGTTCATAAATATTTCCAACGACATCTGAAAATTTATCAAATTTAAAATCTAATAGATTTCTCGTAGGGAATTCGCCTAAAGTAATAATAAGTTTAGGCTTTAAAATATCAATTTGTTCTAACATAATACTTTTACAATTTTTAGAACAGATTTTTAAATGTTTTCTTTCTATCGGATAACATTTTACTGATTCTAGGAAACTTATTTCAAAGATGTCTCTTTCGATGATATCAAAGAGCTTCTGTAGTATTAATCCACTTGGCAATATTTTTCCATTTATATCTTTCCATAATTGGTGGCTTTTTCGCCATCCATTATTCGCAGGAGCTTCTCTTATTAATAGAATGTCCTGATTCTCTCCTAAATATAAAGTAGGGGAGTTAGGAAACTTTTCCACTAGATTTTGACAATCGTGACATTGGTGCACTTTTTCATCAATTGCTCTTAATTTATTTTTATATACTGTATCATTCTTTATGTTTTTTTGTTGAGTGTTCATTTTATTCACCTCATTTCATTTCGTATTTATTATAAAATAAAGAAACCTTATTTAAGGATTTGTTGGTGAGGGATGAATATTAATTCTTTTGCACTTTCATAATTTCCTTCTTGTAGATTTTCTAGGGTTGTACCAAAAGCGATTCCTTTAGTAAATACTTTCTGGTCATAAGAAATATTTGTCCCTGGTAATTTTTTTGCTGTTCTTGATAAACCATGGTTACAAAGAGCCAATCTTGAATTGGGAATTTGGTCTCTTACTGTTAATAGGTAGGATGCAATATTAGTCAAGTTTTCTAAAACATATTCCACTTTTTGATTATAATCTTTATAGACCAATTCATCATCTGTTTGAGAAGAACCGTCTTTTAATACTTCTTTTAGATAATTCTTTATATATCTAAAAACGGTATAAGTCCCCTGATAATCTAGAATGTTGTTTATGTCTTTAAACACCTCATCAAGATAAGCTAGCGTAGAAATTTTTTTTATTATTTCCAGTACTCTTTCATCTTCTAAAAAGGGATGGGATATAGAACGATAATTATAATTATAAAATACTTTTCCTAATTCATTTTCTGAAGAGATGCCATAGCCTAAGGCTAATTGTTCTGCTTTTCTGTTTAATAGTAATAGTTTATAAAAAGATAAATCTCCTCTTAAGTTATTACCAGCTATATAATGTAGACTTCTATCTAAAAAGCCAATTTCTCTTATATAAGTTCTTTCTAGATAGCTTTGTAGTCGTTCACTATTTGAAGAAAGATCGATTTCGTCTTTAATTGTCTCAATTATTTGATCATAAATCTCTCTTTTTTTCTGTTTTAAAATCTCTCTTTTATCTGATAGTTCTAATCTTTCTAGTTCATAATCTCTTTTTAATGTTAATAATTCATTAATACTCTCATTTTTTTCCATTTTTTCCCCCAAATTAGTAGTGATTATATCATTAACAAGTGTATTTGTAAACTAATTAGTGTTGTTCCAATAAATACAAAAGCTATGAAAGATTATCTTTTATTATTGAGATAACCAATATACTTGTCTAAATATTTCTCCTTTTCTATTGAATGATACTGCATAATAAATCTTGGATGCTCTAAAGCAATAATCTTATCAAAGAAATGGTATTGACTGTTAATTTCCATTAAGAATTTGTAATTTTCACCACTTCCTATACAAAAGCATACAGATGTATCAATGCCAAAAGTAATTTGTCTTTTTAAAGATTCGATTATAAAATTAGATAGTATTGCTTTCAATTTTTTGTTTTCATAATAATTTGCATTGACTTCATTTCCTTTTTCATTAAGATTTACAATACCAAGAGGACAAACAAAATTCATAAAAAAGTCATTATAGAATTTTTCACAGCCTCCATATTTTTCCATTACATCATATAGAAATTGAGAGGATGATTTATTAATATAATAGTTATCCATCATAATGCCAGTTTCTTGGTATAGATGATGAGCATCTTCAAAGGGAATTCCTGTTACTGCTGTTCCCTTTCTTGCAGGTGAACTGCCAAGGATTAAAACTCTTTTCTTATGGTCATTATAGTATTTTTTATAAAAAGCCTTTGTAATTTCCTTTATCTTCATTTTATTTTTTCCATTAAAAGGATTCTTAATTTGATAATGATCAAATAGTTCTAAAGATACATTGGTTAACCATTTATTAAATTCTAATACGTTATCTGAAAAAGTATTCTGTTTAGACATTTTTATCTTCCTTTTTATTCCCATATTCTATCTAAGTTTATTTTTTCTTTCTCTTTAAAAGCTTCTAAGAGATTAATATGATGTGAATCACATAATGCCAGTAAATAGATAAAAACATCGGCTATTTCATGACTTAAGGAAGAGTCATATAACTTTTTTATATCCATTTCCATGTTTTTTTCTGATTTTCTAATTTCTTTTGCTAATTCTCCCACTTCTTCTGTTAGAAAACAGAATAATTCTATAGGAGTGTTATTAAATTTATTTGCTTTCATCATCTTAGTTATATAATTTTGAATATCTTGTAAACTACTATTACTATTTATTTTATTAAGTTCATTCATTAAGTTTTCTTTTTTCATTGTCTATAAATCCTTCCTTTTTTATGTATTAATGTGTTAGAAATGTGTAGTAATTATATGATTATTATAGCATAATTCTTTATTTTATTTTTTTAATAAGACAAAAAAGTGAGAGCCAGTTAATCGTGGCTCTCTTCAGGGGGTTTTGGTTGATACTCATATAGAATTATATGAGGTATCGAGCATAGCGTATTGCTATGCTATACTAAATATATACAAATTTTTAAAATTTGTCAATTGATTTAAACAAATTGGTTATTATTTTCATAAAAAAAACAGATTTTTGAAATCTGCAATCTTTTAGTTAATGCGTTTGAACATTCTTTTTCCTACCTTACAAGTTGGGCATACCCAGCTATCAGGTAATTTTTCAAAAGGAATAGGTTCTTTGTTATCATCATAAATATGACCGCAAATCATACATTGATAAATTGGTTTTTCGCCAACTGGTTTTTCCTCGATAAATGTTGGTGCATTTTTAGGAGAAGAACCTTTTAATACCTTATGATAATAAGCATAACTCATTGGTGGCTCATCACTTACTTTTTCAGCACTCTTAATTGAACATAAGAAGATGTCATGGGTTCCGCAATCGATAACCTCTTTTACTTCAGCAATCATATATCCACAAATTCCTGCTTTTATAATAGGAAGTTCCTCTTTCATTTCAAATTCGACATTTGCAAATTTGTCATTTTCCTTAGAGGATTGATAGCCGAAAGTAGAAATGACATCCTTACTTGCCTTTTCCGATAGAATCATAATCGCAAGCTTCTTTGTCCTCTTTATCACTTCATTTGTATAATTTTCCTTATTTAATGAAATAGAAAAAACAGGATCTTTTGAAGTAATCTGTGTTGCTGTGTTAATTACGCATCCAATGTTTCTATTTTCTTCATAACTACTGACGATATACATTCCATACGTCATGTCTCTAAATAATTTTGTATCCATAGTATCACCCAACTTTATTATACTTTTTATTTTTGAAATATGTATCACTTTTTTTGCTTATTGACAAAGTTTTGTAAAGTGCAAAATAATGTAAAATACCTGTTTTAAGCCATCTAAAAGGGATGAAAATAAGACAATCTTTTTCTTTTTTTCAAAAAAGTTAAATAGTTGCACCTGCAACAATTTTGCATAATTAAAAATGATATACTTGTGCCAAGATGGAAGGTAGTTACGATGAAAATAATTAAGAGAGATGGAACTGTAGTAGATTACAGTCCCGAAAAAATTGAAGCCGCAATAATGAAGGCAAATGCTGAGATGACGGATGACGATGACCGTGCATCTGGCACACAAATCAAGAATATTATCAAGTATATTGAGGGGCTTAAGAAAAGACGCATGCTCGTTGAAGATATACAAGATATTATTGAGAAAAAGTTGATGTCAATTGGCAAATACCAACTTGCAAAAGCGTACATTACGTACCGCTATACAAGAGAATTAGTTCGTAGAAGCAATACGACAGATTTAGCCATTAAGGAATTAATTGATGGTGAAAGCGAATATTGGAATACGGAAAATTCAAATAAGAATGCCAAAGTGGTTACGACACAGAGAGATTATTTAGCAGGAATTACGAGTACAGATATTACAAGAAGATTTTTGCTTCCTAAGGATATCGTAGAAGCACATGATGCAGGTATTATTCATTTCCACGATGCTGATTACTTTGCTCAAAATGCGTTACACAATTGCGACTTAATTGACTTAGAAGATATGCTTCAAAATGGAACGAATATTAATGGTGTTATGATTGAAAAACCACATCGTTTCCTAACGGCAATGACAATTGCGACACAGTTAATTACGGCTGTTAACTCTAGTCAATATGGTGGATGTACGATTACTTTATCGCATTTAGCACCATTTGTAAGAGATAGCTATAAACGTTATTTAGATAAATACAAAGCACGCAAGTTCAAAAAAGAGGACTGTGAAAAGTATGCCAAAGAAGATCTAGCAAAAGAAATTAAAG
>CAZWKF010000065.1:0-9107 GCA_964634785.1 uncultured Muribaculaceae bacterium
CCCTAGACCCACTGATTAAGAGTCAGTTGCTCTACCAACTGAGCTAAGGAGACATCTCGTAAATACTTCTTCATTATAGCATAAATTTGTAAAAAATCTAGTAGAAAATGCAGGATATAGAAAAAAAGTTATTTTTTATAAACAACTTCATGATTTAATACACTCTTTGGATAAGGTTTCTTTTCATCTGTAAGGCAAAGTAAATAATCGACTGAAACTTGATAAAATTTAGCAAGCATCGTAAGTTTATCGATAGGAATAAGTCGAATTCCCGTTTCATAGCGGGAATAAACTACTTGAGAAATCTTTAATACACGAGCGACATCTCTTTGTAGTAAGTCTCGATCTTCTCTAATTTCTTTTAATCTATCAATGTTCATACAATCACCTTTTATATTGTTAATTTACAATCAAGTTTAAAAAAATTTAAAAATCTATAACCGAATAGTTATAACAGTTTTTCAAAATCTGTAAGTTTATAGGGTTAGGTTCTCTTATTTTAAAATAAGGAAAGGCGCTTGAGAAGAAAGCGGTACGAATAGTTCCCAAAAAAAGAAGAAAGACAGGTTGCTTTATTGAAAAAGGAGAGAAAAAGTGTTAAAATAAAGACTCATTTTGGGAATAAAAGAAGAAACGAAGACGTAAGATGAAAGGGAGAGAAGATTTATGTTACAAATAAAAAATGTCTGTAAAGAATACAAAACTGGAAAATTAGTACAAAAAGCGTTAGACAACGTCAGTTTAAATCTACGTGATAATGAGTTTGTTGCTATTCTTGGACCATCTGGATCAGGAAAAACAACCCTCTTAAATATTATTGGTGGACTTGACCGTTACGATTCAGGAGATCTAATTATCAACAACATTTCAACAAAGGAATATAAAGATAAAGACTGGGATTCTTATCGAAATCATACGATTGGTTTTGTCTTTCAAAGTTATAATTTAATTCCTCATCAAACCCTTTTATCGAATGTCGAACTTGCTTTGACGATATCAGGAATATCTAAAAGTGAAAGGCGCAAAAGAGCAAAGGAAGCCTTAGAAAAAGTGGGACTTGGAAATCAAATTCATAAGAAACCCAACCAATTGTCTGGTGGACAGATGCAAAGAGTTGCTATTGCAAGGGCATTAGTCAATGATCCTGATATCTTACTTGCCGATGAACCAACAGGAGCTTTAGACAGTGCTACTTCTATTCAAGTTATGGATCTATTAAGTGAAGTGGCCAAAGATCGTCTTGTCGTCATGGTAACGCACAATCCAGAACTTGCAGAGAATTATGCAACACGTATTGTCAATTTAAAAGATGGCGTTATTACAGATGACTCAAACCCTTATAAGGTGAGAAAGAATGAGAAAAGCGAAATAAAATATCAAAATTTAGGACGCACTTCCATGTCCTTTCTAACTTCTTTATTCCTAAGCTTTAATAATCTAAAAACCAAAAAGGGAAGAACTCTTCTTACGGCATTCGCTGGTTCTATAGGAATTATTGGAATTGCCCTTATTTTATCTTTATCAACGGGAGTAAACGACTATATTAAAAGTATCGAAGAGGAGACTTTGTCTGAATATCCGATTCAAATTCAAAGTACAGGCTTTGATATCAGTGCTTTTATGAGTATAGAAAGTACAGATAGTAAAGATAAAAAAAGTGAAGATATGGAAGTCAGTAAGCGAATTGTCAATATGTTTTCAAAAATTGGAAAAAACGATTTAGCTTCTTTAAAAGAATACTTAGAAAGTGATAAAAGTAAAGTAAAAGACTATACAAAAACCATTGAATATACCTATAATATCACGCCAAGAATTTATAGCAGTGATACGAAAAACTTACGACAACTAAATCCTGATAATACTTTTAGTAGTTTAGGTATGGGTTCTAGTGTCAGCTCGAATAGTATGATGTCGAGTATGATGAGTACAGATGTATTCTTTCAAATGCCAGAAGACTCTTCTTTATATGAACATCAATATGACGTCAAAAAGGGAAGATGGCCTAAAAAATATAATGAATGTGTTCTCGTTTTGACCGATGAGGGAAATATCGTCGATTTGCTCCTTTATACATTGGGATTAAGAGATTATAAAGAATTAGATGATATCGTAGAAGAGTTTATGATTGGTGAAAATGTCGATACTCCTGATTTCTCTGAGACCTATTCTTATGATGACATCCTTGGTCATACCTTTAAGCTTATTAGTAGTCCAGATTTATATGAGTACGATAAGACCTATAAGATTTGGAAAGATAAGAGTGATAATAAAAAATACATGAAGAATTTGGTTGCAAAAGGGGAAGATTTAACCATTGTAGGAATCATTGCTCCTAAAAAAGACGCGACAGTTACAATGCTTCAACCGGGTATTGGCTATCCTTCTTCTTTAGTCAATCATATTGTTGATACTTCTTCTAAAAGTGAGATTGTCAATAAACAACTTGCCAAGAAAAGTGTAAATGTATTCACGAATAAAGAGTTTGATGACCTTTCAAAAGAGAATAATTTTAAGATGGATTCTCTTATGAAAATTGACAATAAAAAAATGAAACAAGCTTTCAAAGTGGATGAATCAAAGATAAAAGTGGATTTTAGTAATTTAAATAATGCCTTGGAAAATATGGATATTCCACCAATTGATGTCGAAACAATTTTAAAAAATATTCAATTTTCTCTTAGAGAAGAGGATATGAATAAACTTATTCAGGAATTGTTCAAGGGTTATGAAGAGTATATGAGTTCTTCTTCTGGTAAAGGCATGCAAGAATTGGAAAAAGGGCTTAGTGAATATCTTTCCTCAAAAGAGGTGAGTGACCTTATTCAAAGTGAGATTGAAAAAGCCATGAGAGAAAATGGCAGTGCAACGGTTACGCAAGAACAGATGCAAAAGATAATGACTAAAGTTTTTGAAGGGTATGGAGAATATGCGAAAAATCATGGATATATGGACTTTGATTCCATGGAAAATACGTTTTTGGAGTTTTTGAATTCCAAAGAAGCACAGGCTATTATCAGTAAGAGTTTAACCAACATTATAAAGTCTCAAAATTTAGAGGAACAAATTTCTAAGATTATGGAAAATTATATGCAAACAGTCATACAGTCCATGAGTAAATCGCTTGAAAAAGAGATGACGAATTCGATTTCTGCTCTTAGTCGGTCTTTAACACAAGCAATCAGCATAGATTCTAAAACTTTTGCAAGTGCCTTTAAAATGAAAATGACGGAAGACGAACTTACCGAGTTGATGGCTTCTTTCATGGCAAAAGATGTCAGTACTTATGAAAATAATTTGAAAAAATTGGATTATGCAGACTATGATGAACCTGCTGGTATTAACTTATTCCCTCGTGATTTTGAAGGAAATAAAGCCATTACAGATCTTTTAAGTGCATATAATGAAGAGATGAAAAAGGCAGGGGAAGAAGATAAAGTGATTTCCTATACGGATATGGTAGGGACACTTATGAGTTCCGTAACAACGATTATCAATGTGATTAGTTATGTCTTAATTGCCTTTGTCAGTATTTCTTTAATTGTATCTTCTATTATGATTGGGGTTATCACCTTCATCAGTGTACTTGAAAGAAAAAAGGAAATTGGTATTTTAAGAGCGATGGGGGCAAGTAAGAAAAATGTTGCCCAAGTGTTTAATGCAGAAACCTTTATTATTGGCGCTTGTGCAGGATTTATGGGAATTGGTATCACACTATTACTTTTAATCCCAATTAATAAACTCATTGCTGTTATTTCAGAAGGGGCTAATGTTCGAGCAACACTTCCAATAGGGGCTTCCATTATCTTAATCGTTTTAAGTACTGGTTTAACACTTATTGGTGGATTAATTCCTTCTAAGAAGGCAGCAAAAGAAGATCCTGTCCTTGCTTTAAGAAGTGAATAGACTCTTTTGAGTCTTTTTTACTTGACATTCATGCTTCTTTTTTCAATTGAGTAAGAAAAAAGAAAATGGTATACTACCATTAGAATAGAGTTGAGAAAAATGAATGAAAATAAAAACAATGATCATATTGTAAAGCCCGAATTAGTGGATATAAATAAAGTTCAAAAGGGGAATGTAAATCCGACATTAAATCAAGAGAGGGCAAACATCGTAAGTGCTAGTATACAAGCCAATCAAGCAATTGATGAAAAAAAAGCCAAAGAAGTCAATAATACCATTCAAAATGGAAAACACAATAAAGCAAGTTATGTGCTCATTGTTTTATTTCTCATTGTCGTTATTGGGTGTGTACTCATTGGAGTTTATTCGCTATCTAAGTATTTAATGGAAGATACGGAAAAGACTACGACTACGCCAACAACTACAAAGATGAGTGAAGAGAAACGCTTTAAAAGTTATTTAAATGACGGAACGAAAGTACGCAAATACCAAAGTGCTCATTATATCTTGTTATTGGGAAAATATAATGTCGATTTAAAAGAAAAGAAGAACTATTACTTGCTATTGCAAACTGATGAAAATGGCATTCTAAGTAAAAAGGATGGGACATATACTGTTAATGAGGATGAAATTTTACTCGATAATGAAAAGTTTACCTTTAATGAATCGGGAATAAATTATGGGGGAGAAGTTTTAGCAACTAAAGATACAGAGATGAAATATTATCAATATCAAGATAGTGGCATTTCTTATCTTTTACTAATCAATGGGACAATTAAAGGAGAATATGCACAATTTATTATATCGACACCAAATAATACAGAAGTGTTGTCAGGCCCTTACACGGAAACAAAGGAAAATATTCAGTTTTTAACTTTTGATTTTAAGAAAACAAGTGAAGGTATTGTTTACCAAAACTATACACTTAAAATGTATAGTTAAGTAGACAAGGATATATTTAAATGGTATACTTTAAAAAGCGGAGTGATTAATACATGAAACATACATTAGATTTTGATACTATCGCAGAGGAGTTCCTTAAAAATCGTAATTTTCAAAGAATCAGCTATGAGAGTCATCATGGTATTACGAGAATGGAGCATACGATGCGTGTTGCTAAATATGTTTATAAGATAAGTAAAAAGTTAAAATTAGATTATAAATCTGCTACAAGAGCTGCTATTTTACATGATTTCTTTATAGTGGAAGAGTTCGGCAAATGTAGAGGCCTTATTCAGGGAGTTGTACATCCAGATATTGCCCTTGCAAATGCTATGGGAGAATTTTCTTTGAATAAACTAGAACAAAATGCAATTGCCTCACATATGTTCCCTCTTAATATGACACTTCCAAAATCAAAAGAGGCATGGGTACTTACAGCAGTGGATAAGGTTGTTGCCATCTATGAATATGTGACGTATAAATTTAGTTATACTAAGTTTACTTCAAAAGTAAGCAATGCTGTTTCTTTTGTAGGAATTTTCTGTTTTAATATTTTAACAATAGGACATAAGTAAGTCCTTTTTTTTTATGCTTATTTATGTTATAGTAAATTTGTCGTTATAAAAATGTTCTCGTAGCTCAGTAGGATAGAGCGATCGCCTCCTAAGCGATAGGTCGGCAGTTCGATTCTGCCCGGGAACACCAGATTTGATATTAACTCGAGACTTTCGAGTCTAAAGAAAACGTGCTTGAAAAGGGTGCGTTTTTATGCTATGATGAATATGCGAGGAAAACTTGCATACAATAAAAAAAGAGGAACATTCAATAATCGCATGTTGAGTGTTGCCAAGTTAAATTGAGCTCCACCTAAATCATTGTGAATTGTGAGTTAGGTGGTTTTCTTTTATATTAAAACTATAATTAGTATGAATAATAAAAGGAAGATAATCATGACTAAAGATAAAATTAAAAAATCTTTCTTATTCATGGTACCGCCTCCCTTCTTTAGAAGTTTGGCCCCACCCAACTTATTAAATGTTCCTAAGTAAATTATACTTTATGTGTGTATAAAAAAAACAAGCGAGTAAGTGAGGTTCATTAAGGATATATAAAAGAAAATTTAAATAAATGTTAGGACAAAACCTTTGTATACGTATAAAATTAGTGTATAATAAACGTAATTAGAGGTGATGAATTTATGTTTGTGCCATATGAACCTGAATTGTGTTTTGATGTATATCGTCCAACTGATAACTGCGTTTGTGGAGCTGATGGTTTTGGAACCTATGATGATGGAATAAATAAAGGCTATTGTAAATCATGTGCCAAAAAGAGAAAAGAATTTATTGATAAAATAATTGGAGATATTATGATGCCCGATAATGAGAGCAATATCGTGATAAATACTTTAGAACAAATGCGAAAAAATATATTACAAGAAAGATTTTGTTATATGGTTGATCAATATTTTGTATCTCACGAAAATGAGCCTTTTTCTGAGCCTTACGAACAACCAGCTTTTATTGAAAAAGTCTATCGAGAAAAACAATGTTTAATGCAAGATTTTATATTTCCTGCCTTTACAAAGTACGTTTCTGGCGACACTAATAAAAAGAAAGATATTGAAAGACAATTTAGTTATTATTATAAAAGATTATGTGAAATGTATGATGAAGACGATGAATTATTTGAAGAGGCTATCTTTCTACGAACGGGCACTCATACTTGGGAATACGATTTAAAACATAGAAAGAATATATAAAGGGGATAATCGATTTATTTAATTGGAGAGTTAAAATGTTAGTAGAGCAATATGGGAAAATGACAAAAGAATGTGCTGATCCAAGATTAGAACGCTATATACAGACAAAGACAATGAGAAGACTTCAAGGTAAAGGCGTATTCTGTGGAATGGATTATGTGAATCTTAAAGAGATAAAACCAATCGAGTATTATTCTCGGTTAGAGCATTCAAAAAACGTAGCATATACAACATCTTCTATCTATAAAGAAGAAAGAGATGAATTCCTTAAAGTCGTACTGGCTGGTTTATTTCATGATGTAGGAACAAAGTGTTTTGCTCATGCTAACTCCTATAAAACAGGCGATATTTTAAAACAGGAAAATGATGAATTAGACGTAAAAAGTATTTTATTACAAGATGAAGAATTAATGACGTATTTTAAAGAAGACGGTATAAATCTAGACGATATAACCCATTATTCTAAATATCCAATATTAGATAAGCCAATTCCTGCACTTTGTATGGATCGATTAGATGGAATCCTGGGAACTTGTCTTTTTTGGGCGCATACTCATTCTTTTGAACAAATAAGAGAACTGTGGAATATGGCAGGGTATTTAGAAAATACGAATGGCATCTGTGTTGATACCTCTAGTGAAAGATGTAGGAATTTCACGGGTGAAATGGCTTTATCGGAAGGAGAAAATACAGCTTGTTTTGAAGATTTTTTTGAAGCTATTCATGTCTATAGTCGTTTACTCCTTTCAAAAGAAAGCAGATATATGATGGAAGTTTTAGGTCTTGCACTGAATTATTATGAGGATAAAGGGATTATAGATGAACATTCATTATTTTATTTAAGTGAACAAGAAAACATTGAGAATATAGTAAGCAGTCCATATCGAGACATTTGGTTAGATATTACCTCTTTTGATAAAGTTTGGTATGTTAAAGATGAGAATGAATGTTTATCCTTTATATCAAAACCTAAAATAAGACAATGTAATCCTTTAATTGTCTGTGCTCATTTGAATCTATGCGAAATAGATGGTATTGCTGGAGAATTTTATAGAGAATTAAATCCTTTAGGAGAGGCCGTTGTTCTTACGGACAGACCCATAACTGGGAATTTAAGTCATTATACCGTCAAAACTTTGTCAAAATACAAAAAATAAAAGTTGTTTTACAGTGGTTTGTAAAATAGTTACATCATTATTAAAAAAGTTATAGTATAATTAGATTAAAAGTGAGAAGTAATGAATTATAAAAAAAGAAATGTTATAGGAGGGACACATGTCAATAGTAGAAAGATTAACATCTAATGGAAAGAGATTTTTTGAAGAATTAGGAATACTAACGGATGAAGATATTCCTAAAAGTTTTTTTGACATTATTGAGTCATGTGATGATCATTTTAGTGAAGCAGAGAAATTTTGTTTAGGAGATTATACGCTCGCTTTTTGTGCAAAAACATTATTTTCAATAAATGATGTTGTAGGAACGAATCACAGTAGGTATGCAAATAAAACATGGATAGAAGCTTTTCTAGAGTTAGAACATGGGGAAAGAATTTTAGAATTATATTTTGAACATCCGGAATATTATAGTGAATTAAAGAAAAGAGAAAATTGTGATATTGGCTTAGCTTGTAAAGATGGAAAATACTATATTCTTGATAGCGCAGGTGGCGGGAATAATCGAATGATTTTAATGAAGATTAAATATATGGCCTTGGCTAGTAAAGAAACCTGTGATTTAGAAAAACTAAATTTAGAGTTTAGCTTTATGGGAAATATAAGAATTTCACCCAAAGAAGAAACGGCTAGAAATATTTTCTATTTGATGTTTCCAAATGGTGGTTTTATTCCATCGGATTATCAAGTGTTAAATAGAACCACTGATATAGAGAATCCTTCCTTCGATATTGTTACTAATTATCCTATAAACACGCGAGTTCTTTACAAAAACATTGATGAGGAGACTTTAGCTAATTTATGTACTATAGAAAATAATGAATTAAATGAAAAAAGTCAACAAAGTAGAAAAGTATTTTAAATTTGGACAAAAAGGAGTATAATGAACCTAGTACTATTTAAGTATGAACTTGCAAAGATGGCGGAATAGGTAGACGCGCTACTTTGAGGGGGTAGTGATAATATTATCGTGGGAGTTCAAGTCTCCTTCTTTGCACCAGATTGGATTAGTACTCGAACCTATATGTTTCGAGTTTTACTATATATAAATTTATGTTAAAAAAATCGAATGATTGGACAATCTTATCAGTGTAAAATGAATGTATTGTATAAGAAAATAGGGTACTTAAAGCTACTATAAATTAAAAAAGTAATATATAATTTAAATGGTGGTATTATGAAAAGAACAATGAATAATATGAAAAGAGTTTATCGTTATGGTAAGAAATTCAAGAAGAATTTAATTATCTTTACCATCATTTCTCTATCCAATATCGCCATAAATATTCTTTATCCTATTTTTACAGCAAAACAATTGGTAGCAT
>CAZWKF010000066.1:0-9104 GCA_964634785.1 uncultured Muribaculaceae bacterium
TAAACATGATATGCCACGAATGGGTGGCCTTGCTATCTTCTTTTCTTTTCTAATTGGGTATATGATATTTGCTCCAAAGACAACCCAGATGTTATCCGTTTTAATTGGAGGATTTGTTATTGTCTTAACGGGAATCTTTGATGATATTAGACCGCTAAAAGCAAAACATAAATTGCTTGCTCAAATCGTGGCTGCCTGTATTGTTGTCTTCTATGGAAATGTTGTCTTTAATGACATGAAAATCTTTGGTGTACAGTTTGAATTTCAACAACTTGCTTATCCTTTGACAATCTTCTTTATTATCGCCATTATTAATGCCATTAATTTAGCTGATGGTTTGGATGGTTTAGCAGCAGGAAATTCAAGCATTTACTTTTTTACTATTGCCTTTATTGGCTATATCATGAATAAACTTGGGGGATTAGATGTTATTCTTTGCTTGATTATGGGTGGTGCTTGTTTAGGATTCCTTGTCTATAATTTTGCACCTGCCTCAATTTATATGGGAGATTCAGGAAGCATGTTCTTAGGATTTATTATTTCAGTTATTGCCTTGCTTGGATTTAAGACCGCGACCATTACATCTTTAATCATTCCTTTACTTGTGTTATTTGTTCCGATATTAGATACCATATTTGCGATGATGAGACGCGTTTTAAAAGGAAAAGGTATTAGTGATGCTGATGCTGAACATTTACATCATCAATTATTAAAGACGACACATTCGACGAGAAAATCTGTTTTATTGATGTACGCTATTAATGCTTTATTTGCCGCTGTTTCCATTTTTTATACGCTAGGGGATAAGAAAGTAAGTATGTGTCTTTATATTGTACTGCTTTTACTTGTTGTAGGCCTTGTATTTAAAACCGATATTCTCTTTGAACATCATCATAAAGAGAAAAAGAAGAGGGTATCATGAAAGTAAATTTATATGATTTTGATAAGACGATTTATAAGGGAGATTCTTCTACTGACTTCTTTTTCTTTTCTCTAATGAAAAGGCCACGTATTATAAGAAGAGTACCTAAAATAATTGGCTATGCCGTTTTATATAAGATTGGAAAGAAAACCAAGACAGAGATGAAAGAAGTTATTTTCTCTTTCCTAGAAGATATTCCCAATGTGAATCAATATGTAAAGGAGTTTTGGGAGAGTCATGCATGTTATATAAAAGAATTTTATTTGAAAAAAGAGCATAAACAGGACATTATTATCTCTGCTTCTCCAGAATTTTTACTGAATCCTATGGTGAAGAAGTTAAAAGTACTAGATTTTATGGGATCCATTGTAGATAAAAAAACAGGCGAGTTTAATGGACTTAATTGTCATGGAGAAGAAAAAGTAAGGCGACTTCATCAAAAGTATGAGAGAGCGGAAGTTATGAAAGCATATTCAGATAGTCACTCAGATGATCCAATGTTAAAACTAGCAAAGAGTGCATATTATGTAAAGGGAGAGAAATGTATCCCTGTAGATTTTTACAAAAACATGTAAAAAGACTTGAAAACACTTATGAGCTATGCTATAGTATGTTTGTACACGAAAAAGTGTTTTTTTTATAAAATAAAATTTAGATAATGAGGTGTTTTCATGGCGAAGGAAAAGAAAGAAAAAGCATTGGAGGAACCTATAAAAGAAACTCCAAAAAAGCCTGATAAGAAAGAAATGAAATTGGCAAAAAAGGTAGAAAAAGAAGCTATTTTAAATGAGAAGAAAAAAGTTGAGGACAAAATAGATGACCTTTTAAGAAAGAAAAAAGAAACGAAAGATAAAACAGAAAAAAAAGAAATAAAATCACAAATTAAGAATGCCAAAAAGGAAAGAAGTCAAATTGGCAAAAAGGATACGTTCTTTGGCGATGTTATGGCAGAAATGCGTTTGGTTCGTTGGCCAAACCGAAAAGAAATTATAAAATATTCAATTGCTTGTTTAGGATTTGTACTCTTCTTTGCGTTATTCTTCTTTGGAATTGATGCATTATTTGCTCTAGTAAAGGATTTGATTGATTAATGGAAAAGTTATGGTATGTAGTTAACACTTATAGTGGACATGAGTCGAAAGTAAAAGAAAAATTAGAGATGCGTGTTGAAACCATGGGATTTTCTGATTATATCTTCCGAATTGTTGTTCCAGAAGAAACAGTAGTGGAAACTTTAAAAGATGGCTCTACTAAGGAAAAGAAACAAAAGATGTTCCCTGGATATATCTTAGTTGAAATGATTATGACCGATGAAGCTTGGTATATTGTCCGTAATACACCGGGTGTAACGGGATTTATTGGATCATCTGGTAAGGGTGCAAAACCAACGGCTCTATTACCTCATGAGATTGATAAAGTATTAATTAATATGGGTATTTCTAGAGTAGATGTTGATAAAGAATTAGCGGTAGGAACAAAGGTATCTATCGTAGATGGACCATTCAAAGGGATGGAAGGTGTTATCGATTCAATCGATACAGAAAATGCTCACTTAACTGTATTAATCGACTTATTTGGACAAGAAACTCCTGTTGAAGTTGAATTATTCCAAGTGGCTATATTAGATTAAGAGAAATAGTTTTCTCTTTTTTGTTGTCCTAAGAAATGCTATAATGAAGATAGTAAAGGTGTAAAGATATGAGTAAAAAAGTATTAGATAACCAATGTCCTGCTTGTAAAGCCCCTTTGAAGTTCAATGCAAAATTGGGTAAATTTAAGTGTGAGTATTGTGAAAGTGAATTTACAATGGAGGAGTTAAAAGAGAAAACGAATGCGAGTAAAGAAGTTTCGCATGAAGAAGAAACAACTCCAAATAAGAAGAGTACATGTACTCAATATCATTGCCCAGATTGTGGAGCTTTCATTGTAACAGATGAAAATACATCAGCTACTTTTTGTGTTTACTGTGGAAATACTTCCATTATTAAAGAAAGAGTAACGGGTAAATTTGCTCCTAGTCGCATTATTCCATTTAAATGTGAAAAGCAAGAGGCGATTGACGCTTTTAAAAAAATCAATAAGGGAAGACCTTTTATGCCAAAGTTTTTTAATGATGAAAAGAATATTGAGAAAATACGTGGTGTCTATATTCCCTTCTGGCTTTATTCTTTTGAAGTAAATGGCAATATTAAAATGGAAGCGAAAAATATAAGATCTTGGACAAGTGGAAATACACATTATACGAAAACCGATACTTACCATGTTATTCGTGGTGGAAATATGGAATATTTAATGGTACCTGTGGATGGGTCTACGCATTTTGCCAATGATATGATGAACTCTTTAGAGCCTTTTCATTTTGCTAATTTTGAAAAGTATAATCACGCCTATCTTTCAGGCTTTTTAGCAGAGAAATATGATGTTTCAAGTGAGGAAGCTTTTTCGGATGCCAAAGCGAGAGCTTTAAATTCTGCAGAAAGTTATCTTTCAAGTCAAGTACACTATACGAGTAAAAGAATTTTGGAAAATCATTTAGAGGAAAAGAATGTGAAAAGTGAATATGTTTTACTTCCCGTTTATATGGTAAACATTAAATTTAAAGATAAAATGCATTTATTTGCAATGAATGGTCAAACAGGAGAATTCATTGGGGATATTCCTTTAGATAAAAAGAAGGTTATTATTACAACGATTATTCTCTTTCTTTCCTTGTTTTTACTCATTCTTCTTGGAAGTTATATTTTCTATTTGATAGGAGTGAGTTTATGAAAAAGTGTTTTATCGTATTGTGTTCATTTTTTCTTCTTATTCCCTCTGTTTTTGCTTTAAACGAAGAACGAAATGAAAGTAACCACTATGGTGTGAATAAGAAATGGGATATGACAGATGAACGAATTGAAATTGCCAAAAATGTGCCTTTAGTTGATGTCAATGAAAAAATTTATGATTATGCTGATATTTTAACGCAAGATGAAGAAGAGGAATTCCGGGGATATTTTCAAGAAATAAAAGAAAAAATTAAAATGGATGTTGTCTTTGTTAGTATAAATATGCCTTATACAAACGATAAGAAAAACGAAGATTATGCTGCCGATTTTTATGATTACAATGATTTTGGTATTGAGTATGAAAAATACAGTGGCATTTTACTTCTGCGCAATGCTTATGAGATTGATCCATACTTTGATATTTATACATTTGGAGATGCTCAGCTCCTTTATGATTATAATCGTTTACAAGTAATATTAGATGCCATCTATCCTTCGTTTAAAAAACAAAATTATGGTAGTGGATTAAATACTTTTAAAAGTTATTTGATGTCTTATTTTGAACAAGGAGTATCAAAAGAAGCTTCATCTTATTACGTAGATGATATGGGCTATCTTCATAAAAAATATAAAGCACCTTTATTATTTGCCCTATTCTTTAGTGCTGGAATTACGACAACAATTATATGGGTATTGGTGTCTAAAAATAAGATGATTAAAAAGTCGATGACCGCGAATGACTATTTAAATAGAGAAACGATTCAGTTAACTGAAAAAGTAGATAAATTTATTACAACACATACCACTTCTTATATTGTAAGCTCTTCAAGCTCTGGCGGAGGCGGAGGATTTTCAAGCTCTGGTGGTTCCTCTGGTGGAGGACATTCAAGTGGTGGAGGAAGGCATGGATAAAATGTACTTGTAAAAAGAGTAGATTTATCATAAAATAAAGATAGGAACACACATTTCGTGAGTGCCTAAAGGTTTAGACTACCTTACGGTAGTTTTTCTTATGCCATTAATTCTAATAAGCGCAAGATAATAATGATAAGAATTAAGATTAAAAAATCTTTCTTCATAACATCACCTCCACTTTTCTGACTTTAGAAAAAAATTTCCAAAACCCCCTGAAAAGTGGCAACTACAAAAACATGTGCTCCTACTTTTTATATACACAAAAAAATCATGGATTACTCTAAAGATGATGAAACTTTTTAAAAAAGATGGTGTTTTTGTATAGATATTTAAAATTTGATGATGTAAAGAGTATGTATAAATTCATCAAAATACCCCTTGACAAAACAGTTTAGTGGTGCAAAAAAAAAAAAAAAAATGGTAAAATTAGCGTAGGACGGTGCGTTCTACTGGAGATGATGAAATGGGAAAAAAGAGTATACTTATATTAGCACTTGTTTTAATGTCAATTGGTTTTGCAGCAGTAAGTACAACATTATTTATAAATGGAAATACAAATGTGGCAAGTAATACACAAGATTTTGATGTGTACTTTAGTAAGGCTTATGAAAATGGAATAGAAAAGAATGTTTTAATCAAAGATAAAACACATATTGAATTTACAGCAGAACTACATGAAGTTGAGGAAACCTATAAACTTAAATATGAAGTAGCAAATGCAAGTAAGAATTATGATGTAAGTGTAAGTATCAATGTACCTGTTGGAAATGAATATGTAAGAGTAACGAATGATTTTGATACAAGTAATCTTTTAGCTAGAACATCAAGAGTAGGAACATTAACATTAACTGTTATTAAAGGAGTAACAGAAGAGATAACTTTTCCAATAGAAATAACCATAGAAGTAAACGCCATAGAAAGAACAACACTAGGAAGTGAAACGATTAAAAATGGAACCATCTATGGAGTAAAGAGAAGTATTGACGCAGAAACAACAGAATGGGAAAGAATCGAAGACTCAATAGGATTGACAGCAAATGCAACAAAGGATGGTAGTACAGTACAAAATGACTTTGATAATATCTATCCTTGGAGTGATATCATCACGTATAATTATGATGATGTAACAAAGAAAGAGACAGCAGTATATGGAGATGAAAATTTCAAATTTGATGGAAGTAATGGCCAAGTACTAACAAGAATACCAGAGTTTTATTATAAGAGAGAACAAGTAGATGGAGTAGAGTATCAATACATATCAAAATATCCCCAAGAAGGGTTTACAAAAAGTGAAGCATTCAGTATAGGAAGATATACAATGTCAGGAAATAGCACAAAAGTATATAGTCGAAGTGGATATACACCTTTGGTCAATACAACCATAACCAATTTTAGAAATTATGCTAGAAAGTTAGGAGATGACTTTGGACAAATAGACTGGAGATACTTCTTGATTCAAATGTTATATTTGGTTGAATATGCCGATTATAATATCCAAGAAATGTTGGGAGTAGGTTTTACATCAAATTTTGATGGAAATACTTTTATTTCTAGCGGGGGATGTAATGATTTAGGAATGAAATCAGGAAGTGTAGAGAATGATGGGAAACATTCTGTTATCTATCGAGGAATAGAAGATGTTTTTGGAAATATATGGCAGATGCTAGATGGTGTAAATGTTAGAAATAATGTATCGTATATTAATTATAATCCTAGCACTTATGCTGTGGATACCTTTGCTGGTGACTATCAAGTATTAGGATATACTAATGCTACGATCGATGGTTGGACAGCTAGCTTAGGATATGATTCAAATCATCCCCTGATAGCTTTTCCAATTTTATCGAGAACATCTAATTCGTCAAATACAAGTGATTATTATTGGCAAGATACTGGAAGTAGAATTGTGCTTGTTGGTGGCGATTGGCCAAGTGAATATAAAAGTGGATTGTGGCTATTTCATGGAAAAGGTAATTCTTCTAGTGTTTGGGCGAGTGTCGGAGCTCGTTTACTTCGCTATAATTAAGGAATATTTATTGCTAAATGTTCCTTTTTTTCTTGAAAGAATTTTATTCACAAATAGTCATTCCTATGGTAAAATAATAGCATATTGGAGGGCTAATTATGATAAATCAAGAGATTAAGAAATCATATGAAGTTATGCAAGAGAGAATAAAGCTTATTGGGAGGTCACTTTGACATTGAGAGCAAACTTCAAAGTATTCAAGCATTAGAGCAAAAACTAAATGATTCTTCTATTTGGAATGATCCAGATTATGCAAATCAAGTTTCAAAAGAGTTAGCTGATTTAAAAAAAGAAACGATTTCTTATGCAAATTTAAAAAGAGATATCGAAAACAATTTAGAAATGTTTCAATTTATGGAAGAGGATTTTGATGAATCTATTTATACATCATTAGTAGAAGATGAAAATAGATTAAAAACTTTGTTAGAAGAGTTTGAAATTAAAGTTTTATTAAATCACCCCTTTGATAAAGAAAATTGTTATTTGGAAATTCATCCTGGAGCAGGGGGGACAGAATCTTGTGACTGGGCAGATATGCTTTTAAGAATGTATACAATGTTTTGTAATAAAATGAATTTTGATTGTCAAATAGTCGATAAACAAGCAGGTGACGAAGCCGGTATTAAAAGTGTAACTCTGCATATTATGGGGGCTTATGCCTATGGGTATTTAAAAAGTGAAATTGGTGTTCATCGTTTAGTGAGAATTTCTCCATTTGATTCAGGAGCAAGAAGACATACCTCTTTTGCCGCCGTAAATGTCATTCCCGAATTTAAAGATATTCCTGAAATTGAAATAAAAGAGGATGATATCAGAGTGGATGTTTATCGCAGTAGTGGATGTGGTGGACAGGGAGTGAACACAACTGACTCAGCTGTAAGAATTACACATCTAGCTTCAGGAATTGTGGTAACCGTACAAAATGAAAGAAGTCAAATTAAGAATAAAGAGATTGCGTTATCTATTTTAAAAAATAAGTTATATCAATTAGAATTAAATAAAAGGAATCAAGAAATATCAGATTTAAAGGGAAATGCCTCTATTGATTTTGGTAGTCAAATTAGGAACTATGTATTGGAGCCTTATAGTCTTGTTAAAGATGTTAGAACAAATGTAGAATCGACAAATCCGAGTAAAGTACTAGATGGCGAATTAATGCCATTTATAGAAAGTTATTTAAGAATGAAGAGGGAAGAAAAATGAGAAAAAGTATTCACTATATGAACTTATTTTTAGGATGTTTTTTAATTGCATTAAGCCTTCGTTTTGTTTTGCTTCCCAATGGTCTTGTTACTTTCGGCTTTGCGGGAATATCTTCTTTGATTTATTTTAACAATAACATAAATCCTGCTTATACATTACTTGGAGTCAATCTAATCGTTTTATTCTTTTGCTCTTTCTTTTTAAATAAGGAAAATCTCAAACAATATCTTCTACCTTCAATACTTATTCCTATTTTATTGTATGGGACGGGATTTTTAACAAAGTATTTTAATATTTATCTACCAGAAATGATGTTAGTTGTCATTGTAGGAGGGGCCTTAAGTGGTTATGGATATAGTCTTATCTATAAAGAAGGGTATTCGGCTGGAACCGTTTTCCTACTAGAAGAGTTAATTGGTAAATGGTTTAGATTTCATAGTAAGATTTATACGTGGATCATTGATATCTTTCTTTTAATCTTTACAACTTTCTTTTTGGGGTATCAAACAATGCTTTATTCATTAATTGTGATTATCATAACAAAGTATATGATAACAAAAGCAAGATTTGGGATTAATGATTCAAAAATGTTTTTTGTAATTACTTCTAAAGAAGATGAGGTAAAACATTATATCATGCATGATTTAAAATATGAATTAACGGTTTTAGATGTCAAAGGTGGATTTACAAAAAAGAAAAATAAAATCCTATTCTCTGTTATTTCCACAAGTGACTACTATAAATTAAAAGAGGGAATAAAGCTAATTGATAATAAGGCTTTTATTGCCATTACGGATACGTATGATGTTGTTAATCGAAATTTTTAAAGGAGGTATAAGGAATGAAGAATATTAAATGTATATTAGTCTTTATGTTTGCTATTTTGATTACTGGATGCTCTCATGTGAAAGATGCACCAAGTGTAGAGACTTTTGAAAGTAAGATGAAAGAGCATGAATACGCATTAGTTGATAAGACAAGTGAAGTAGATTATGCAACAAAAGTCTATCAAGTAAATAATGAAGATTTTGAATTTTTCTTTATTAAGGGAAAAAGAAAAGTAGATATAGAAGGTTTATTTATTGATGAATGTAAGAATGTCGTTGATGAAGTAGGAGAATCGGAAGATCGCAAACAAGAAATTGACAGTGGAACAAATTGGTCATATTTAAAGCTAAATAATAGTACTTATGTCTATTATGTATCTTGGATTGACGATACCTATATATCTATCAAAGCACCAAAGAATAGTGGAGAAAATGTCATAAAA
>CAZWKF010000067.1:0-9047 GCA_964634785.1 uncultured Muribaculaceae bacterium
TTTTGTCGAGGAGGCAATTACGACGATGGTGTCCTAGCTGGAATGTTCTACTTTGGAGAACAAACAGGAGGAGCTTTTGAAAAATACAGCTCACGCCTCGTCCTTGCAGTAAAATAAAGGAACTCTAACTTATTTGTTAGAGTCTTTTTTATATCAAAATAAAAACTCCACAAGGGAGCTTATCTGAATGTATAAGGATTTTCTAAAGTACCATCACCTTTTTCGTAAATGGCTTTATCTGTAATGTTAATAACAATATTCATAGAAGCATAAGAACTTGCTGAATAAGTATTTAGAGTCTTTGTTAGACAGAAAACTTCATAAGTGGACTCATTGTTTGCTGTAATTGTCCAGATATTATCTTTTAAAGTACTTAACCAATTATAATTGCTACAAGACTTCGATAAAGTTGAATCACATTTTGTATCTAGGGAAGCTTGCAAGTAATCACTGACGGTTAATAATCCAAAGTATTGATTGCTAATCGTTTTAGAACATTCTGCTCTTCCATCCTTAGATGTCTCTGTTTTACTTCTTTTTCCAACGCATAAGTTTTGACTTGTTACATAAGCTAAATCATCTTTTTTCCATACGCTTTCATTGTTGTAATATTCTTCTAGTGAATCTTTAATTCTTGAATTTAAGTTATTGTATTCAAATTCATTAATTCCACTTTTATATCGTACATCAGGGTTGTATCGATTATCCCAAATAATTTGGTCAACCCCATCTACTTGAAATAGACGAATGGTTCCATCTTCATTAATTCTCATTATACGGAATAATTGTCCTCCAAATTGAACATAATTATTTGTAACTTCTCCCTTCATAATATAGGTATTTCCTGTTTTATAAAGACCAACTCCTTGAGTGACTGTAGAATCTTCAATAATCTTATCTTTTAAGTAAACTGACTTATAGTCTTTACCACAATCTAAGTAAGGGCTATAGATATAGTTACCATTGTTATTTGATACTGTAACGTTTCCACTACAAGAGATTTTTTCATCATTAAATAGTTTTTGTAATTCATCAATGTAATGATCATTTATCATCTTTTTTAAGGTTAGAGAAACTTGCTTATTTTCTTCAGGAAGTTCGTTTTTATGATTTTTAAAGTAATCTTTAGAAACACTCAACATTTTACTTTCTAATTTGTCATAAGTATATCTTTTTTTTGTACAACTGGATATAATAAATAATAAGAGGATAAATACAACAAATCCTGCAAGAATCCCTCCAAGAATCTTTTTCATCTTTTGATCCATGTGAATCACTCCAATCAATACTTAAATTATAGCAAAGATAGTAGGGACTTTCAATAATTATTTCATTGTGTTATGATTAGAATAGGTGAGTATAAATATGAAGAGAAATCTTAGAAAAAAGAGAAAATTAAAGAAGAGTGTAAAAATTGTGATTATTTGTGCTTTTCTCCTTTTAGCATTAGGAATTGGGTTCTTTTTCTCAAAAGGGAAAGAAGTTTTAGAGCAAATGCCCACAGAACAAAATCCTACAAAAGAAGAAAAAGAACCTGAAAAGAGAGTACAAGTCATCGATGTAAATAGTAAAAGTCGTAATATTGCGGTGATGATTAACAATCTTAAAACCGTTTGGGGTTATCAAAGTGGTTTACAAGATGCCCATATTGTCTATGAGATTATTGCTGAAGGGGGAATTACGCGCTTTATGGCTGTATTTAAAGACAAAGATACGGCAAGAATTGGAACGGTTCGTTCAGCACGCATCTATTATCTTGATTATGCCTTAGAAAATGATGCTATTTATGTGCACATAGGTGGCTCCAAAGAAGCCTTAAGAGACATTAAGCAACTAGGGATACCAGATTTTAATAGTGAAGTAACATTCAGAGATAAATCTTTAGGTCTTGCTTATGAACATACGGCATTTACTTCTATGGAGAGAATAAAGAAACAAATTGAAAAACGCAAGATAAGAAATACGGCTGAAAAAGATAATTTATTAAATTATAGTATTGATCCAATTGATTTATCGAAGATGGAAGGTGCTATAAAAGCGGATAAAGTGTTGATTCAATATTCTGGTTATAAAAATACATCATTTGTCTATGATGAGAGTACAAAAGTATATAAGAGATTCCAAAATGATAAAGCCCATACCGATTATGTAACAAAAGAACAATATACAGCAAAGAATATTATTACGTATCAAGTGAAAAATGCAAGTTATGATTCTTATGGTAGACAATATCTAGAAAATACTGGAAGTGGAAATGGCTACTATATTACAAATGGGTATGCTGTTCCTATTAAATGGAAAAAAGAAAAACGCGAATCACAAACCGTTTATACCTATTTAAATGGAGAAGAAATTACCGTAAATGATGGAAATACCTATATTCAAATTCAACCTAAAAATAAGAAATTTATGATAAATGAATTGAATTACTAAATGCACTATGATACAATAAGTTTAGAATAAGGAGAGGTCGTATGTTAGAATTTATCATTTCCAATTATATCATCTTTATTGTTATAGCAATCGTTCTTTTACTAGGTTTATTTGGCTATATTATGGACCGGAAAAAGTATGAGCAGTATCGCAAAGAACTACTGAATGAAGAGCATGCGATAAATACTCTTGAAAGTGCCCCAAGCATCATTGATAATGTAGCTGAACCAGTTGCTGTAGAACAAAATAACAATCCTATGGGCTAATGCATTCTCGTGCATTTTTTTCATCTACGCTATTCAGATAAGCATTTATTTGCTATAATATGAAATTGAGGAGTGATACCTATGGTAACATTAACAAGTGTATGGAATATCGTAACAAAATTATTAGATATCTGTATTATTTGGATTATGTTTTATTTTCTACTTAAGAATTTAAAGAACAATGTCAAAATGGTTCTTATATTTAAAGGGGTATTGTGGCTTATTGCCATTAAAGCCTTAAGTGTCTTTTTAAATCTCTATACAGTGGGTCTGATTTTAGAATATATTATCTCTTGGGGACCAATTGCGATTATTATTATCTTCCAGCCAGAAATACGAAATGTACTAGAGCAAATAGGAAGGACTCAGTTGCTTGGAAGACACAAAGTATTAACGGTTGATGAGAGAGAAAGAGTTGTCTTTGAACTTATGAATGCAATCGAACATTTAAAGAAACAAAGAATTGGTGCTTTGATTGTTATTGAACGTAATATGAGTTTGCAAGAGTATATTTCACCAACAACAAAATTATATGCTGATATTTCAAGTCAATTATTAGAAGCAATTTTTCTTCCACCAAATCCATTACATGATGGTGGAGTTATCATTCAAGGAGATAAGATTACTTGTGCAGGTGCTGTATTTAAAACGAGTATGAACCCTAATGTCAATAAGAAGTTAGGGACTCGTCACCGTGCCGCTTTAGGTGTTGCTGAGGAGACTGACTCGATTGCATTAGTTGTCTCTGAAGAAACAGGACGAATTAGTATAGCTTGTGATAACTACTTGCATTATAATTTAACCTTAGAAGAATTTAGAACGATGTTATTAGATGAGTTAAAACCTAAGACAGATGTGTTCTATGATGCAGATGAAAGCGAAGGTGATGAAGATGCGTAAGTTATTTATGCCAATCATTTTAATATTTCGTTTAGTATATAAAATTATTGATAAACTTTTTGTAACACCTGTAAGTCGTATTATTTACAAATTAAGTGAGTTTTCTAAAGAGAATTCAGGGAAGATTGAGAAGATATTAAATCGACCTAATGTGCTCATTTATGTCTCCTTGATTTCAGCAATCGCGATGTTTTTGCTCGTTGATTCCCAAGTCATTACCTTAAAGGAAACAAATGCTAAGATTATTGCTGATCAAAAGGTAGAAGTGACTTATAATAAAGAAGCTTATGTAGTAGAAGGTATTCCTGAAAGTGTCGATATTACATTAATTGGAAGTAAGTCAGCGATTTACTTATCGACTCAATTGGGTGAACATAAAGTAGAAATGGATTTATCGAATTATGGAGTAGGAACGTATAAAGTGCCTCTTAAATACAACTATTCTGGTCAAGCGATTGACTATAAACTAGATCCACCAACGGTAAATGTAAAAATCAGTGAAAAGGTAAGTGTTGTAAAACCATTAGCCTATGAACTTACCAACCAAGATAAGTTAGATAGTAAATTAAGTGTAAGCAATATCAAACTTGAAACAAGTGAGATTATTATTAAATCAAGTCAAGAAATATTGGATAAAGTTGCTATTGTAAAGGCTTTAGTGGACGCAAGTCAAATCTCTTTAAAGGAGTCTGGAGATTATACGATTGACAGTGTTATGTTAGTTGCTTATGATGGTTTAGGAGAAAAGATTCAAAATATTGAAATGGTCCCTTCTAAAGTATCGGCAACAGTTACGATTGATTCTTATCATGCGAAAAAACCTGTTAGTATTGTGACTACAGGGGAGATGAAAAATGGTAAAGCGATTGAATCTATTTCTTCATCCGTAACAGAAGTGGATGTTTATGGTGAAAAATCAGTAGTTGATAATATTACTATGATTGAAGCAAGTGTCGATATCTCATCTATTGAAGCCAATAAAACGGTATCTGTGAACTTAGCAAAACCTACTGGAGTTCGTTACATTTCAAATTCAACAACGAATGTCACCATTAATGTTGGAAATGAAGCACAGAAGACAATTTCGAATATTCGTGTAGAAGCTAGAGGGCTTGGTGAAAACATGACTTCACAGGTTGGAAGCAACAATGAAAAATTTGTCGATGTTATCATTAAAGGAGTAGAAGCTGTTATCAATGATGATAAAGTGACAAAGTCTGTTTCTGTTTATGTTGACTTGACAGGATTAAAGGCGGGAACTCATACAGTACCTATACAAGTTGTCTCAGGCGATCCTCGTGTATCTGTACAATCTGTTACAACAGAGATTACCGTAAGATTGTATAACTAAAGTAAAATAAGAGAAAAAGTAGTTTAAAATGAACTACTTTTTTTGTAATTTATGGTATAGTAATAGTAGTGTAAAGGGTGTTGCTATGAGAAAAGGATTTACGATGGTAGAGTTACTAGCCGTTATAGTTATTATGGCCATGTTAATTGTTTTGGTTATTCCAGGGTTTGTTACCGTTTATTCAAATATTAAAAGACAAAATCAGCAGGGGAAAGTATCAGAAATAGAAGCTGCAGCTTTGAAGTATGGAAGTTCAATTAAAGATGACATTAAAAATATGCCAAATTCTTGTGTGAATGTAAGTATTGAGTATTTAATTCAACATTCTTATATTATGAGTGAAAAAGAAGGCAGTGATGTGATTATGGATCCTACGACAAATAGTCCTTTAGATGGGGATATAAATCTCTGCTATTGCAAAGAAAAGTTTGATATTATTGCCCATTATGTTGTTCCCTTTGAACAAAAAAAAGTTTATCATGAAGGAGACTATGTTATTCTTGAAAATGTGATGTATAAATGTTTGCACGATTATACGGATGGGTCAGGTATTCATGGGACTTATGTTGATGAACATACCCATGATACTAAGAACTATTTTGAAGAAACCAAGTGCTAGCGAGCATAAGTCTCGTTTTTTTCCATAGGATATGATAAGATAGAGATTAGGTGAATTTATGAAAAAAGTAATTATGGTGATTTTAGATGGGTTTGGCTTAAATGACAGTGAGTATGGAAATGCCATTAAAAAGGCTGATATGGATTGTTTTAATTCCCTATATGCAGAATATCCCCATGCTATATTAGAGGCATCAGGTGATCCTGTAGGACTTCCGGATGATCAATTTGGTACAAGTGAAGTAGGTCATATGACCATTGGTGCTGGAAGAAGACTTAAACAAGATATTACGATATGTAATGAAATGCTTGGGAGTTCATTGATTGAAAAGAATGAAAAGATGATTTCCTTTTTGAATACGATTGCCCTAAATGGGGGAACCCTTCATTTGATGGGACTTGTAAGTGATGGAGGCGTTCATTCAGATATTAAATATATGAAAAATTTACTTGGTCACTTAAAAAATATGGGAGTAAAAAAGCTTTTCTTTCATGCTATTACGGATGGACGCGATACGGGAATTAAGACGAGTATTTCTTACTTAGAAGATTTAGAAAGTGCCATGAAGACATGTGGCTTAGGAAAACTAGCTACAGTATGCGGAAGGTATTATGCAATGGACCGCAATGAAAATTGGGATCGTACAAAAATCTATAGTGATTTAGTTCTTCATGGAAAAGGAGTGGCGATAAAGAATTATAAATCGGGAATTAAGGCTTGTTATAAAAAGGATGTAACAGATGAATTTATTCCCCCAATTCTTTTAAATGAAGCAGGAATTATACAGGAAAATGATGGTGTATTGTGGCTTAACTTTAGAAGAGATCGTGCAAGACAAATACTAACTGTCTTAAAAGATGAAGAGTTTAATGCTTACAGGGCTAAAGTGCCTAAAAATTTGCATGTTTTATCTTTAATGGATGTCCCAAATACAAAAAATATAGAGAATCTTTTAGAAAATGAAGAAAAGGTCTATTCAATGGGTGTTTATTTGTCTGATTTGGGAATGAAACAAGCACGTGTTGCGGAAACCGAAAAATATGCTCATGTGACATTTTATTTTAATGGCAATGGCAAGACGAAAATAAAGGGTTGTGATAATTTTTTAATTCCTTCACCTGATGTGAAAACCTTTGATTTAAAGCCAGAAATGAGTGCTGAAATGGTAACGAAGCAGGCAATAAAATGTTTAGAGAAGGACTATGACTTTATCCTTGTTAATATCGCCAATCCTGATATGCTTGGACATACTGGCAATATTGAGGCAGCGAAAGAAGGACTTGAATTTGTCGATGCCTGTCTTGCAAAACTTATAGAAGCGGTAGATGATAATTTCTATAAGCTTATCGTTACGGCTGATCATGGTAATTGTGATGAAATGCTTACGAAGGAAGGAGAGATGATTACCACTCATTCTCTAAATCCTGTACCATTTATTATCCGTGATAAACATGTCTCTTTAAAACATAAGGGTGATATCACACAGATTGCACCGACCATCTTAAAGTATATGGATATTGCTATCCCTAAAGAGATGAAGGAGACAAAAACGTTATTTATTGAAGAAGAATAAAAAGGAGAATACGATGAAATTTGATAAAAGTATTTTAAGAGAGGCAGACATTAGAGGTGTCTATGGAAGTCAAGTTACGCCTGAATTTGCCTATCGCTTGGGGACTGTTTTTGGAACTCTTGCAAAAAAAAAGGGGGAGTTTTACTGTGTTGTTGGACACGATAATCGCTTTGGAGGCCCTGAACTTACAGATAAGTTGATTGAAGGGCTTCTTTCCACTGGTATTGATGTCATTGATATAGGGCTTGTGACTACTCCTATGTTTAATTTTGCCTGTCATTATTTAGAATTAGAATATGGCATTATGGTGACAGCTAGTCATAATCCAAAAGAGGATAATGGTTTTAAATTGTTTGGTGAAAGATACCAACATTGCTCATCTACTGTATTAGAAACGATTTATCACGATTTAGAAGATAAAAAATTTAAACCTAAAACAGGGAGAGGAACAATTCAAACAATTGACATCAGCACTCTTTATGCAAAGTCTATTGTTAATTCCCTTGATTTAGGCAAGAAAAAGATGCGTGTTGTAGTAGACTGTGGAAATGGAACAGCTTCGGTAATCATTCGCAAAGTTTATGAAGCACTTCCTTTTGATACGATTTATCTTTTTTGTGATTCTGATCCCAGTTTTCCTAATCATCACCCAGATCCAAATGTGAAAGAGAATTTAGTAAAGCTTTCAAAAGCAGTACGGGCATGCCATGCTGATTTAGGAATTGCCTATGATGGAGACTGTGATCGCGCAGGATTTGTCGATAATGAAGGTGAAGTAGTCGAAGCAGATGTTATGATGGCTATTTTAGCAAGAGATGTTTTAAAGAATGTTAAAAATAAAACAGTGTTAGTCGATGTTAAATGCTCTAAAGTTGTGGAAGATGAAGTTAAGAAATTGAGCGGAAAAATTTATGAAGCAACGGCATCAAGTGCCAAAGAGGAAACGATTATGTTAGATAATAAGATTCCTTTTGGTGGGGGATATTCGAATCATTTCTTCTTTATGGATCGCCATCTCGGGTATGATGATGGAATCTATGTTGGCCTAAGAGTACAGGAATATTTAACGAAAGAAAAGAAGTCTCTTCATGAAATAGTAAGTGGATTAAATAAGTATTATAATACGGGTGAAATCAAGATAGGAACAAAAGATGAAATTAAGTTTAAGATAGTCGATGAAGTAAAAAAATACTGTGATAAAAAAAAGTATAGTTATACGATGATTGATGGACTTAAAATTCGTAAGGAAAATGCATGGGCCTTAGTTCGCGCTAGTAATACAGGACCTAATTTGACTTTGCGATTTGAAGGTACGACAGCTCATGAGTTAAAGAAAATTCAAGAGGAATTTATGAGTCTTCTAAAAAAACTAGAAAAATAAAAAAACATATTGCAATAATGTAGCATTTTTGTTATATTATTAATGCAATGCAGGTGTGGTTCAACGGCTAGAATGCGACCTTGCCAAGGTTGAGACGGGAGTTCGATTCTCCTCACTTGCTCCATTGAGGTTAATACTCGCACACTAGAAATAGTTGGCGAGTTTTCTTTTATATAAAACAAGTCTGTATATTTGATAATATATGGGCTTTTTTCATATATAAAGGAGTTGATGAAGATTTATGAAAACGACCATAGAACAATTAGAGTTTCCTTGTGAGATTAAGAAAAAACTAAAAATTAAAGGAAGTTTTGCTAATTTGGAAATAAAATATATTGATGGACACTTAATTAAGTTTGATAAAACTAATTTGAGTGTAACTGAACCACATAAGATTATCGCCAGTAATTCATCTTCAATAATAATTGCTTATTTATATAATAATAACGATAAAATTTATCTTGTTAATTCTAATGTTATTATTTCATTAAATCGCTTTATTTCCTTACTAAATAATATGAATA
>CAZWKF010000068.1:0-5502 GCA_964634785.1 uncultured Muribaculaceae bacterium
CAGACATTAATGCTTATTTTGAAGCCTTATCATTAAATAAGTTAGAAAGTGAAGCCCAAAAGGGAAATAATGAAACCAAGGTAAAATATCGTAAACTTTGTGAGAGTGGCGAATATCGTTTCTATGTTAATATTATTAACTATCTTCCTTTTGAAGGAAAGAAACTCATTTTTATGATGAGTGAAGATATCAATGAACGTCTTGTCGATAGCGAAGTTACAGCTTCTAAATTGGAAAGTCAAATTCATGATTATAAAACACGTATTCGTGATGAGAATGAAAGCATCAGTGATGCCATCTTTAAAATTAATAGTCTACTTGAACAATCTTCACAAAATGCCGTATCCAAAGAGACAAGAGCCTATATTAATTCTGTCTTTAATCGTGTAAGTATTGATCATCCTGAATTAAATCAAGCGATTATGACAAAAGTAGCGGGAAATGCTGCTTATTGTAAACCTTCTTTGCTTATTGTCGATGATTCTTCAATTATTAGGAATTCTCTAAAGAGAATATTTGAAGATAGCTTTAATATTGTGATGGCGAAAAATGGCGATGAGGCTATTCAAATTATTCGCGATAATTACCAAGATTCTTTTAATGCTCGTGAAAAAATAGTAGGTGTTCTTCTTGATTTGATGATGCCTGTTTCTGATGGATTTGTCGTTTTAGATTATTTTAAGGCAAATAACCTTTTTAATCGTTTACCAGTTGCTATCATCAGTGGCGATGAGACAAAACAGACACGTAAGCGAGTATATGAATATGATATTGTCGATATGCTAGAAAAACCATTTAATACAGACAATATTAAAAGACGTATTACAAAGATTATTGGTTTGTATTTATCAAGTAATGATTTGCAAGAGGTGGTAACAAAACAGACAGAAGAGTTAAAACATGTAGAAAGTACCCAAGTGGATGCGCTAAAAGGCTTACTTGCTAAAGTAGTTGGAAATATTGTAAATAGTCCAGATTCTGTTAAACTTCAAAAAATGGCTTATATACTAGCTAATGAAATAGCTAAAGAGAATGTAAATTATAATATTACAAATCCATTTATTGAGGCCTTAGTCAAAATGATTCCTTATTATAATATAGGTGCCATTGCTATGCCAAATGATGCGATTGTTATGTCTACAACGATTAAAGAAGAGATTCTAAATGCTAATTTAATCTTAGAGACATTTATTGAGGATGCCTATGAATTATCTATCGGGAAGAATATTGTGACGTATAGTTTTGAATTATTCAATGGAACAGGAAGTCCAAATAATGTAAAAGGGAATGCTATACCAATAGAAGCTCAAATTACGAATCTTTTAGTTCGTATCGTTACACATGCGAAAGAGAAAAATTTTAATACAGTATTAAAAGGCATTACAGATGTTGATAGCAGCAAATACAATCCTGATTTAATTAATGCTCTTAAAAGTGTAAAAAAAGAATTAAAGGATATTTTATAAAAGCTATAGTGAAATAATTTATATAGCTTTTTTTATTGTTTAATTTTCTTAGTCGTGATTATTTTACTTCTAAAATAGCAAAAGCATCTGATTTCAACATTAGTTGATTTCAGATGCCATCCATAAGGGATTGCATTTGATTCTACCAATCAAATGTATCCTTTTTTATTTTATGCAAGTTTCCTTGACACATTCATCATAACATAAAAACTTTTCTTTAACAAGCTAATCTTTCTTGTGTGTTAACATTACTTGCCAAGTAGCATTTTATTAACAGAAAAATAACTTTATAATCTTACATATTTTCTTAAATTAAAGTTTTTTTATGGAACTTAATATTTTTGTATTATAAAAAGGATGCTTTTTCAACATTTTCTGTTATAATACCCTTTAGGTGTTGTCTTATGAATATTTATAAATGTTTAAATGAAATTACAGCTTTTATTGACAGCCACTTAGAAGAAAAAATTCAATATGAAGATTTAGCTAAGATATTAGGTGTTAATGTCTATACTTTGCAGAGGATTTTTACTATGATTGCAGGTATTAGTTTATCTGAATATATTCGCAAGAGAAGATTATCCAATGCGGGATTTGATTTATGTATAAGTCATGATAAAGTGATTGATTTGGCAATAAAATATCAGTACAATAATGCAACTTCTTTCTCAAGAGCTTTTGAAAAATTTCACGGAATAAAGCCAAGTGCTGTTAATAAAAGAACAAAACTTAAAAACTTTCCTCGTATTCTTTTTGATGAGAACATTAAAATAACAGAAGATCTTGATTATGAAATTATTCATTTAGATAAAATGAAGTTGTATGGAGTAGGTATACAAACAGATAATCACAGTATTCCTAAAACAGCTCCGCTTTTCTTTGATAAAATGGAAGATAAATATAAGGCTGTATGTGGAGAAATCGAGTATGGAATGATTACTTATAATGAAGGCCATGAAGAATGTCAAAAGTATTATTGTTTATATACAAAGAATCATTCAGATTTTGAAACAATTTCTTTTCCCGCAAGCAAATGGTTGAGGTTTCGTATCCCTTCCCAGAATGCAAAAGAAATCCAAGAAGTATCACAGAAATTCTATCGCGAATTTTTACCTTCATGCAAATACAATTTAAAAGAACTGCCAGAGCTTGAATATTATCATGATGAGATAACTGATTTTTTAGTAGCTATTTATTAAACTGACAAAATTGATTAGCAAAAAGTCAGTTTTTTTAAACCGTTCTTTTCTATACTAAAAATGAGGTTATGACGTATGGGGGAATTTTCAGAAATCTATTTAGCTAAGAAAAAAGTTTCGGAAGAAGAATGGCAAGAATTAATTCAAATAATGAATAAATATCAAGGATTTTTAAAAAAATGGCAAATTATCATAACGTATGATAATGGTTTGATTCGATATTTTATTGAAACAGGCAACTCTTTGCCAGCAACCATTAATGGCTTATCTTCTTTTGTCTTTAAAAAAGCAGAGAAGTTAACTTTATTTAAAAGGGGAAATAGAAGATATTTAAATTTTAAATGGTCATGGAATCTGGTTGATTTTATCAATGAATTTGAAATAAAGAAGAAAAGTACTTTTGATTATTTAAGAATTAACTTTTATCCGCTTTCACAAGAAAAGCGAGTAGTAAAAGCATTAATTATGACTAAAGAATGTGGAAAACAGAAAAGATATACTCTTCCTTTTGTCTTACCAGAAAAGATTTTATCAGTAGATTTTGAAGGAAATAAACGCTTTTTTTATAAGAGTATTCCTAAATATTTAGAAATCAAAAATTTACTACCTTTCATCAGTAAAAAGAGAGAATTCTCTTTATTTACAGTAGACCCTTTTCCTTATTTAAATGAAACATGTTATCTTAGTGCAACTGATTTTCCTCTTGGACGGCATTCTGTTATCTTTGGCTCTTCAGGTTCAGGAAAATCCAAATTCATAAGCTTACTTATAGAGCAAATTTATCAAAATCCCATCTTGCGAGAACAATATCAAATTGTCTTAATTGATCCTCATGCTTCTTTGGAAACTGATATTGGGGGATTGGGGCGTGTCATTGACTTTAAAGATAGGGAAGAGAGCATCGATTTATTTAAAAGTAATGAAGAAGATGTCATTATATCGACAGAGTTAATGCTTGAATTATTCAAAAACCTTTTGGCACATCAATACAATTCAAAATTAGAAAGAGTCCTAAGACATTGTATTTATCTTCTTTTAATTGAAGGGACCTTTAACTTCTCCCATTTGCGAAAAGTCCTTTTAGATTTAGAATACCGTAATGAAGTGATTAAAAGGTTAAAGTTTAAACTTCCCTCTAGTGTACTTGATTTTTTCCTATCGGATTTTAATGAAATAAAGACAAAATCCTATAGTGAAGCGATTTCACCTATTATTGCCTTTATCGATGAGATGGAAATGATTCCCGTATTCTCCAAAGATGATGAAGAAATGCCTTCATTAAAAGAGATGATTGAAAACAACTTTTTTACTCTGTTTTCTCTTGATCGCGTTCAATTAGGCGATAAAGTAACAAAGACTATCTCTGGTTTTATTATGCAACAGTTATTTACCATAGCTCAAAGAAGAGAACTGACTAAACATATTCTTTTTATTATTGATGAAGTAGCAATACTTGAAAATCCTATTCTTACGCGTTTTTTATCAGAAGCTCGCAAATACAATGTATCCCTAATTTTAGCGGGGCAATACTTTAATCAAATAACGGATGATATTAAAACTGCTATATTCGCCAATGTTATTCACTATTTCCTTTTTCGATTATCCAAAGTAGATGCTCATCTCTTTTCTGAATTTTTACCTATGAAGATTCCCTTACAAGACACTGTAGAGAATAAAGAGAGTATGCTCACCAATCTAAATAATCGTGAATGTCTAATCCGAATCGAGCATGATGGAAAATTGCTATCCGCTTTTAAAGGAGTAACGAGTGATGTAAAATCATTTCCAAGAAAAGCAAAGAAAAGAGGAAAAGTGACCGTAAATGTAAAACCAAATGATGTGAAAAAGAAAATTTTTACATTTAGTAAAAAGATTAAAATGCATGATATTTTGCGTGCCAATTCGACAAGTAAGAAGGTAAATTTAGATGAATGATGAGGTAGCATTAGAAATTGTTAATAAGATATTTAAAGGTGTATTTGATCAAGAAAATCCTTATTCATTGGATACTTTATTAAAAAGGTTTGCCTTTGATATTAAACTTCCCAAAGAAGTGAAAGATTCTATAACAGGAGAGACAACATGGGCAGATTCAATTCACAGTGGACAGTTTATTACTCAAGAGAATATGGAAAAAAGAGATGCTGAAAAGGGGTGGATGCTTCCTAAAAAAGAGATGAACAATTTGGAAGAACTCATTGAAATTTGGGATACCGTGAATTTCATGACAACGGAGAGAGTGTATGATTCTTTAAATGTTTTAAAGAGTGATACAATTTATCGATGTGAAAGTGTCTATCATAGTACGGGATGTGCCGATTCTAAAAATATTGTCTACTGTGACTCTTGTGGACATTCTGAGTTTTTACTTGCCTCTCAAAGATCGGGGTCTTGTGCCTACTGTATAAGAACAGATGATTCGAGCAATTGTAGTAATAGTTATAATGTTATTTGTTCAAATAAAATAAGTAACTCCTTTTTTATTCAAGATTGCTTTAATCTATATGAGTGCATGTTCTGTTCCCATATTGCCTCCAAAAAATATTGTATTGCCAATATGCAATTTGAAGAGGAAGAATACTATGAAATTAAAAAGAACATTCTTGAATGGATTTTTAGCTCTGAAGACTAAAAAGATGTTGAATATTTTTCTTCCGTATACTATAATACTTGTAGAATATATAACGATATGAAAGAAGGGTCTTCGTAATGAAAAAAATCCAAAATATTTCTATTATTGTCTTAGGAGTTGCCATAACGATACTAAGTGTTGGCTATGCACTTTATGAATCAGAACCGTCTTTAGCTCTTCCTGATACGAGACAAACAAATAGTTC
>CAZWKF010000068.1:5602-9000 GCA_964634785.1 uncultured Muribaculaceae bacterium
GTTCGTGTTGAATATTTAGAGGGAGAAAACTTACCCGAAGAGATCGAATATCAATTTAAATTAAATATCAATTACATTCAAATTAGTTAAGTCACTTTAAATGGTGGCTTTTTCTTTTTAAAATTATGCTATAATAAGCTTTAAGTGAGGTGATGCTTTATGGCATCTTTTACAACCCAAATCAAAGAAGAAATTACAAAAATTGAAACATTAAGACCAGAGTCTTTAGCGGAAGTCTGTGCCTATATTAAATATAGTACGGTTATTTATCCAGATAATATCACTTTATATATTGAAAATGCCTCTGTTGCTAGAAGAATGTATAACTTATTAAAAAGACTTTATAAAGTGGAGATTTCTCTAACGATTCGTACTTTAAAGCGTTTTGCTGTTAAAACCATGTATATTCTAGTAATACATCATGCAATAGAGGAAATAAGAATGGACGTTGAAAGAACAAAAAATCAAATAATGGAGTATTCTGATGAAGAAAAAGCTTCTTATTTAAAGGGAATATTCTTAGTAAGTGGGTCTATCAACGATCCTAAAAAGAGTAAATATCATCTAGAATTACTTATTGACCATGCTGATTTAGCTGAACTTGCTAACAAACTGCTACAGTCGCTTCATTTTTCCTCAAAAGTATTAAAAAGAGAAAAAGGGTATATGGTTTATATTAAATCAAGTGAGGAGATCAGTGACTTTATTAAACTATTAGGAGCTGTGAATGCCTTATTTTACTATGAAGATATTCGTATTTATCGAGATCATAAGAATATGGTCAATCGTTTAAACAACTGTGAACAAGCGAATGTGGAAAAATCAATGAAGACTTGTGCTGAGCAGATTCAAAATATCGAATATCTAAAAGAACATGATTTAATGGATTTATTAGATGAAAAGATTCAATTGGTGATGGAATATCGACTAAAGTATCCTGAAACAACGATGAATGAACTGGCCGAAATTATCTCTTTAGAGACGGATATAAAGATTTCAAAATCAGGTATTAACCATCATTTTAGAAAAGTAAAAGAGTTAGTAGAAAGAAGTAAAAAGGAAGATTAGGATTGCATTCATTATTGTCTTCTTTTTTTCATATATAAATAGAAAGATAAATTGCTTTTCTCATAAAATGTGATATAGTAGGAGAGTAATCAAAAAAGAGGTGATAAAATGTTAAAACAGGTGAAACAGTTATTGTTTCCAAATTTTAAAATTATTTTACAATTTGAACTTATTTTTAAGTTACTTACATTAGCCTTTTTTTCTCCTCTTTTTCATGAAATGATGAATTCACTTTTAAGTGCTGTTGGTTATTCTTATTTAACTGTAGAAAATTTTTTGTCTTTTTTAAGTGAACCTTTTGTTTGGCCACTTGCTTTTTTACTGTTTCTACTTTTGACGTTTTATGCCGTGTTTGATATCAGTACGATTCTTCTTTTACTTGATGCATCAAGACAAAATAAGAAAGTCGTTTTAAAGGATATTCTGGTTCTTTCATTTAAAAAGTCTTTAAAAGTTTTTTCTCTTCCTAATCTTCTTATCGGTTTTCTAGTCCTTTTTTTAATTCCCCTTTTTAATTTAGGTCTAACAACTAGTTTTTTAGGTACTTTACGTATTCCAGAATTCATTTTAGAATATATAAATGCACATACAATACTTATTTTCATTCTTTTAATAGGTATAGGTCTTTTTCTTTATTTATTATTAAAATGGCTTTATGCTTTGCATTATTATGTACTGGAAGATTGTAATTTTAAAGAAGCGAGAAAGAGGAGTAAAGCTTTGGGAAAACATTACCATATTATGGATTGTCTTTCTATTTTAGGTATGCAGTTTTTTGTTTTTATTGTCTTCTGTTTATTACTTGGCATAGGGCTTGCTCTTTTAGTGGGAATTCATTTTGTTTTAGAACAATTTTTACTCATAGAGAGTGCTTTTATTACCATTGTTTGGCTTTTTTTAGCACTTCTTTTCTGTCTTTATTTGCTTCTTTCAGCACCTATTAGTTATGCGATTGTCTCTTCTTTATATTATCGCCATAAGGAAAAACAAGGAGAGATGATTGTCCCCGTTTCTTTTATAAATAAGGAACAAATAGAGACAAAAAGAGAAAAGTACTTTAAACGTCTCTTCTTTTGTGCCAGTTTTCTTTTAGGAACTCTTTTTACTTATGAAGTAATGGTAGGTAATCTAGAACTTTTTATTATGAGTAATGATAAAATGGAGGTTACTGCACATCGCGGAGATTCAAAAATGTATCCAGAAAATACGATGCTTGCTTTTAAGAAAGCAAAAGAGTTGGATCCAGATTGGATTGAATTGGATGTTCATGCAACTCAAGATGGCAAAATTATTGTCATGCATGATAGTAGTTTGAAAAGGACGACAGGGGTTAAGAAAAAGATTTGGCAAGTGACTTATGATGAAATTAAAGATTTAGATGTGGGTATTCTTTTTGGTGAAGAATTTAGAGGAGAAAGAATACCTTTATTAGAAGATGTTTTAAAATGGGCAAAAGAGAATAAAATGAAATTGAATATTGAAATGAAACCTTCTGGTAATGAAACTAATTTTGAACTTACTGTAGTTGAACTGATAAAAAAGTATGATTTAGAAAGAGATTGTGTCATATCAAGTCAAGTATATGAAGTATTAAAAACGGTGAAACAACTAGATGATAGAATAAAAACGGGGTATATAATGCCTTTTGCTTTTGGAGATTATATTTCGTTAGAAGACATTGACTTTTTCAGTATGGAAGCATCTAATATCAATCAGACTATTGTAGATGCGATTCATAAAAGAGGAAAAAGATTACATGTATGGACGGTAAATACGAGTGAGAATATTTATAAAATGATAGAATTGGGAGTAGACAATATTATTACGGATGATGTTAATCTTGTGAATCAATTGATTGAAGAAAAAAGAGAGAAAAATTTAATTGAAGAAGCTATTCTATGGGTAGAAGATTTGTTGAGTTAATTGATTTTTCTTTACAGTAAAAGTGTGTATAAAGTGGTTGTAAAATAATATAAAATATCATAAAATAAAAGTGGAGCACACATTCGTGAGCGCCAAGTTTTGATAGCTGCCTCTACGGCAGTTTTCTTATGCCATTAATTCTAATAAGCGTAAGATAATAATGATAAGAATAAAGATTAAAAAATCTTTCTTCATAATCATCATCATTTTTCATGAAATTAAGAAAAAAATTTCAAAACCCCTTGAGAAATGGCAACTACAAAATATGTGATCCTACTTACTATATACACATAAAAAAGTGAAATTACTCTTAGCTGATTATAACTTTTAAAAAAAGTTTTAAAGATCCATGATATAATCCCATCTTTGACAGTTTTAAAAAAGTAAAATCTCTCCATCCCAGAATT
>CAZWKF010000069.1:0-8978 GCA_964634785.1 uncultured Muribaculaceae bacterium
CTATCTTCCTCCTGATTATAAATTAGAAGTCCATGAAAAGGTAGCTATGCTTGATTGTCAATTATTTTATAATGAGAAAATTCCCGTTTTATTCCTTCATTGCTTAATTTATGAAGGAAATAATAGTTTATGGGATCAAAAAGAGTATTTTACTTTTATAAAAAAATCTTTTTCAATTAAACAAGCAGCTATAATTCAAAAAGTTTTAAAAGAAGGAATTGTTAAAAAAACGGAATTTTATCAAACTTCCTATCATGCAGCTCCTTGGATGGAAGAATATCTAAGAGAAATATTTGAGCATCAAAAAGAAAATTTAACCACAATGGATCAAATGTCTTTTGAATGCAGTCAAGAAGAGATTGATAATCCTGAAAACAAAAGATTAAAGATAGAAGATAAAAAAGGACTTCGGGAAGAGTTGGAAACTGTATTAGATGAATTTAAAAAAGAATTAATAAATTCTATAATGAGAGCAAGAGATGAAATGGCTTTAGAAGAAAAAAATATGGAGTTGATTGATTTATATATTGCCAAACTTGGTAAGGCATTAGAAGATTCTTATTCGTCAGATAAAAAAGGGAAAGAGAAGAAACTTCGTTAAAGAACTCTTTTTTCTTCTTCTAATCTTTGTTATAATGGAAGGGTAAGAAGGGATAAAATGCGAGTTCGAACAAAAGTGAATATTATCTATTTTATTATTATTCTTTTTCTTCTTGGTATTGGAGCTATTGTAACAACGGCTTTATTAGATGAAAATAACTATAATGCCAAAAAAGAAAAGACAAGCCGTACGAGTATTCAGGTATCCTCAAGTAGAACAGAAGAAGAAAATACGTCACTTTCTTCAATTCCTACGACAAGTACGAGTATAAAGACAAGTACGAGTGTTTCTTCTACAGAAAAGAGAAAAACAACGCAAACGACTACGAAGAAAAGAACGACGGCAACAAGAAAAACGTCTACAGAAGAAATAACAACAAAAAGAATGACAACCACTGAAAATTTTGATTATACGGATGCTTTAAATGATGAAATATGGGAAATTGTAAGACTGATTAATGAAGAAAGAAGAAAAAATGGATTACATGCCCTTGAAGTTGCGGTTGATTTAAGAGAGGTTGCTTTTGAGGCTGTTGAAACTTGGTATAGTGAACATGAAAATGCTGCTAAACAACTTTTGAGAGGATATTCAAATTACCGAAGGAGATCAAATCAATTGGCAGTTAAGGATGCTGCGAACAATTTGTTTTCACATACGAAAGATCAGACAGATATTACAAAAAATAAGAATATTCACTATGTGGGAATAGGTCTTATTAATAAAGAAAAGGGAGTTGCTGGATTACCGACAATTTATTATTGTATTATATATGAATAGGAGAATGAACTATGTTTGAATATATGGGAGATCGCTTAAGTAATGCGATTAAAAATATCAAAGGAATGGGAAGAATAACTGAAGAAAACATCAGTGATGCTATGCGGGAAATTCGCACAGCTTTATTAGAAGCAGATGTCAATTACGAAGTGGTTAAAGAATTTGTCCGCAATGTAAAAGAAAAAGCATTAGGTTTAGAAGTAGAAAAGACCTTAAAGCCAGAAGAACTTTTTATCAAACTTGTTAAAGATGAATTGGTCTCTTTACTTGGAAGTGATTATGTTCCATTAGAAGTTTCTAAAAATCCAACGATTGTGATGATGGTTGGTCTTCAGGGAAGTGGAAAGACAACAACGAGTGGAAAAATTGCCAATTTGGTAAGAAAGAAGAATAAGAAGAATCCTCTTTTAGTTGCCTGTGATGTCTATAGACCAGCAGCTATTGACCAATTAAAGGAGATTGGGGCGAGTCTTAATATTCCTGTTTTTGAAAAGGGAAAAACAAAACCATTACAAATCGTGGAAGAAGCTCTTTTATATGCTAAAGAGAATCATCATGATTTTATTCTCATCGATACTGCAGGACGATTACATATCGATGAAACTTTAATGAATGAACTTGTGGAAATTGAAAATACGGTTCATCCACATGAAGTTTTACTTGTGATTGATGCTATGATGGGACAAGATGCCATCAATGTTATTAATGGCTTTCATGATGCCTTACATTTGACGGGTGCCATTCTTACTAAGATGGATGGAAATACCAAAGGTGGTGTAGCTTTATCGGTTCGTCATTTGACCCATGTGCCGATTAAGTTTATCGGAGATTCAGAAAAATTGGATGGATTATCAGAATTTTATCCCGAGAGAATGGCTGAAAGAATTCTAGATATGGGAGATATTTTATCGATAGCAGAAAAAGTAGAAGGTGTGATTTCTGAAGAAGATGCAACAGACTTAGCACGTAAGATGAAAAAAGGAGATTATGACTTAGAGGATTTTTTGAGTAATTTAAAACAGATAAGAAAATTAGGTCCATTAGAAAATCTCCTTAAGATGATACCAGGGGCTCGCAAGATGGGACTTGGGAATGTCAATATTGATCCTAAAGATATGGCTCATGTAGAAGCGATTATTCTTTCCATGACACCTTATGAAAGAAAGCATCCAGAAGTCATTAAAAATACCCGTAAACTTCGTATTTCCAAAGGTTGTGGAAGAAGTGTAGAAGAGATCAATCGTCTTCTTAAACAGTTTGAAGAGATGAAGAAAATGATGAAACAATTGAGTTCAGGGAATATGAAAATGCCTTTTTAAAGGTGTTTTTTTGTAGAATAAAGCATAAAATTTAATGGTGAAATGTATGCGAATAAGTGACTTACAAATGAAAGAAGTAATTAATCAAAATGATGGGCGAAATATTGGACGTATCATTGATATGGATATATTGGAAAATGGAATGATTAATTATTTTGTAGTAGAACCTAAAAAACTTTTAAAAAAATTAAATATTTATAATAATGAAACCAGTATAAAACTTTCACAAATCGTTAAAATAGGAGAAGATGTAATACTTGTAGATTTGCACTAAGTACGATATAATTGAAGAGGTGTTTGACATGAATAAGAGAAAATTAGGAATTGCAAGCGTTATCTTAATCTTAGATCAAGTGACAAAACTTATTATTGATACATATAATGTACATTGCAATATTATTAAAAATCTTTTTAGTTTAAATTATTATCAAAATACAGGAGCTGCATGGGGTGTATTTAAAGGACAACAGACTTTTTTAATCTTGATTACTATTGTATTACTTCTACTTGTTTTTAATTTAATGTATTCTTATGAAGAAAATCATAAGAGTGATTTGGCTTTTGGAATCTTAATTGGTGGTATTTTGGGAAACTTTTGTGATCGAATTTTTTATGGGTTTGTTCGTGATTTTATCGATATAACCATTCTCAACTATGCTTTTCCTGTATTTAATATCGCCGATATGGCCATTGTAGTAGGGGTTATTCTCTTATTTGTGATTACAATAAAAGGAAGTGCTAAAAATGGAAATAAAAGTCGAAGAGTCGTCCGTAAGAATCGATAAATATTTGACGGAATATTTAGAAGAATCGAGAAGTAGTATCGCGAAGATGATTGAGGCAGGATTTATCTTAGTGAATGGAAAAGCAATAAAGGCGAATTATGTAGTAAAAGAAGGAGATTTGATTATCGTTCAAGAAGGATTCTTTGAAGAGGAAGATATAAAGCCAGAAAATATTCCCTTAGATATTGTCTATGAAGATGATGATCTAATGGTAATCAATAAACCAAGTGGAATGGTTGTACACCCAGGAAATGGAAATACACATGGAACTTTAGTGAATGCTCTTCTTTACTATACGAATAATCTTTCGAGTACAAATGGTGAAGTTAGACCAGGTATTGTCCATAGAATCGATAAAGATACCTCTGGGCTTATGCTTGTTGCCAAGAATAATAAAGCCCATGAAAAATTAGCAGAAATGCTTGCTAAACACGAAATTAAAAGAACTTATATTGCCCTTTTGAAGGGAGAATTCTTAAGTGATACAGCAACGATTGATGCACCAATAGGAAGAGATAGGATAAACCGCAAGAAGATGGCTGTAACGAGTGAAAATAGTAAAGAGGCCATTACGCATTTAAGAGTTTTAAAATGCTTCCAAAAGTATACTTTAGTATCTTTAGAATTGGAAACAGGAAGAACTCATCAGATACGTGTCCATATGGAATATATTGGATATCCTATATTTAATGATCCAGTTTATACAAATGATGTCTGTACGTCTTTTGGCCAATATTTACATTCATCTAAAATTGATTTTCTTCATCCTATTACAGGAGAAAAAATGCATTTTGAAGTAGATTTGCCAGAAGAGTTTAAACAGACACTTGAAAATCTTGAGTTGAAATAAACGAGGACTTGTTATACAATAATTTGGAAGGAGAAAGATCGATGAAAAGTTTAAATATGCCAAGTACAGATGAAATAACAATGCGCTTAGTTCATTACTTTGTAACAAAAGAGAATTACCAACCTGTTATTGTTAATGGACTTGAAAATGAAATATGGCTTGAAAATATAGAAAGTAAATATGCTGTTATTCGTATTAGCAATAATTATATTCATAATAATGAACAATTGGATTTTGATATGTTTAAAGCGAAAACTGTGATTAAACAGATTAAAAAGAAAACATTTTCTCTCAATTGTCGTGCATTAAATATTTTACTTAATGTAGGAGAAAATGTTCGTTTGGAATCAAATGATAAGCAAATGGAACTATGTACGATTACAGATGTAAGTGAATTAAATAAGGATAGTTCCATTACCAAGACTTTTCCGGAATTAAAAGAAGATATAATTCCAGCAGAGGATGAGATGGATTTCTTTATCAATATTACGAATGATATTAATCAAAAAACAGAGGAAAAAAATCGTATCTTTGAACAAATATTTAAAAAGAAGAGTGTAGTTATTACTTATGCGCTTATTATCATCAACATTATTATCTATTTATTAAGTATTGTAGGAATTCTTGATATGAATCTATTTTCTATGAATATCGGAGCTGTAAAGGCTGGAGAATGGTGGAGAGTATTGACATCGGCTTTCTTCCATAATGGAATTCTTCATATTTTCTGTAATATGTATTCTTTATATATAATAGGAAATCAATTAGAACAGGTGTTAGGAAGAAAGAGGTTTACCATCATTTATTTTATCAGTATTATTACCTCATCTTTATTAAGTGGTGTAATAGGGGGACCTTATATTACTTCTGTTGGAGCATCAGGCGCTATTTTCGGTCTGATGGGGGCTATCCTCTATTTTGGATATCATTATCGTCTCTATTTAGGAAGTGTTGTAACTAGCCAAGTGGTTCCTGTGATTTTAATTAACTTATTTATTGGCTTTACACTTCCATATGTCGATAACTTTGGGCATATAGGAGGCCTTGTAGGTGGTTTATTTTCGGGAATGATGGTAGGAGTGCCAGGTAAAAATAACAAGAGTGATACAATCAATGGCTGCATTGTTACGGTCTTACTTATTGCTTTCCTCATTGCAATGACTTTTATACGATAAAAAAAGTGGAAGTTTTTTCCACTTTTTTTATGTTTCTTTCTACTTTAATTTACGATAGATACCAATAGCAACACCAAGAATTGTACAATTATTTAAGATAATAGGTGTAAGTTCGTCATTTTCTGGTTGTAAACGAATATGACCATTCTCTTTATAAAATGTCTTTAGTGTTACATCGTTATCTTCTGTCATGGCAACGACGATATCACCATTATGTGCTGTATTCTGTTTTTGTACAATGACAATATCTTTATCATAAATTCCTACATTAATCATCGAATCCCCTGAACATTTCAAAGTAAATACCGATTCTCTAGCTGGAATTAAACTAGCAGGTAATGTAAAGAATTCATTTGGATTTTCAATGGCCTCAATGGGATTACCACAAGCGACTTTTCCAAGTAGGGGAACAGAGACGACGTCTTCTGCTTCCTTTTCCTTGTATTCATTATCTACAAGTAATTCGATTGTCCTAAATTTAGAATTTTGTTTGCGAATAAATCCTTTATTTTCTAGTTCCCTTAAATGGGTGTGTGCCGTTGCTGGACTTGATAGCCCCATACCAGCACAGATTTCTCTTACTGAAGGTGGGAAACCATGTTTAACCATGAACTTTTTGATAAAGGTAAGTGTTTCTTCTTGTTTTTTCGTTAAATCTTTTTTCATCTTTATATCCTCCTAGATTCATCATAACAAATTTTTGTTCGAATGTCAAACAAATGTTTAATTAGACATTTTTTAAAAAAAACTATTGAAACAATTGTTTGAATATGATACATTTGTACTGTGAAAGGAGTGAGGCTTATGCAAAAGTTACTTATTGAGTATAAAGGGGTGATTTTGTTTTTTTTGAGTATTGTCATTGTCTTTAGTGTATGGAGCAATCGTGTTAAAGAATTAAATGCAACTGTACAAAATGAGAATATCGTCGTTAATTATGAAAAATAATGATTATTAAAAAATCTTTGCTAATGAGTAGTGAAGATTTTTATTTTTGATAGAATGGATAGGCCTTCTTTTTTAATTTCTAAAACTTAAAAAAATACATAAAATAGTAGAGAAACTATTGATAATATAAGGTATTTTTGATATAGTATACATGGTTTTCATACCAAATAAACACAAATGCATATATGCTTTCCTAGTGACCCTTGGGTTGGAGAGTAGTGAGGCATTTGGAAGTATAACGAAAGAGAGTGAGAAAAATGGAAGAAAACAAAGTAGTAAGTATGTCATACTTACTTGAAGCTGGTGTTCATTTTGGACATCAAACAAAAAGATGGAATCCTAAGATGAAGGAATACATCTATACATCAAGAGATGATATTTATATTATCGATCTTGAAAAGACAAAAGCATGTATTGAAAATGCTTATGCAAAGGTAAAAGAGATTGCTGAAAATGGAGGTTCATTCCTTTTTGTAGGAACGAAAAAGCAAGCTGTTGAAGCCTCTATTGAAGAAGCTACACGTTCTGAGTCTTTCTATGTAACAGAGAGATGGTTAGGTGGAACATTAACGAATTTTAGAACAATTCGTAGAAGAATCAAACGTCTTGAAGAAATTGAACAAATGGAAGCAAATGGTATGTTTGATGTATTACCTAAGAAGGAAGTTATCGGACTTAAGAAAGAATATGATAAATTAAATCGCGTATTATGTGGTATTCGTGCAATGGATAAACTTCCAAATGCATTGATTATCGTTGATCCTAAGAAGGAAATGAATGCGATTCGTGAAGCACGTAAGTTAAATATACCCGTATTTGGTCTTGTTGATACAAACTGTGATCCAGATGATGTAGACTATGTAATTCCTGGAAATGACGATGCTGTTAGAAGTGTAAAAGTTGTTTTAGGTGTTTTAACAAATGCTATTTGTGAAGCAAAAGGATTAGAAATCGTAGATTACGTTACAGAAGATGAAAAAGCAATAAAGAAAGAGACAAAAGAAGTTAAAAAAGCAGTGGAAGAGGAAAAAACTTCTGTTAAAGAAGATCAAGAAGAAAGCATTTTAGAAGAAGAGACAAAAGACGAACCTAAAGGATTAGATGGTATGACAGTTGCCGATTTAAGAGCAATGGCAAAAGAAGCAGGGGTTAAAGGTTATTCTACAATGAAAAAAGATGAATTAATTTCATCACTTAGTTAAGGAGAATGAGAAATGATTACTGCAAAAGAAGTAAATGAATTAAGAAATATTACAGGTGCAGGAATGATGGACTGCAAAAAGGCATTAACTGAATGCAATGGTGATTTGACTGCTGCTCAAGATTGGTTAAGGGAAAAAGGGATTGCCAAAGCTGCTAAAAAAGCAAGTCGTATTGCAGCTGAAGGCCTTGCCAATATCTTTACTGATGGAAATAAAGCGGTTATCTTAGAGGTCAACTGTGAAACAGATTTTGTTACAAAGAATGCAGAATTTGTGGAAATGATTGAAAAAATTGGTGAATCTATTTTAAAGAGTGATGCCAAGACTTTAGAAGAAATCAATGCTTTAGAAGTTGAAGGACAAAGCGTAAGTGAGTATATTGTCTCTAAAACGGCTAAAATTGGTGAAAAGCTATCTCTTAGAAGAGCAGAGCTTGTAAGTAAAAGTGATACAGAACACTTTGGGGCTTATTTACATATGGGTGGTAAAATTGCTGTATTAGTTGTCGTTGAAGGTAGTGATGAAGAAACTGCTCGTGACGTAGCTATGCAAGCAGCAGCTATGAAACCTGAATATTTAAATAAAGAAGAAGTTCCTGAAGACGTTATTGAACGTGAAAAAGCAATCTTAAAGGAACAAGCTATCAATGAAGGAAAAACTGCTGATATTGCTGAAAAGATGGTAAATGGACGTATTCAAAAATACTATAAAGAGAATTGTCTTATTCATCAAGCATTCGTTAAAGATGGCGATATCGATGTTGAAACTTATGTTAAGAATCATGGTGGAACAGTTAAATCTATGATTCGTTATGAAGTAGGCGAAGGAATGGAAAAAAGATGTGAGAACTTCGCTGAAGAAGTAGCAAAACAAATAAATGGATAAAAGTACAGAAAATGTACTTTTTTATATATGAAAAAAAGCATCTGAGTAATTCTCAAATGCTTTTTATGCTTCATTATTTAAATCATCGAGGATTTTCTTTACTAAGTCTTTATTGTATTGAACAAGTGGTATGTTTTCTTCACTTTTTTCCTTTTTGGAAGCTTCAGCAGCTTCCGTATAGGATGAATCTTCTTTTATTCTTTTAATAATATCTTTTACTAATTGATGATCAATTCTTTTTTCTAGATTGACTTGTTGATCATGTTCCTTTATTTCTTCTTTCATACCATTAATATCTTCAAGAACATGGTCAATTTCTGTTAATTCTTTTTCTTCATCATAATCTCCAAATACTGTATCAAATGAATTTTGATCTTCGTTAGTTAACTCTTCTTTTATTGGTTCTTCTTCAATAATGGGTTCCGAATGAACAGAA
>CAZWKF010000070.1:0-8930 GCA_964634785.1 uncultured Muribaculaceae bacterium
AGTTCATTCATTAAATTTACTTTATTTTGTAGTCTTCCCGCTGTATCAATTAAAACAATATCGACATTTTCTTCTTTTGCTTTCACAAGGCCATCAAAGATTACGCCTGCAGGATCAGTATTTTCTTTTCCATAGAATAAAGAACCCGTTCGACTCGCCCATTCTTCTAGTTGAGGTACTGCACCTGCCCGAAAGGTATCTCCAGCAATAAGCATCACTTTTTTTCCTTCTGTTTGATATTTATGGGCAAGTTTTCCAATCGTCGTCGTCTTACCAACACCATTCACACCCACCATTAAAATTACTGTAGGTCCTGACTCTGCCATATTGATTTTATCTGTTAATGACTCCCCTTCTACATAAATCATAAAAAGTTCATCGACAATCACTTCATTTAAATAAGCTGTATCGGTAATATTTTCATGTTTTACACGATGTCTTAAACGATCTAAAAAGGAAAATACGGTCTTTACCCCAATATCGGCTTTGATTAAAAGACTTTCAAGCTCTTCATAATAATCTTCCGTTACTTTCGTATATTTTTTTCCAAGTAAGGAAAGTTCTGAGACAAATTCTTTCCTCGTCTTTTCAAGTCCCTTATCATAGATAATCGTATCTTTTTCTTTTTCACTTAAAGTTTCAATGACTTCTTCTATAGGTTCATCTTTCTTTGCTATTTCTTCGACGATTTCCTTTTTGCCAATAATTTTTTCTTTAAACTTTTGAAATAATCCCATTTATTTTCCTCCTAACACTTTGCGATAATAATCTTTTTGGATAAGCAACTTACTCATTTGGAATTTTAACTTTACGATTTCATTCATTTCACTTACATAATCATCAGATACACTTACGCCTTCAAAAGGTTCAAATTTTTTCTTTAAATAGTTGTATCTTCCCTTATCAGTAATCCATGACTTATTGTTAAATATAACTAAATCTTTTGAATCAGAGAAAATATCTCTTCCAATTAAAAGCCGTGAATCATATTCAACTCCAAATAAATTTAGAAGAGTTGGTAGTACATCTAAACTTGATGTATATTTATCCACTTCTATTTTAGGAAGTTTGCTATTGTAAAGAATGAGATTATTCTGATACAAATCAAAATTTTCATCTTTCATCCAATCGACATAACCTCTAATATCTTTATTTGTAAGTCCATAAGGATAATGATCAGCAGAAACGACAATGACAGTGTCATCTAAGATACCATCTTTTTCTAAATTATCAAGTAAAATCTTTAATGAACGATCAAACTCCACTTGACTTGCCATATAGGCTTTAATCGTCTCACTTGCCTTCATATCTTTAACAACATCCTTATTCTTACTAGACATTGCATTTCCCCCTGAGAAATTGTATTGTAAATGTCCAGAAATACTCATATAGTAAGAGACAAAAGGACTTTCTTTACTGTAAATCGGATAACTGGCATTTATTACATCAATATCACTTGTAGGCCATGAATCATTGATATTCTTTAATGCATATTTATATCCTCTTCTATAGCGATCATATCCATAATAGGTATAACCAAGATTTGGCATCGTCTTATGGCGATCATAATAGGTATAAGTCCATCCATGAAACGCATTTGCTTTATACCCATAATTCTTCATGATATTTCCTAAAGCATAAGGAAGATAGACATCACTTGTCGATTTCATAGAACAAGTTGCAACTCCCGGTAAAATCGATAAGGAATTGATAAATTCTCCATCTGAAGTAGAACAGTTATAAATAGGCTGATAGTAATGATTAAAGACAAACCCATTATTCACAAGTTTATATAGTGTTGGCGTTATCTCTTCATCTACCGCAATCGGATAAAAACCTTCAGCAACGATAAAAATAAGATTTTTCCCAGCAAATAATCCTGTGTATTTGTTCTGTTTAGAAGGTTCACTTCCTAAAAAGTAAGCATGCATTCCCTTCACTGTCTTATCTTTTTCGTTTTCCATGAGTTTTTCAAAGTCAATATCCGTGACATTATATAAGACAGCTTCCTCTTTTTCATATGTTCTTGTTTCTTTTGGAAGTTCAATACTTTCTTCAAAATGACCAACTAATTTAATAGCATCTAACAAAACAGCAGAATTCATACCAAAAGTATTCGTACTCTGCATCAAGTCATTTGTTTTAAAATAAAGATTCTTTGCTGGTTCCATATCTTCTATATGAAGTTCTAAGGAAGTCATTCCTAAAAACCAAGTACCAATAAATAAAGCAAGTGTTTCTTTTAAAACAAAGCGATCATGTGTAATCCTTTTTGTAGCACTTAAGACAATTAAAAGTACACATAAAGAAATATAAGTTATAATTACCAAAGCATTGCCTTTAATATGAATCATAATTTGATCAGCAAATTCAGCCACTTGTCCTCCATACATTAAGGCAGAAAAACCACAGATAGTTCTATAAAAGCTATAGTAAACGGCTTCTGCTCCAGCAATAAAGAGAAGAATCACCCATAGGAGAATACTTACAAAACGGTTTATACTTCTTTTCTTTGATAAGGATGAAATAAACGTAATAAAAACAGCAATAGGCAAACTGAAAAGAAGGATATAGAAAAATCCCATATCATACGTTTTTAATACGGCTATTTTAAAAATAAATTCTAACCCTAATAAATAGAGATAATTATAGATAAATAATTTTATATATTGACTGCGCATTCTTCATTCCTTCTAACTATTTTCTATTATACTATAGAGAGAAAAAAAAAGAAATGGAATTTTTCTTTTTTTAACGATAACGAAGAAGTCGAGCACCGAACGCTTTCCACACACTAGAAGAGTTTTCGCCAAGATTCCAACTCCACAAACCACAACGAATAGAATCATACCATAGACCACCGACAAGAACTATTCGATTTTCTGTTTCTTGCCAATAATAGTCGCTCATATGAGTTGTTTCTTTTCCACCAACTGACGTTGGAAAAAAAATTAAAGGATGAGTATTATCATATCCCAAATGTGTTGTATAACCATTTACTGCTGCATTCACATAGCCTAACTTTTGATAATCTCCATCAAAGGTATCTACAGCATATGTACTTGGATTATAATTAATATAGGCTTGATTGTCTTTGATATTAATTCCATCTACAAATCTGTATGCAAAGATTAATATAGTAATTTCGTTTGCATGTTTCTTTAATAGGCAACAAAATTCTTACTTGTGTCCAAGAAATGTGGTCCAGTGAACCGCACTTCTCAAAAGTTAAATAAAACTAACGAAATCTTCTTAAGTTAGTACTATCATATCCCTTACCATACTTCTTTGTAAATTCCACTGTCCTTTCCTTAATAAGTTCATTTCCATACTTTGCACGTTTTTTCCCTCCTTGTGCTTCAACCAATAATTTTCCAATATTCAATAGTTTGTTAAAGCATCTTGATTTTCTTCGATTCTTCTTGCTACTTTATTCACTTCATTTCGTTTAATATACTGCTCAATTTCTATATTCTGTATAGAGATAAAATCCTTCCTCTTTCTTTTTTAATTGGCTAGTATAGCAGATTATTTATGAATAATTTGTCGAAATCTGTCGAGCATAAAAAACTCATCAAGTTTTTGAAGAGTTTAGTTTGTACAACCTTCCATAATCTCTGATTCATATCCATTAGAAACATAATACTTTCCATCTTGTACTTTTTCACCGTTGATTTTTACCTTTAATATACACTTATCTTTTACCTTACATTTTTGAGGATTCGTTTCATAATTACAAGTTTTATCATAATAGCCATTTTTTACTAATGCTTTGATATCTACTTTTATACCATCATTTGTAATAATATAAGTTCTTAAATCATACCCTGTCATTTCATCCCCCTTGTGATAGGTTTTACCATTTATTTCAATATCTTCCTCTTCTTCATATACATAAGGAATTACACTGTTATCTAAATCCACCAAGTATAATTTTCCTGCATCAATGATTTGATTTCTTTCCATATCACTAATTTTATTTTTTGCTTTGTAAAATGGTGATAATAAACTAGGTACAAATACAACCATTAAAACACCAATAATAGAGATAACAGCTAATACTTCTACTAATGTAAATCCTTTATTCTTCATATTCATTCCTCCTACTATAATGGCATCCACAATAATTTTGGCGATATAAGTTATATTCACTTGCTAATTCAATACTCCTTTTATAGCCATCTCTTTTCTTAAAATCAGCGACTAAATAACGAATACCAATCTTTTCTTCTACTTCTTTTCCTATTTGATTAATGATTTGGCTATTCTTATGTGGAGATACAGTCAAAGTTGTTGTAAAATAGTCAAAATCCCTTTCTTTAGCTATCTTTGCTGTATAGGATAATCTTAAGGAAAAACAAACAGGGCATCTTTTCCCGCCTTCTGGTTCAAAGGCAAGGGACTTTGTCTTTTCTAGAAATAGATCATTTTCATAATCACTTTCAATAAAGGGAATCTCTAACTTTCTTAAAAGTTCTTTTTGTACTTCTTTACGATGAAGATATTCCTCCATGGGCTCTATATTGGGATTATAATATATCACCGTAATATCAAAGAAAGGCTTTAATCTTTCAATACAAGCTGTAGAACAAGGACCACAACAACTATGCATTAAAAGTTTCTTCTTTTCTCCCTTTAAAGACTCAATTTCTTCCATCATCAATTGATCATAATTTACTTTCATTACTCCACCGTCTTTTCTGTTGTTGTCGTTTCATTCTTAGCAATTTTAAAGGCATGATTATTTTCATCTCCATCAAAGAAGAATGTTCCATTCACGGTAATTTGTTTTGTGGCAATCACTTTAAAATAACTATTCAAAAGTGTTGCCTTTTTTGCAGTAATATATACCATATTCTTATCATTCATTGAAAGAAGAAAACGATTCTCATCGATAATCTTATTTTGTGTATTATGACTTGGTCGATATTCAATTTCACTAATGGCATAGAGAATTGCCGGGTCTACTTTGCTTAAGTTTTTAGCAAGCAAGGTACGATTCTTTTCAGGAGTATCATTTAAAAGTGTGGGAAGTCCAATAAAATCATCTTGATAATCAATTAAAGTTCCATCAGCTAAACAAACTTGATTTGTTGCTTTAAGAAGGAATAAAGGTTTATTTTCTTCAATTTCAATATGAATATAAAAATATAAGCCATAGACTACTTTTGCCTTTTTTATTAATGGATTGCTCTCTAACTTTTTAGCAAGTTTCTTAGGATTAATCGATACATAAGAGGGATAATTTGTAAGTCCAGCTTCCCTTAAAATACGGGCATCACTCACAAATGAATTTCCCGTTATTTCAAAATGTCTTACAGGTTCTTTATAGATATATAAACCAAAACAGACAACAGAATAGATGCAAAGGATAACAATAAGTATACGAGTAAAATTAAGTTTTCGTCTTTTTACAGTTTTCGTTTTCATTGTTATCCTCCTTTTCTTTATTCATTTATTAATTTTGTTATCTCTTGATATATACGTGTTGCCGAATCATCTACAGCAAGCTTTTTTAAGTTCTTTTTCATCTCTTGTAACTTCTCTTCATGGGAAAATAAATCATGTATTTTCATTTTTAATCCTTCTCCTGTTAGATTGGCTTCTTCAATCATCTCTCCTGCTTTAGCATTCACAATACTTAAAGCATTATAGTATTGATGGTTATTGGCAACATAAGGACTGGGAATAAAAATGGTAGGTATTCCAAGGGATGTAATCTCTGCTACACTTGATGCTCCTGCTCTTGATACAATTAAATCCATCTCTTTCATTAAACCACTTAAATGATCAACATAAGGAACTAAATGAACATTTTTAGGAAAAATATTTTCTTTAAATGATTCATAGGATGATTTTCCTGTTATATAAAGGACTTCATAGAGTTCATCTTCAATACTTTTTAAAAAATCAAGCATATGTTGATTCATGGCTGTACTTCCGAGAGATCCACTGAAGATTAAGACACTTTTTTTATCTTTTTTGAGTCCATAATTTTCTTTTGAAATTCTTTTTTCCTTTAAGGCTTTTTCCCCACATGGGTTTCCTGTCAAAACAGCTGGATAGTTTTTAAAGAATTTTAATGAGTCTTCAAAACTTACCCCATATAGATCAACATACTTATGTAAAGCTAAATTGGCTTTCCCCGGAATACTATTCTGTTCATGTACAAACGTCTTAACTCCTAAACTTTTAGCAGCTTTTATAACAGGATACGTAACATATCCTCCTACTCCTATTACAATATCCGGTTTAAATTCTTCTATTGTCTTTTTACACTTCTTTATTGCTTTTTGAATGAGAAAGACATTCTTTACATTTCTTGGCATCAACTTTAAGGATGTCGATAATCCATAGATTTCAATAGGCATATAGGAAATCCCTCTTGCAGGAACAATTTCATTTTCCATGCGATTATGTGTCCCAATATAGAGAAACTCACTCTTGGGTTCCATCTCTTTTATTTTGTCTAAAATAGCAAGGGCTGGATAGATATGACCACCAGTTCCTCCAGCTGTGATAATAACGCGCATTTCATCACCTCTTTCACTTATTATATACTATTTTCGATAATATTTAATCACTAAATGTAAAGCAATTTAGGAAAAAGTGTAAAGAAAAGAAAAAAGAGGAAAATCCTCTTAAGCAACTACACTTCCTTTTATGACATTAGAAGTACTTGATTTAGTTGCTATCATTTGATCAACTAAACTTGAAGCATCTTCTGTGTAGTTGACTGTTATTCGTCCTGTTCCTACGGCTGTATTGGTAAATATTGACCAGTATCCTTCTTCTCCTGCATAATCTGTGCAGTTTGTTCCTCTTATCGTAAATTCTGTAACTAAATTATGGCATCCTGCTACAAAGGAATTTAAGTTGGTTACATTCGTTAAATCAAAATGACTTAAGTCTGCTGTTTTTAAAGCGTTACACTCTACAAACATTGCTCGCATTGTCGTTACATTTGACGTATTCCAATTAGACACATCTAACTTTTCGATTTTCCTTAGATAGCCAAATGTACTTGACATATCTGTCACATTATCTGTATTCCAGTTACTTACATCTAAATTTGTCAAATTTTCACAATAAGCAAACATCATTGATAGATTCGTTACATTATCAGTTTTAAAGTTTCCTACATCAAGATTCTCTATATTATCACAATGATAAAACATATTATTCATATCCGTTACATTGTTTGTATTAAATCCACTTACATCTAAACTTGTAAGAAACTTGCAATTATAAAACATGTAACTTGTGTCTTTCACCTGAAGAGTATTAAAATGATGAACATCAAGTTTCATAAGATTTTCACAACCAGCAAGCATAAACTTCATATTCGTTACGTTGCTTGTATCAAAATGGCTAATATCCAAATCTTTTAGATTCTTACAATCTCTAAACATAGATGACATATTTCCTACATTATGGGTATCAAAATGACTAAGATCTAGATGTTTGACTCTACTACACCCATAAAACATAAACTCCATAGTTATCACATTACTGGTATCAAATGAACTTAAATCCAAATTTACTAATTTCTGGCATCCAGAAAACATGTTCCACATGTTTGTTACTTTACTGGTGTCAAAGTTTCTTATGTTTAAATCAATCAGACTACCACAATTATAAAATAATGTTTTCATACTCGTTACCTTACTCGTGTCAAAATGGCTTAAATCTAGAGTTGTTAGATTATCACAATAGCCAAACATTGTATCGATGGATTTTAAATGACTTGTATCAAAAGAACTTAAATCCAAATTAGTAAGTGCCTTACATCCGTAAAACATACCATTCATTGCGATTACATTTCTTGTATCAAAATGACTTAGATTTAAATCTTTTAAATTAGCACATTCATAAAACATCCTAGACATACTTGTTACTTTACTTGTATCTAAATTCTCTAACCCATTTATATTTGTTACATTTGTAAAACTGTAAAATAAATCGGATGAACTCGGATTTGCATTTACTCCTCCATTCTGACCTATATATAACTCTAATAATTCATTATTATCTTCATCTAATGTATAGGCTAAAATACTTCCATTTTGTGCTTCTGATACATCCCATGATTCTATAGCATTTGTCGGCACTTCTTTTGTATCTTTAATTGTGATTCTTTCTACTTTACTTTTATTCAGTTCGTGTCCTAGATAAACGTTTGTAGAAAAGCCTGTTGTTCTTAAATAATTCTCTTGTTCTTTGTCTATATTCTCGCCACCTGCTTCTGTTCTCTCTACAGCTCTTCCTGTTATCTCACAAGCAATATTCACTTCTGTTTCTTCAAATACAGTTTTAATAACTGTTAATGTTAGTTTCCCGCCTCTCGTACTTCTTGCTTTTAAATCTTCTACTACATTAAACTTATTTTCTACTCGTAAGTACTCATTTCCTCCTGTACAATTGATGATAATACTCGCATCATATTGTTTACTTGCATTGGTGACATCATACTCTAGTTCATACTTTTCATTGATTTTAGATAATTCTGTAGTAAAGCTAAGATGTCTTTTATCTTGAATAAGCGTATTATTCTCTACTCCATCTTCTACTGCTTTACTAAAATAAACATCAAAGTCTGGTTGATTTGTTCCTATTCCTATTTCTCCATTTAAATAAAGTGTTGTACTGACTGCGGCAAATCCTATAATCATCATAAATACGGATAAGAACAATACTTTCTTTTGTACTCGCATATTATCACCCTTACTTCATCTTACTTCAAGTATTAAAACTTTTAAAGTCTTTCGACAAATACACTCTTTATTTTTATTATACAAGAAAAAGAACTTATTCTACAACAGATAAGTTCATCTTTACAATTTGTTTGACATGACGATATGCACTTTATTTCATGGTTTCAATTTCTTCAATAATGACATCTAACATTGTCTTTTTATTTTTCATTACCA
>CAZWKF010000071.1:0-8916 GCA_964634785.1 uncultured Muribaculaceae bacterium
AAAAATCATGGATTACTCGAAAAAATAGGAAACTTTTAAAAAAAGGTGCTGTTTTCATATAGATATTTAAAATTTGTCAATGTAAAGCATTAATACAACAGGCTTTGGAAACTTAGGTGATGAAACATATGAATTAGCTGAAGTAAAATGATTGCTAAAGAGGATTTTCCTCTTTTTTTCTTTCAATATTGTACTTCTTTTATAATCGTGTTAAAATATCTTTAATAGGGGTGATACAATGTTTGAAAAAACGACACTTTTTGATATTGATGAAATTCAAGATGCTTTGGTGGAAACGACTTTAGATGAAATTTGTGACGCCATTAAGGAAAAGGGATACAATCCAGTCAGTCAAATTGTGGGGTACTTGCTTACAGGTGATGCTAGTTATATTACAACGTTTAAGGGCGCTAGAGAGAAAATATTAACGATTGAACGAGCTAAAATGTTAGAAATTATCGTAAGGGATTATTTAGGTGTTTCATGAAATGTTTAGGAATGGATTTAGGAACGAAAACCTTAGGTCTTGCAACAAGTGATAAATTGGGTATTATTGCAAGTCCATATAAGACTCTACACTTTGAAGTGTTAGATGATTTAGTTGAAGAAGTGGCTGCTTTAATAGAAGAATTGCATATTGAAGTTTTGGTTTTAGGTTACCCTAAAAATATGAATAACTCTTTGGGATTTGCTGTTGAACGGACAATGGAATTTAAAGAACGTTTAGAAGCAAGAGTAAATATGTCCGTTGAACTTATCGATGAAAGACTGTCTACGGTAGAAGCTGAACATATTTTAATTGGCTCGGATGTCTCTCGAAGTGGACGAAAAAAAGTGATTGACAGTGTAGCTGCCAGTATTATTTTAGATACGTATCTAAAAAGAAAGAAAGGATAAAAAGTATGACAAAAGAAAATAAAACAAAAGATATGTTTGAAGAAAGCGTATTAAAAGATGAAAAATTGATTATCAAAAATGATAAAGGAGAGAGAATTGAGTGTGATAAACTTTTTACATTTGATTCTGATGAAACGGGGAAGAGCTATATTGCCTATACCGATAATACCCTTGATAAAGACGGGAAAACAAGAGTCTATGCAAGTATCTATGATCCGACTGGAAAAGACCCTTCATTAAAACCACTTACAAGTGAAAAAGAGTGGAAAGTGATTGAAATTATTCTTTCTGCTGCACAAGAAAAATTTAGTGAAAATGGAAGTACTGAAGATGGAAGAGAATAAAGAAATAAAAGGGGGTAAAAAGAAAAGTCGTTTGAAGAGAATTTTCCTTATTTTTCTTCTCGTTTTTCTAGTGTGTGGTCTTCTTATTGGTATATATTTTTACCATTCTTTAACTCCCGTTGATAAAAAGATGAGTGAGACACGTGAGTTTGTCGTTCAGAGTGGATGGGGAAAGAGTAGAATTGCTGATGAGCTAGAAAAAAGTGGATTTATCCGCAATAGTTTTGTTTTTAAAGTATATGTCAAATTATCTGCTTCTAAGACCTTCTTTTCTGGAACTTATTCCTTATCACCAAGTATGAGTGCGAGTGAGATTATTAAAGTCATTACAAGTGGAAATTCTAAGGAAAATTTACAAAAGACAGTCACCTTTGTCGAAGGCAAGAGATTCACTTACTATGTCAAAAAGTTATGTGATGAATTGGGATTCAAAGAAAGTGATGTCTACACAGTAACATCGAATGAAGCGTATTTAAAAGGATTAATTCAAAAGTATTGGTTTATTAAAGAGGATATCCTAAATAAAGACTTGTATTATCCTTTAGAGGGATACCTATTTCCCGATACCTATTCTTTTAAACAATCTTCTACAATAGAAGAGGCAATTGATGTTATGCTTTCAGGAATGGATGCGAAACTTTCTATCTATAAAGAGGAGATAAACATGAGTGAATATTCAATTCATGGTTTACTTACGCTTGCAAGTATGGTAGAATTAGAAGCTGTAACGGCAGAAGATCGGGCAACAGTTGCAGGAATCTTCATCAATCGCTTACATAGCAATATTCCGCTTGGAAGTGACGTTACAACCTATTATGCAGTCAAAAAAGAGATGGTGGAGTCTCTTAGCGATGGTGATTTAAATCAATGTAGTGCATATAATACTAGGGGAACCTGTGCCATAAAAGGGTTACCAGTTGGGCCAGTATGTGCAAGCTCATATTCATCCATTGTGGCGGCTATAGAGCCAGAAAAAAACGATTATTACTTCTTTGTTGCTGATATTCATAATAAAATATATCCTACAAAGAACAGCACTGAACATGCTGAGATAATCGAGGAATTAAAAAGAAAAAACATTTGGCCCAAATAAGAGGTGTAAATTTAAAATGAATGGATTAATTAAAGAAATGGAACATTATGCAGAGGCAAACAATGTTCCAATCATTGAGAAAGATTCAGCTGAATTTATCAAAAAGTACATCAAATTAAATGATGTGAAAAAAGTGTTAGAATTAGGTACAGCTATTGGCTATTCTGCCATTTTAATGGCAAGTGCTAAAGAAGATGTCGAAGTGACGACGATTGAACGAGATGAAAAGAGATACCGTGAGGCCGTAAAGAATGTCAATGCATGTGAATTAGATAAGAGAATTAAGTTAGTCTTTAATGACGCCTTAGATGTCAATTTAGCAGGGCAGAAATTTGATTTAATCTTTATTGATGCTGCAAAGGGACAATATATCAAATTTTTTGAACGATTTGAAAACTATTTAAATCCGGGTGGAGTTATTATTACAGATAACTTAAAGTTTCATGGACTCGTAAAAAATAAAGAAGAGATTCAGTCTAAAAATGTCAAAGGACTTGTCGATAAGATAGAAAAATATATTGAATTTTTAAAAGAAAATGAAGACTATACGACCAAGTTTTATGATATTGGCGATGGTTTGTCTGTAAGTTTTAGGAAAAATGATGGAACAGTTAAAACGATTGATTAATTTAAGAAATATTGAGGAAATAGAAGCTTATAAGAAAGTTGGTATTGCCAATTTTCTTATCTTTATGCCTGAATTTTCGGTAGGTTATCCTACCATTCCCCTTGAGGAGGCACCTGATGAGGTATTTGTCTATATCAATCGCGTGATGGATACGAAAGCAATTGAAAAATTTAAAAAAGTGATTCCAGAACTTAAACGATTTAAGGGGGTTATCTTTGAAGACTTAGGTGTCTTTCACCTTTTAAAAAAGGAGGGAATTCCTCTCATATGGGCTCAAAATCACTTTATAACCAATAAGGAATCATTAAACTTTTATTTAGATTCTGGATGCTTAAGTGCTGTTCTTTCTAATGAGCTTGAAAAAGAAGAGATTCGGAATATGCTTTCTTCTGCTCATAAACCCCTTGTATTTCCTGTTTTTGGAAAAAATAATGTGATGTATTCAAGAAGACATCTCCTTTCCAATTTTAATGAGTATGCTGGACTTGAGGATATAAACGACGTCGTTTTAAAGACCAAAAGAGGAGAGTTCTTTGCTCATGAGGAAAAGAATGGAACCCTTCTATTTGCCAATGAATATTTTAACTATATCGATTTTTCTTCAAGTATTCCGGAAGAACAAGTCCTTTATTATTTATTTTTAAATTTGGACTTTAGTGTTTCAGAAATAAAAGAAATCATCGAAGGAAAAAACATTGGAAATAGAGGCTTTTTAGATAAGAAGACCGTATATAAAATGGCCGAATATGATGATAGGTGAGTGTCGTATGGAAACAATAGAATTACTAGCCCCAGCAGGATCGTTAGAAAAGATGAAAATCGCATTTCTTTATGGAGCTGATGCTGTTTATTTAGGAGGTGTTGATTATTCGCTTCGAGCAAATGCCAAGAATTTTAATCGAAGTGAATTAAAAGAAGCCGTTTTATATGCTCATCAATTGGGAAAAAAAGTCTATGTGACGGTTAATATAGTATTCCATAATGAAGATTTGGAGGGCTTGGAAGATTATCTTTTGTATCTAGCAGAGATAAAGGTAGACGCCATTATTGCAAGTGACTTGGCTGTCATGAAGTTAATAAATGAAAAAAAGATTCCTTTGGAACTTCATGTCTCTACCCAAGCTTCTATTTTAAATGAAGAAGCGGCTCTTTTTTATAAGGAATTGGGCGCAACAAGACTTGTGTTAGCAAGAGAAGCAAGTCGAGAAGATATTAAGAGAATAAAGGAAGTCACGGGTCTTGAGTTAGAGTGCTTTATGCATGGGGCGATGTGTACGAGTATTTCGGGAAGATGTGTTCTTTCCAATTACTGTACCAATCGAGACTCTAATCGCGGAGGTTGTGCCCAAATTTGTCGTTTTGAATTTGACTATTTAAAAGATGGTAAAAAACAAAGTGACATTCCATTTTCGATGACGCCTAAAGATTTAAATATGATTCCTCATATTAAAGAGATGATTGAAATTGGTGTAAATTCTTTCAAAATAGAAGGAAGAATGCGAAGTATTTATTATGTAGCAACGGTTATTTTAATCTATCGTAGGTTAATTGATAAAATTCTTACCAATACTTTGACAGAAGCTTATCAAAAGTATGCTCTAAATATCTTAAATCGTGTTGCGAATCGTGAATCAGCTCCTCAGTTTTTTGAAAGTCTACCGGGGGTGAATGAACAATACTATTTGGGACGTCAAGAAGTCTCTAATCAAGATTTTTTAGGTTTAGTCTTGGATTATCAGGATGGGTTTGCTATAATAGAGCAGAGAAACTATTTTAAAAGTGGGGATATTGTCCAGTTTATAGGGCCAAAACTTGAAACATTTGACTATAAAGTAGAAGAAATCTATGATGAAGAGGAAAATAAGATTGAAGTTGCTAATCATGCACAGATGATCGTAAAATTAAAAATTGATGTAAAACTACATCCATTTGATATGATGCGTATAAAAATGTTTGACATTTCATGAAAAATGTTGTAATCTTTTAAAAGTAGTTTTAATAAGCCACAAAAAAAGAAAGGTGATTATGATGTCAGGAAAGAAAGAAATAAAATTAACTCCAACTGGCTTTATAGAAGTTCAAGAAGAACTAAGCAAGTTAAGAGAAGAAGATAGACCAAGAATTATCAATGCGATTAAGGAAGCTCGTGCACAAGGGGACTTGTCAGAAAATGCCGACTACGATGCTGCAAGAGATGAACAAGCAAAAGTAGAAGCGCGTATTAAAGAGCTTGAATATATGGTAGAACATGCTGTTATCGTTGAAAAGGTAGAAAAGGGAACTGTTGGTTTAGGATCTACTGTAACGATTCAATATATTGATGATGATGAAACGGATGAATATAAGATTGTTGGGTCTCTTGAAGCGGATCCTTTAGCCAATAAGATTTCTGATGAATCCCCTATAGGAAAAGCTTTAGTTGGTTCAAAGATTGGGGATATCGTAGAAATTGCAAGTCCTGCAGGAAGTTATCAAGTAAAGATTGTTGCCATCGCGTAACATTCTTTTTTTATTGACAAGAGCTATTTTGTTTAGTATGATAGAAAACATTGGAAGGATGAGACATCATGAAGAAAAAAAGCAGTTTTGAAAAGAAATATCCTTTACTTGTTCCCTATATTGAAAATGAAATAATTAGAGAAAATATGTGTTATAATCCCGGATTAGAAAAGAAATATAATCATACATCTTCTTTATTAGAAACGTTTATCCTTTCTTTAAATCAGAATTTTTTAGAAGAAGAAGTCAGTGAATTGATTCAAGAGACATTTTTAAAGTTTACAGAAGAAGAGCTTATTTCTTTTATTAAAGCTTATTTACATAGTTCATTTGAAGTCCAAAAGAACAAGGATTCCCTTCTTTATTTTCGAAAGACTCTAAAGCTTGGAGGCGAAGCAATCGCTTATATAGAAGAAAAGGGCATTATTTTAGGCCGTAAATATATGGAAATCCCGACACTTATTGCAAATAATGAGTATATAAAGTATGCAATAGGAGATGAGACCTATAAAGAGAAAGAATTAAAAACCATCTTTTTTACTTTGCCATTAGAACAAAAACAATTTTTGCTACCCTTTGTTAAGACCCATGAGACGGATTTACTAACGCTAGTCTTTTCCACTTTTGAAGATCCTTTAACGAATCTTTTAGAATTTTTGATAAAGAAAAATGTGACACATTATATTTTAAATAGGAAGTGTTTTCATGCTCTAGAAGAACCTCTTTTTATGCGATTTGTTTTTCTCCTATTAAAGCAAGAAACAACGGAATTAGAAAGAATGGCTTACTCTTTTGTAGAAAAGGAACGCTTTTCTCTTATAAGCTATTTAATACAAAACGGTTTATTTGAACGAGTAACAGAAGTCTATGACGAGGAACTAGATACATTAGAAGATTCTAAAGTGATCGAGCTTCTTACAAAAAGAGAAAAGAATTTAAAGAAAACAGAGAACTAAGTCTATAATTTTACAAATTTTTTAAGTTTTCTTTCGTATAATCAAAATGGTGGTTATATGAAAAAAGTTTTTAAGTCTCATAAGACAAAGAAGAAGACATTTCTCTTTTGGTTACTTCTAGGTGTTTGCTCGGTCTTTTTAAACCAAATATTAATGGAGAATGTGAGCAGTGCCTATCTTTTGGATCGCGATCTAAAAAATGTCGAATTTCATTTAGATGCCAAAAAGATTTTACTTGCCTTGGGTTTTAATTATAAAGAAAAGAAGACAACACCAATCGTAAAGAATACGACGAAAAAAGCTGAAGTGCCTGTTTTTAATGAGACTTATTTGAAACCAACAATCTACATTTACAATACCCATCAAACAGAGGAATATAAAGATGGAGATGTTTTAAAGGCCGCACAATACTTAAAGTCCCAAATAGAACCTCATAACATAGAAGTGATTGTTGAGACAACCAATATTAAAAATGCCTTGAAAGAGCGAGATCTTGTCTACCGTGATTCTTATAAAATTACAAGGGAACTTTTAAACAAACATATCAATGATAATACGGTTCTCTATATTGATTTACATCGTGATTCTTCCTCTTATTCGACATCAACAACTGAATGGAATGATAAAAAGTATGCACGTATGATGTTTGTTATAGGGGGAAAACACGATACCTATAAAAATAATTATCGTATTGCGGATAATTTAAATAAAATCTTAAAAAATCAATATAATAAGTTGTCTCGAGGAATTTTTGTACGTGAAGATAGTAGCTATAATCAAGATTTAAATAGCAATGTTTTATTAATTGAAGTTGGAGGGCCTCATAATACAATGGAAGAAGTGCAAAATAGTTTGCAAGTACTTGCCAATGTCTTATTAGAATATATAGGTGAATGATGGAAAAGGGAAAAAAAGAGTATCGTTGGTTCTTTCGTATTTTAACGGTTTTATTTATTCTCTTTTTATGTCTTTATACAGTAAGTACCAATGGTTATTTACAGAAGATAAATGAGAATAAATCTCTTTTTACGGAAGAACAGATTAAGCAGTTTGAACGGGATGTTGAAAGTGGGGAATATGTCGATATCAATGACTATATTTTGCCAGAGCAAGTGGATTATTCAAATCCTTATAGTAAATTAGGAGAAGATCTTTCAGAACTTATTCAATATTCAGCAAATAAATCCATTGCTTTGTTTCAAGAGTTATTTTCATTTTTATTTAAATAAAAAGCCCTTATCAATTAAAGGACTTTTATTTTATCTTTTTTAGAAAAACAGGATTGTCTGTCGTAATATAGATATCATCTTTATGTTCATGGAATAGGGCGGAAGGAAGATTTTTAGAGAGTTCATCAAGCTCTTCTAGTTCGTTTACAGTATAGATGCCTACAGTTCCATATTTTGCTAAGCCATAGCGGATATTCTTTTCTTTTGTTGCATTTGAAAAACGCTTGCATAATTGATCAAAACGAATGGATTTATTCATTCTTTTGGAATAATCTTTATTTAGTGTAAAGTTCTCTGCAGGTTTTACTCTCAATGAAATGGTATCGAGAAAAGGCATAAAGTGTGTTAAGAAAACCATTATACTATAATCACAAAGGAGGTCGCTTCTAACAACTGGATAATGTTTCTTCTTCTGTATTCTTTTTAAAACAGCTAAGTTAAGGGGCCAGAAGGAAAGATGTACGAAATTTTTTGTTAAGTCAGGATATTTTTGCAATAAATAGGCAATTACTTCTAGATTTTTCTTCGTGAGATTATCTTTATTGCTTAAATAGTAGTCTTTTGTTTCAATCTTAATTAATTTATCATCTAGTAAATCGATAGAATCTTGGAAAAAGTCAAGTAAGGCTTCAAGTGTGATGACTTTGTATTCTAAAGTATTTCCGTAATTTCCCTGTGTTTTGCGAAATTTAAAATTCAGTTTCCGTAGTTCATCAAAAGTATAACTTCTAACTAAACCTTCTTTATCAGTAATATCATCAATATATTTATCATGAATAACAACGGGAATATGGTCTTTTGTAAAACAGATATCAAATTCGAAACCAGCACAGGCATCTAAAAGATCTTTGTTTTTTAAAATGGTTTCTAAAACTTCTAATGAATTCTCTGGATAGTCAGTCATTTTAAAACCTAGACGATGGGCGACTAGTTTCATCTGCTTTAATTCGTCGATAAGTATTTGTCTTTCCATTCTATCATTCATCCCTTTTCTTGCCTTTTTATTTTAGCATATTATTAATAATAATTCAAAATTCTAACGAGATAGGTGTTCAGTATAAAGAAGTATTTATTAAATTGATCATATATAGTTAAATCTATTGTAATAGTCTTAATTATCTAGTATAATTTTACAGGGAATATCAGTTGTTGAGTGTCTACCGAATCTCACAAAAGAGAGGAGGTTTGATATAATGAAAACTAAGACTTTTATTTTGAAAGTTCTAAAGCTCATTGCTATCATTTTATTTCTCCTTATCATTATGATAGT
>CAZWKF010000072.1:0-8795 GCA_964634785.1 uncultured Muribaculaceae bacterium
ATAAAAATAATTATTCTTAGCATCTCTTAAGAATGGGGCTTCAAAACAATACTGTTCTACTCCATCTTTTAATGCTACTATTTCTTGATCTTTTTTTACTAATTCTAAGTTTGTGTTAATCTTAAACGTTATTTTCTTTAATCCTTTTTGATTAAGTATAAAGGTTTCCTTTAACTTTCTTCCAATAATTTCATACTCTAAATCGACATTCTTGAGTATGTCTTTAAAAGTAATTTTGTTTTCTTTTGTTTTAATACTTTGAATATGTTCACTATTTTCTAAAGAGATATTCATATAGTATTTGTTAGTACTAATACTAACAAGAAATTGCTCTTTATAAAACTCCACTTGAAAATCGTTTTTATGATTCATGTAGTATTTTTCTTTTTCGATGATTGTATTATCAATTTCTTCATACTTATCTTTATCTAAATAATGAATATCTTCATCATATAAATAAGCCGTAATTGTACCATCATCATTTAAATAATGTTTTTCTTTTTCTTTTCTTAAGTTGACTAATTCTTTCATTGTTCTTTCCTTTCATAAGAAAAAGCTGCTTCTAAGCAACCCTTTTCCAAATTGAAACAGCTATATATGGTGGTAATAAACTTGTATTGTCTGTTCTTCCATCAAGAGAAGTTCCTACATTTTGATTCGCCTGTCTGTCTGTATGAGAGAATGACGGATCATCCACTGTTTGATTATAGTTAATGGCTGTTCCATATTTACGGTGATAATACATTACTCCTCGAGCACATCCTATTCTTGCATAAGCATTATTTAACGTATGGTGATGCCCGATAGAACCTCCTGTTGTTCCTACGGGATAAGTACTACTTGATGCTAATAAAAATTGATTTTGAATTCTTTCCCACGTTCCAGTTAGAAATGTTTCTGGATTTACTTCATTCATACTAAAATATAAACTTCCTACTGGATAAATCGCATCAATTATATCATGTAAAAACACTTCTTCTCTTGTTCTAATGGAATTGACAACTAAATTACCTTCACAGTCCATACTAAATGCATTATTAGTTGAATCAAAACACTTTACTGTTACCTTATTAAATTCTGCATTTACTCCTTCTTCTACTTCTGTAAAACAGTTTCTTATTTTTTCTTCATTCATGTTATTTTTCCTTCTTTCCATAAAAAAATGACAGTGCTATCTGTCTTCTGTTTTTCCTTTTTACTCTTATTTTTCATCGTCGCTTCTTCATGATGTACCTCCATAAAAAATGAACCAACTGTTTTTCACAATTCGTCCATTTTATTACATTATAATGAGTGAACTAGCCATTGTACAGACTTTTTTTGTATTTATTTTGTGTTTTTTTTGTGTTGAAGGAAATATTGTATTTTATACGGTGAATCGAGTCGCATTATTTTTCTTAATATGTAGTAATAAAGAATCGCGATTGCTTTTCTTTGAAATAATTTATTGAATAAACTGCTTACAACAATATTTCTATCCTTTATGTAGAGATATACTTCATATTTTTTCTTTTCTTTAATGTAATTCATAATAATCCCATAACTAAACTTCTGTCCTTCAAATGTCTCCATCTTTATACATTCTTTCGTTCCACGGTATTTAATAGCGTATTTTTTCAATTGAGTAATCTCAAAGATATAGGCACTTTTAGTAATATTGTGAATCTCTTCAATATGCTTTTCTCCTTTATATACATAAACAAGACCCTTGGCACAGTTTGTTAAAATATCGATTGTTAATGCTTGATTTTGAAGATTTCCTTTTTCATAATTAAATTTAAAGAATTCTGATAACAGTTTTTCTCGAGCTAATTCATTATATCCTAGCATATTCTTTTTTTCTTTTTCTGTATATAAATCTCCTAATTTAATTTTTTCATATGGTTTACCACCAATAATATCTACATTTCGGTAAATTTCAATATCAAAATGTTCAAGTCCTCCACTCATCTCTTCCCTATTTAAATCTTGTCTATCTTTAATTTCCTTAGATTGATAGCTGTGAACTTGAATGTTTAAAAGTGGACCTACTTGAATATTTAATCTTTCATGTCTTACACGTCCATTTTCTTTATAGAAGTTTTTAGTCTCAATCCACCCTCTTCTTGAAAAGCCATTGTGTAAAAGATTTAGGTTTACATTCATAACCGTCTGATTGTCCTTATTTTTAAACTCCATTAGTCCATAATAGTTCTTTTCTCCATAATGGTTAAATTCAGGAGTTGTTACATCTTCATAATATGTAGGTATTTTTTGATTCTTAAATAGTCTCTTATAATCTTTTATATTGATAATATTTGCTTCATCATTAGGAGTTAAATAGTTACTATAAATTTCACATTGCTCAATTTGTTTAGAGGTAGGAAGCTGATTATTTATCTTAATTAGATCACTTAGAAAATCAATGAAATGATATCCACTATGGAAGAGTTTTCCATATCCATACTTATAGGGATGATTTTCTTTTTCCATATCATGAGGAAATTCCCAAGCTCCATCACAATGATATATATCAACATAAGTTATTGGAATTCCATATTGATTTACGATTCCCTTTAATAATTTTTTAATATACTCATAGCCTTTGTGGTATTGTCTCTGACACATTACAACACAGTTTGTTTTGTTTTTTATAGAAAGCTTATTTAATCTCTGATATTCTTTTTTTACTTTTTCAATTTGAGAAATTGTTTTCATATTTTTCATAACAGTTATAGGTTTGTCTGTTAATACAGAGATTTTATGCATTAAAGCATATTCAATATACATATTGTGAGCTTTAGGTTCAGTGGAGACAATCATATGCGTTATCTCATATAGTTTACAAACAAATTCAAGTTGTTTTTTAAAATAATTTGGCAGATGAGTAGCGTCTTTGTCTTTATCCTTTAGTGTTAAAACTTGAGTTTTTTTAAAACCACTTTCCCATAATATTCTTTTGGTTTCTTCTTCTTTTGATTCAACTTCTACTACTAAAGGTAAATGAATTCTTCGTTTCTTTAAATAAGGAAGATAAATTCTTTTCGCATGAGGTCCAAGACCAATTAAAGCAACATCTATTTTTTTTATGATTTCGTTTTTTGAGTTATCTGCTAAACTATACTTCATAACTTCATTTATCATATGCTTCCCCCTAATACTTGTATTATAAGGAGAAGATTCAAACTCGTAAAATGCCAAAATTAAATAATGCTATTCAAAAATGAATAGCATATTGTTTTATTATGTGTTTTTATTTTCGAATAATTCGACGAATTTGCGAGCAACTGAATTAATCGTATCTTTATGATAGATAAGACCAATATGATTTATAGGCATCTCTACATCAAGTTTTAATTCACATAAATCATAATCTTTGATTTCTTCTTCAACAAAATAACCAATTGCTTCGTTTTGTTTTACATATTCAGCCATTAGTTTAGAATCTGGCATCTCTATATTAGGCATTAATTTTATGTTTAAAGGAGTTAGAAGTTCATCTAACCATTGTCTTCTTCTCGAAGCTCCTGATAAAACTAAATTATAGTGAGTAATATCTTCTAATGTTTTAATCGTATTTCCATACTTTTTATAAAAAGATTGAGAGCAAGCAAAGGCTGTCTTAAAATTTCCAATATGGAAAACTTCTACTTCTTTAAAGTTAATTTGAGGAATATAGTCAATAAGTACGTCTATTTTATGTTCCATTAAATATTTATTCAAGTTAGTGGCACTGTCAGTAAATATTTTAATCTTTACTGATGGATAAAGGGATGTAAATTTTGTCAAATAAGATACAAGTTTATTATCTGCTATATTTCTTGTTGACCCAATTGATAAAGTTCCCCTAACTTCCTTTGATTCTGAAAAAGAGAAGTCTTGAAAATGGCTAAAGAAAGTATCTAATTCTTTATATAAAGTTTCTCCATCTTTTGTTAAAGAAATGCCTTTATTGCTTCTGTTTAGTAATTTTAAGTTTAGTTCACCCTCTAAAACACGTATATTTCTACTTAAACTTGGTTGAGATGTATAATTTACTTCGGCTGCTTTAGAAAGACTCTTTTCATTAGCTACTATATAGAAATCGTAATATAATGGAAGATTATTTCTTATGTTTTTCATAAACATTCCCCTTTATTTCTGGTTATCTTACAATAAACAGTAATAAAAGTCAACATCCACAAAAAAAGCGACTAATTCGCTTTCTTATCAAGATTATATTTTCTATTAAATTTTTCTACATTTCCTGTCTTCTTACGATTTCCTTGTGCTCCTGTATAGAATGGATGACATTCACTACATACTTCAACAAATTGTTCTTCTTTGTTACTCATTGCTTGGAATGTAGCCCCACAAGCACATTTAAATGTACACATAACTTGATTTGGATGTAAATTCTTTTTCATCTAAATCCTCCTTCCGCCATAACAACTCAGTCGTTATAGAAATTCATTACTTGATTAGTATAACACAATTATCAGAAAAATCAATCATTATTCATCAATTAGACGAATATTTGCGCCTACATTATTTAATTTATCGACGATTTTTTCATATCCTCTTAAGAGATGTTCTATATTATAGATAATTGTTTCTCCTTCAGCTACCATACCGGCAACTAACATACTAGCTCCAGCTCGTAAATCAGTTGCCTTTACCTTTCTTCCCACTAAGTCAGATTTTCCACGAATTAAAGCCGTCTTATCAAAAGCTTTAATATCAGCTCCCATATTATTTAAGTGAGGAATATGTCTTAAGCGATTTTCATAAATGGTCTCTTCAAACATCGACTCCCCAGCACATTGGGTTAAAAAAGCACTCATGGGTTGTCCTAAATCTGTTGGAAATCCTGGATATACGGTCGTTTTAATATTCACAGCTTTTAAATGTTCACTTTTATTGATGGTAATGGTATGATCTTTTACTTCTAAGTGAACGCCTGCATCTTTTAATTTATAAAGTAATGAATAGAGATGTTCTTCTACTATTCCCGTTATTTTTAAGTTTTGGCCTAATAAAGACCCAATAATTAAATAGGTTCCAGCTTCTATACGATCTGGGATAACATCAATCTCCCCATCTCCTAAAGTATCAACCCCTTCAATTACAATTGTTCCTGATCCTGCTCCCTTAATATTCGCTCCCATAGAAATTAAAAAATCCGCAATATTAGCAATCTCAGGTTCTCTTGCAGCATTGATAATACGTGTAGTTCCCTTGGCTAAAACAGATACAAGTAAGACATTAATGGTAGCTCCAACAGATGGAAAATCAAAGAAAATATCAGTTCCTTTCAATTCGTTTGTACACATATGATAATTAGAAAGTTCTTCTTCTACATGAATATTCATTCTCTTAAAAGCATCAATGTGAAAGTCAAAAGGACGACTTCCAATGACACATCCTCCGGGATTCGCGATATCCACTTGTCCAAATTGACCTAGTAAAGAACCCATAAAGTAATAGGATGCTCTTAATTTAGAAGCAAATCTTTCTCCTATTGGCTTATTTTCAACATTCTTATTATCAATCGTTAAGATTTCATTCTCAAAATGAACAATTGATCCTAAACTTTCCATTATTTCAATTAAGATACGAACATCACTGATATCTGGAACATTGCGAATTACACATTTTCCCTTCGTTAAAATAGTCGCAGGTATTAAGGCAACAATACTATTCTTTGCTCCACTTATCTTTATTTCCCCAGTTAATTCTCTTTTTCCTTCAATGATTAATTTTTTCAAGTTTCACACATCCTCTATTACTTTGATTATAACATATGTATATTCGAGGACAAAATATATATGCTTCTTTTTGTAAAGAGATGTCAACTATACACTATAGTGTTTTAATACTTCTTGCACAAGAGATGTATACTCAATTTCTTCTGTATTCTCTTGATCGAGAAGACAAAGTGGAGGATAGATAACACACCACCAATTAACACCTTGCTTATGTCCCATATTTAAGACAACAGAATTATAATACCCTTCAGGATATTCAATTCCTTTGTATGTCTTCTTAGGAAAGTAATTGCGTCCTATTTGAACTTCTACTTGTTCATCTATTTTCTCTTCTTTTAAATATTCTTTGACATGTGATTTAATTTTTTCATAATTATGGAAGAGAATTTCTCCAGCTTCTTTGCCATCTTCTGCCGTCTTTGTCAAATCCATTAAATAGTTTTCGACTTCAACACTCACTTTATTTTTATTTCGTTGATCTTCTAAACTATTGCTATTTGCTACAACTCGAAAGCGTATCGCTGAATCGGGGATAACGATATTCTTTTCCTTCCCACTGATAACAATCACCATCGCAAGTGCTATAACTATAAGTATCTTTTTCATTAAAAAATTACCCTCTTTCTAATTCTTTAATGGGGTAATTTTTTCTAATTTATTCATGAATGATAAATAAATAGCGGTCTTTTTCTGCTAAATCCTTTTCAATCTTAACGATAGAAGTTGGAAAATAGCCCTCTGCCATTTTCTTTAAAGCACTTCCCTGCTTCTCTCCTATCTCAAAAGCCATAATAAATTTTTCTTCTAATAAGCTATAGGCATGAGATAAGATATATTCATAATAGAAAAGACCATTATTCTTTGCATATAACGCAATTGATGGTTCATATTTGGTTTGAGGATCAATGATTTCTGATGCATCAATGTAAGGCGGATTGGAAATAATCACACTGTATTTATTAATCGGTTTATATTTTTTCATATTCTTATGAATAAAATGGATGCTTGCCTTATTTTTCTTTGCATTTTTACGAGCTACTCGCAAAGCAGAAGATGAAATATCAATCGCGGTTACTTGAAGATTAGGTAATTCTTTTTTTAAAGTAATGGCAATACATCCCGAACCTGTTCCTATGTCTAAGACATTCGCATTTTCTAAATGATAGGTTTGAATATATTGAATGGTCTTTTCAAGTAAGGTTTCCGTTTCAAATCGCGGTATTAATACATGGCGATTGACTAGTAGTTCATAGCCATAAAAGTTTACATTTCCAATTAAATATTGAACAGGATACTTTTGATTCAATTTCTTTTCAACCTTTTCCATATCCTTATATTTGGCACATAGAAGTTTCCAATCATTATCGGTAATGTGTTTAGGCTTCATTTTCTAACTTTCTTCTTTGATCTTCCGTTATTAAAGCTTCAATAATGGGATCAAGATCTCCATCCATTACCTTATCCAAATTCATTACTGAAAATCCAATACGATGGTCAGTAACACGATTTTGAGGATAATTATAAGTTCTTATCTTCTCGGCACGGTCCCCTGTACCAATCTTATTTCTTCTCTCTTCTCCTAAAGCCATCTCTTTTTCGCGTAATTTCATATCATAAAGACGAGCTTTCATAATTTTCATCGCGATTTCTTTATTCTTAATTTGACTTCTCTCCGTTTGAGAATATACGATTGTTCCCGTTGGAATATGCGTTAGACGAACTGCCGAATCTGTGGTATTAACACCTTGTCCACCACATCCACTTGAACGTGTAATATCTACTCGTATTTCGCTCATATCGAGTTCAAAGTCAATATCTTCTGCTTCAGGCATAACCGCTACAGTAGCCGTTGATGTTTGAATTCTTCCTTGACTTTCCGTTTCTGGAACTCTTTGTACGCGATGAGAACCCGACTCAAACTTTAACTTTGAATAGACATTGTCTCCCTTAACGGAGAACTCAATTTGGGAGAATCCTCCAGCAGTTCCTTCATCAGCATTTAACACTTCTGTCTTCCATCCCTGTTTTTCAGCATATCTTGTATACATACGATATAAGTCTCCAGCAAAGATATTCGCTTCATCTCCACCTGCTGCTCCACGAATTTCCATGATAATATCTTTTCCATCATTTTCATCTTTAGGAATTAAAAGGATCTCTAAGGCACTTTCAATTGTCCCCTTTTTTGTTTGATTTTCCTCTAATTCCATCTGTGCCATCTCACCCATTTCAGGGTCATGGATTAATTCTTTTAAATTTTCAATTTCTTCCAAAACATGTTTATACTCTTGATACTTTTGTACTGTTTCTTCAAGTGAACTCTTCTCTTTTGATAGAGTCTTCATCTTATTATAGTCACTTAATACTTCAGGATTTGTAAGTTCTATTTCTAATTCATGATACCTAGCTTCAATAATATTTAATCTCTCTATCATAGAATTCACCCACTTTCTACATTAAGTCGCTTTCTTCTTCACTTTCATCCATAACGACTAAATCTTTTAAGTCATCTTCCTCTTCATCATCATCGATTTTTTCATCATCATAGTTGATTTCACTGTCATTCTCTGTTTCTTCTTCCTCTTCATCCTCTATTTCAATGTCTTGCAAGTCTTCGTCTTCTTCCTCTTCTTCAATGACAATTTTATGAGAATGATTATCTCTTAAATCCCAGAATCCCTTTTCCAACATGATAAATCTCTTATCTGTTGATAATAAAGCAAAGAAATCACCTATTTTACTTTCAAAATAACTACTTGGTAATTTCATAAGTTCAATGACTTCTTTAAATAAGTCTTGAATCGTCTCTTTCTTTCCTTTTGCTTCTAATATAAGATAAGCAACATCGGCATGCGAATACTGTTCAATCTGTTCATCCGTTAATTTTATTTTGCTCATTTAAAATACCTCCAATATAATATCATCACATTATATGCAAGATGATAAAAATTTGTCCTTTATATCCTTAAAACAATACTAATTTTATCATAATATTACTTCTTGTCAACACCTTTTTCATGATAATCGATGACTATACAGTTTGTAGTCTTTTCTGGATTTAAGAAAGTA
>CAZWKF010000073.1:0-8651 GCA_964634785.1 uncultured Muribaculaceae bacterium
AATTTTATATATTTTGAAACTTATATGATTTTTTTGGAAAATACCGAAACTCAAACTCTTTTTTTCTTGTTCTTAAAATGATATAATCTTTAAGAACGGAAGTGAAGTATATGCAACTGCCAGATATGCAAGAGGCTAAAAAACGTGAAATAAAAGATGTACAGTATATTTATGAAGAGATAAATAAGAGGAATACTTTTGATGGAAAGAAATACTTTATTAAAACCTATGGTTGTCAAATGAATGTTCATGATTCCGAAGAGATTGCAGAAATCTTAGAAAATCTAGGATACACATCTGTAGAGAGTGAACTAGAAGCAGATTTGATTCTTTTAAACACCTGTGCAATAAGAGAAAATGCTCATGATAAAGTCTTTGGTTTTTTGGGAAGATGTAAGCATTTAAAAAAAGAAAAACCTGATGTTAAACTTATTTTATGTGGCTGTATGGCTCAGGAGAGAAGTGTAGTCGATGAAATCATTGAGAGACATCCGTATATTGATTTAGTCTTTGGAACGCATAATATTCATGAAATTCCAAACTATTTAATGAACTTACATGAGGGATTAAACATTGAAGTTAAAAGCAATGAGAATAATGTTTACGAAGTAGGAGAGACTTATAAAAGAGATTCCAAAGTCACCGCTTGGGTCAACATTATGTATGGATGTGATAAATTCTGTACGTACTGTATTGTTCCTTATACGAGAGGAAAAGAGAGAAGTCGTAAAAGTAAAGATATCTTAAGAGAAATTACCTGTCTAAAAGAAAAAGGGTATAAAGAAGTCACTTTACTTGGGCAAAATGTCAATGCTTATGGACGTGACTTAGAGGATGATTTATCTTTTGCAGAACTTTTAGAAAGTGTTGCTAAAACTGGAATTGAGAGAATTCGCTTTGTGACAAGTCATCCGTGGAATTTTACGGATAAAATGATTGAAATTATCGCCAAATATGATAATATAATGCCGTATATTCATTTGCCTTTGCAATCAGGAAGTGATCGCATATTAAGATTAATGGGAAGAAGATATACAAAAGAGGAATATATAAGTCTTTATCATAAGATTCAAAAGAATATTCCAAACGTATCGATTACAACCGATATCATTGTAGGATTTCCAAATGAAACGAAAGAGGATTTTAAAGAGACCTTAAGTGTTGTAGAGGAATGCAAATTTGATGGGGCATTCACCTTTATTTACTCACCAAGAGAGGGAACACCAGCTGCTAAAATGGAAGATTCCATCACACATGAGGAAAAAGAGGAAAGATTAAGACGATTAAATGAACTGGTGAATGCTTATTCCAATGCAAATAATCAAAAGTACAATGGTACAATTCAAAAAGTATTGCTTCTTGGGCCATCCGAAAAAGATGAAGAAAAGTGCTATGGCTATACGGAGACGATGAAACTTGTCAATGTAGAGGGAGATAAGTCTTTGATTGGAAAGATTGTAGATGTAGAAATAACGGAGGCTAAGAGTTTTAGTCTTGATGGAATTGTCAGATTGGGGGAATAGAAATGACAGAATTTAAAAGAAAAAATGTATTTGAAAGAATGACCACAGAACAAAAAGCTTTAGAGCAATATTATCGTGATTTGCGAAAATTTGAGTACGAAACAAATGCTCCTTTAAAAGATAAAAGTCATTATGATAAACACTATCGATTGGCTAAAATATTGTTGACGATAGAACTTGCAAGTTTTCACCATAATGCCAAAATTTATAAAGACTTACGAGATAAAGAGTCTACTGCTTCTCATATTTATGCGATGACACATATTGGTAGATTTGATATCGAAAGTTCTGTAATTACAAGAGGAGAGCAAGCTTGTTTCTTGTGGGGAGATCCAAAGGAATTATATAAAAGCCCAGAAAAACTATTAATGAACCTTTTAGATCCTATTTATATCGATACAGAAAAGAAATACCGAGAGGATTGCCATATTGGTCAAAAGAGAATGGTAAAACACGCTGAAGAGGGAATACATACGCAAATATATCCAGAAGGTGCCTATAATATTTTTATGAATAAAGTTGTTATGAGATTTTACGATGGTGCTGTAAAAACGGCGATTGAAGCGAATCAAAAAAGACCAACAGATATTATTCCTTGTGCGATTATTCAAGATGGAAAAACTTTCTATGTAAGTTATGGAAAGAATATAAGGGCAAATCAACTTGAACAAATGGGTGTTAAAGAAGGAACAGCTTATCTTCGCGATCAAATGGCAACACTAAAATGGGAATTAGTAGGTGAATTTAGTGGCGAAAAAATCTATGTAGGAGATCCAAAAGAAGATGTTTTTTATACAAAGAGAAGAAAAGATGTTAAATATTCTGATTATCAAGACTTCATCAAAGAAGTAATGGATGGAAATGTCGATGAATACGGATTAAATGAAATCGAAGAATCACGTTATAAAGATAAAAGAGAACGTATATTAGAGGAAGTAGACGATTATATAGAAAAATGCAAAAAAGAAAATTCTTTGCTTTTTATGTCCTCTCTTGAACGTTTTCAAAATTATTTAGAAGTATTAAAACATATGGATGAAATCGAAAAGATATTGGAGCAATTCCGTGAGGAAGAAAGCATAAGAGAAATGGTTCCATTAGAAGAACGATTGGCAAAATATAAAGTGTTAAAAAAAGTGTAAAGAATAGAAAATAAGGTTAAAATTTATAAAACCTTATTTTTTTTAAGAATTAAGCATGCTATAATTTATCTATAAAGGATAGGGATTTATATGAATGGTATATGGTTGTTAATTGCAGCACTTTCCATTGCTTTTTTTCTACTCGTCATTTATTTTTCAAAGAGCAATATGGAAAACAGTGAAACAAAGCTTTATGGAGTAATTGTTATTTTAAATTTTTTCTATTCTTTTGTTGCGTTTATGGGGTATTTTTTTGCCAAAACCATTGGTACTGAAATCATTATCATGTGGATTCAAAAAGTTCATTTGATATTAACTTTTTTAATTTGTTTTAGCTTTTTTCAATATAATTTAGTTTTATTAAAATTAGATAAACATAAAAAGATACGCACTTTTTTTCTTATTTATCTTTTGCTTTTTATTATTGGCATTTTATTAACACCAGTCACTGTTATTAATCATGATGAAATTTTAGATGTAGCTGGTCTTTCCTATGAGATTGCTATAACAGGAGTCATTATAAACTATGTCATGGTTATTATTTCGACGATCGTTATTTTTGTTCAGCATAAAAATAATATAAGAAAGAGTTATCCTTTGTTTGCCTTAATTGCCTTACTGGCATTAAGTTTACTATTAAGAGCTTATTTCCCAGAGATTATAACGGAAACTTACTGTGTTTCTTTTGTCCTTTTGATGATGTATTTTACAATAGAAAATCCTGATGTTAAGATGATTGCTCAATTGGAAATAGAAAGAGAAAATGCTGAGAAAGCCAATCGTGCTAAATCAGATTTCTTAAGTAGTATGTCTCATGAGATAAGAACACCTCTAAATGCCATTGTTGGGTTATCAGAAGATATCTATAAATATCGTGATAATCTTCCATCAGAAGTTTTAGAAGATGCGGAAGACATTGTGAATGCTTCCAATACGTTACTTGAGATTGTAGGAAATATCTTGGATATCAATAAGATTGAAAGTGATAAAATGGAAATTGCCCTAATGCCTTATGACTTCCGTAGTGAAATAGAAGCCCTTATTCGCGTAACGAGTACGCGTATTGGCAGTAAGCCGATTCATTTTACTTCATCGATTGCCGAAGATATTCCACATGAATTAATTGGGGATAAAGTACACATAAAGGGAATTGTCAATAATCTTTTAACCAATGCTATCAAATATACAGATGAGGGAAGTGTAAGTATCCATATTCACTGTATCAATCAAGAAGATATTTCAAATCTTATCATCCAAGTACAAGATACAGGGATAGGAATTAAAAGGGAAGATATCGATAAGCTATTTACCAAATTTGAACGACTCGGCATTGAAAAGAATAGTACGACAGAGGGAACGGGACTAGGTCTTGCTATTACTAAAAGATTGGTAGAAATGATGGGTGGAAAGATCAATGTACAAAGTACTTATGGGAAAGGGTCATTGTTTGTTGTCTCTATTCCACAAAAGATTAGTAAAAGAAGCCCGCTTACAAATACGCAAGCATTAAATACCATTGCTATACGAAATGAACTGCGAAAAAACTATCGTGGAAAGAAAGTATTGATTGTCGATGATAATAAACTCAATATCAAAGTAGCCAAGAAAGCTTTAGGAGATCTTGATCTTATTATCGAAGAAGCCATGAGTGGGGAAGAATGCCTAAATAAAGTAAAGATGAATGGCCCCTATGACGTTATCTTAATGGATATCATGATGCCTGGAATGAATGGCATAATCACGTTACAAGAATTAAAGAAATACCCTGGCTTTAAAACCCCAACCATTGCCTTAACGGCTGATGCTATAGCAGGAGCTGAAGAAAAATATATAAGCGATGGTTTTGTTTCTTATATTGCAAAGCCATTTAATAGAGAGCAAATTGCCGAGAAATTAGATGAAGTCTTTAAATAAAAGAAGAAAGAAGTGTTTTCAAACGCTTCTTTTTTTGTTATAATAGGTTTAGAGAATTGAGGGGATGACATGCAAGGTCAGGATTTCAATGAATTAAATGAAAAAAAAGTTTCTAATGAAGCCGAAGTAATAGGGGAGCTTAGAAAAGATAAGATAGGGAAACCAATTCTAGTAATTGAAATTGCCGTACTCTTTTTCGTTGTCTTAATTGGACTACCTATTGTTTCAAGTATGCTTGATAATGAAAATAGTATGCTTTCGAAGTTGCTGAACAAGAATACGGGTAATACTCCAGTCCCTATTACGACGCAGGCAAGTGAATATGCAAATGGAGGAAGTCAGCAAGTATTAAAGTCAACGACTAAAATGAAATTCCAAAATATCATTATGAGTGACTTTTCTTTATCAAATGATAAATTGACTTGTAAGATATCAAGCTACAATGGAGAAATCAACCTTGATACGATGGAAGCTTACTTAGAGATTTATTCAAGTTCCAATACGCTTTTAGGTGCTTTAAAATTAACGGGGTCCTATGATTTTCAAGAAAAAGAAGTGACTTTACAAAATGTCAATTTGCATTTTAATAATGAGTACAATTACACAGGAAAGATCGTCATGATGAAAGAAGACGACTATCCAACCGTGGAATTTAGCACCGATGAGTCGGGAATTGGATCGTTTGAATGCAAAAAGGGAAATCAAACCATTGAATATATCTTTAAAAATCAATATTTAATTCGTATTAATGACCGTGAAAGAATCATTGCAGCAAGCTTAGCAACTGAGGATTATATGAATACCAAACGTCTATTGGAGACAAAAGCGACGAATTTGGGAAATAATTTTGCAACTGTAGAAGAGGTAAGTGATGGACTCCTTTATCAGGCATCTATTGATCTAGAGTCTCCTGGATACAAAATTCCTGAAAGTGTATCTGATGGTAATTATTATGCCTTAGACACTCAAGCTAAAAAAGTACAGTATGCATTAATAGGAAAAGGATATGATTGCCGATGAACATGAGTTTTTCTACAACTGATTTCGAAGGTCCTTTGGACCTTTTATTGCATTTAATAAGATGTAGTAAGATGGATATCTATAATATTCAAGTGGAAAGTATTACGAAGCAATATTTAGACTTTATCAATCAAGAAGGCGCTTTAAGTGTCGATAATGCGAGTGAATATCTCGTCATGGCAGCTGAACTGATTCATTTAAAGAGTAGACTTCTTTTAAACCAGCATGATGAAGAGGAAAGTGATGAGGAATACGAAATCAATTCTGAAAGTGATTTGCGTGATAAATTGCTTGAATATGAACGGGTAAAAAATGTCACTTCTTCTTTTAAAGAATTAGAAGAAAAACGAAGTGAGTTTTATACGAAACTTCCAAGTGATCTACATGAATTTAAAGAAGAACAAAAGATGGTACCAGGGGAAGTTGGGATAGAAGATTTGGTAAGTGCTTTTGAACTCTTTTTAGCAAGACAGAAATTAAATAAACCCCTTAATACAAAGATTGCTAAAAAGGAGTTAAGTGTCCATGAGAGAACGACACAGATAAGAAATATTTTAAGAGAAAAGAAAAAGTGTGAATTTACTTCTCTTTTTGAAAGTGTAAGTAAACCTTATGTTGTTGTCACCTTCTTATCCGTTTTAGAGATGAGCAAGAATAAGGAAATACTGATTACTCAAGAGAAGACATATGGTGATATTTTACTAGAAATGAAGTGATAGAATGGAAGAATTAGGTATATTAGAGGGCATTCTCTTTGTCATGGGCGATGAGGGAATTGATTTAAAAAGCTTATGTGAGATTATGGAGATTAAAGAACAACATGCCAAAGAGCTTTTAATGGAATTAAAAAAAGCCTATGAAGACAAAAGTAGGGGGCTTCGTATTTCCTATTTGGGAGATGCTTTTAAATTGACAACAAAACAGGAACACCGCAAGTACTATCAGAAGTTGGTTGTAACACCGGGAACCAATAAACTTTCCCAAGCAGCCTTAGAGACTCTTGCCATTATTGCCTATAATCAGCCCATTACGACAAGTGAAGTAAGTGAAATAAGAGGCGTTAGTAGTGGTCAATTGATTCGCAAATTGGTAGCAAAAGGCTTGCTTAAGGAAGCAGGAAAGTCGGACTTATCAGGTAGACCGAATTTATACAGAACAACTTCCGAGTTCTTAGATTACTTTGGTCTTGCCACTTTAAGTGATTTACCAGAAGTCAAAAAAGAAAATAATGAGGAGACAAGTGAAACCGATTTGTTCACTTCCATTTATAAAGATGAAGAACTTGAAGAAGTATCATGAAGTAGGACTTTTAGAAGATTATAAGATTATCGATGATACCATTATGTCCTATAAGCATTTTAAAGATATTGAATTTGTAGAAAAAATAAATTCTACTTCATTTGACCATTGTATATTTGAAAATTGTACTTTTAAAGAGACGATTAGCACTTGTTCTTTTTATAATGTCTGCTTTAAAAATTGTGAATGTTCCAATGTGCTCTTTAATGAATGTAGTTTCCAAGCCGTTTTAATGGAAAATAATCACATGGTAGGGACAAATCTCATTAATTCCCGCATAAGCAATACAGAGTTTATCGGAAATCATATGAAATATGTGAATCTAGCCAGTAATCACATGAAAAAAACACTCTTAAAGAAGAATAATCTATCTCAAGGTACGATGTTTGAAATGCACTTTGATGAAGTAACTCTTGAAGAAAATGATTTTAGAGAAATGGAAATTGTCCATACTGAGATGAAGGATATCGATATTACCAGTTGTAAAATTGACGGCATTCATATAACACCAGAGTGTGTGAAGGGTATGATTGTCGATGAAGTGCAGGCGATTGAATTAGTCGGAATATTAGGTGTCGTTATAAAGTAGACTTGTGCGATGAATGTACAAGTTTTTTATTTGTTTTCATTTTACTATAGGCACTTTCTAAAAGAAGATTAAAATTTTTAGGGAGTCTCTTTTTAGCTAAGAAAATAAGATGATCCTCTATTCCATATAAAGCTTCTGCCATAGAACCAACAATACACGCATTTGTATCGGTATCTCCGCCATAAGAGATGACTTTTCTGATAGCTTCATCAAAACAATCGGATGTAAATAATGCATAGAGGCAATTGGGTAAAGTTTCATGACAAGTCGTGTTAAATTTTGTAAAGGGTTGATCATTCAAAGATATGTTTAATTTACACATAATTTCTTCCTTTGATAAACCCATTCTTCCATAGTAAATAATGAGGGAGACAATTTTTACTGCTTCTAATGCATCTATAGAATGATGGGATGGTATTGTAGCTAAAGTGGCTTCTTTAATAATATCATTTTCATTATTAAATAAATATCCAATCGGGGAGATGCGCATCAAAGCTCCGTTTCCTTTACTTAAACCTTCTATCTCGCCTTTACACCATTTCATTAATTGAGGAGAAAAAGGTGTTTTAAAATAGGGCTTAAAGTCTGGTTTATAGTCTTTATATTTTTCAATGTATTTTTTGATATAGTCTTCATAGTTTCCCTCATTTAATATTGCATCAAGTATGGCAATTGTCAAAATGGTATCATCACTAAAAAAACTATTTTCTTCAATTGTCTTATCTATAGAAATAGGGGAGATTTCTCTTATTTGTCCAAATTCATATATTGATCCTGCTAAATCTCCAATAATTGCTCCATACATTTTCATAACCTCCTATAAAAAGTTCTTATTTAATTCATATGAACCTTAGGATACTTGTGAATAAAAGACTTTCATAAATAATCATAACTAATATGTATAGCATAAATAATTAAATTTTTAGATAAAAAAATTTAACATGTTCACTTGTTTTTATAAATCATTAATAGTATACTTTCTATAGAGAATATCAGTTGTTGGGTGTCTACCTTCGTTCTCACAAAGAAGGGAGGTTTGATAAAATGAAAACGAAGATTTTATTATAAAAGTTCTAAAGCTCATTGCTATCATTTTATTTCTCCTTATCATTATGATAGTAGTTATAAAAAAATGACACTTAATTCTTCATTGAATTAAATGTC
>CAZWKF010000074.1:0-8627 GCA_964634785.1 uncultured Muribaculaceae bacterium
TTTAAGACAAATGAAAAAGTGGATGAAAAGCTTTGATGATTTTGATAAAACATTACAGGAAACGACAAGTTTTATAGAACAGTATCAGCGTATTGATACAACGTTATTAAAAGAATTAAAAGAAAAATATGGTCATGAAGATATACCTAAAATACTTACGATGATTTACAAGCAAGAACAGTAATTGTTCTTTTTTTTTGCGTCTCGACAAAGTTCGACAAAATACCCACAAATTATTTGTTATACTAGCCAATTAAAAAAAGAAATGGAGATTTATCTATGAATGGATACTATACAGAAATTGAACAATATATCAAACGAAATGAAGTAAATAAAGTAGCAAGAAAGCTAGAAGAAAATCAAGATATTTTAACAAACTATTGGCATATTGGAAGACTTTTAGTAGAAGCACAGGGAGGAAAATTAAGAGCAAAGTATGGAAATGAACTCATTAAGAAATGGTCTTTAAAATTTACAGAGAAATATGGGAAAGGGTATAGTTATACAAACATGTCTAGATTCAGACAATTTTACTTATGTTTTCCAATTCTTGCGACAGCGTCGCAATTATCTTGGAATCAAATTCAAGAAGTTCTTCCTATTAAAGACATTAATAAAAGAAATTACTATATTAATCTTTGCATTAAGCAAAGACTAACAATAAAATCCCTAAGAGAATTGAAAAGAAATAATACTTACGAAAGATTATTAGAGATAACTGATAATATTCATAATCCTATTTTGCTTGAATTAAATAAAGAAGAAAAGATCGTTTCGGAACATGATTTAGAAGTTGCTTTACTTGCGAGATTAAAGAGCTTCTTTTCACAGTTAGGAGAAGGCTTCTTATTTGCAGGGAATCAGTATAAGATAATCTATGAAGGAAGAAACTATTTTATCGATATTCTTTTATTTAATGTAAAATTAAATTGTTTTATTGTAGTCGAACTAAAGGTAAGAAACTTGCGAAAAGAAGATAAAGGACAGATAGAATTCTATATGGAGTTAGTGGATAAAATCGTAAAAGAGTCTTTTCATAATAAGACGATAGGAATCATCATTACCAAAGAACAAGATAAATTCATCGCAAGTTTTGTTGGAAGTGAAAACATCATTCCTTTAATTTATAAAATATTATAAATAATTCCCCAATTTTTCTGTAAAAATTCTGTCAACTCTTGTCATAAATAGAAAAAAGGACCTATCATTTCTGTGATTTTATGTTATATTTATGCTAGTAAAAGGTAAAATAATAGAAGGAGTGATTTAATTATGAAAAAGATAATGGCAATGTTGATGATGCTATTAGTAGTAGTTCCTTTTATAAGTGCTAATGCAATAGAGGGAAACTATTATGTCTATGGTAAAGGAGATGAAGTTAACTTTTATACCTATGAAGGGGATACAGTTGGTTCAAGAACCATCATCTTAAGTGATGAAGGAGCAAATAGCCAATATGTAAAAACCTTAGTTACTGGATTTATGATGACAACTCCATATGCTGAGTTACCAGAGCAAAGTGCTGATATTACAAAATTTCAAAACACGTATGTTTATGGACAATTAAAAGGAAAACTAAATGGCGAACTAAACGGAATGCCATATGCGAGGGATCTTGATAATGAATTATCATTAATTACATTAGATGAATTAATTGATGTATTTGGTGCAACTCAAAATGGAGAAACTTATACGATTGATGTCGCTAAATGGGGAAAAGTATTTAGTGGAATTGAATCATCAAAAGAAGGAATGTTTACTCAAACACTTGCTGATAACAATACGAAAGTATGGGTTGTTAAATTCCCTAAAACTGATGCTGGAGAAGTAACATCCATTACAGTAGAAAAAGAAGATATTACTTCTACTTGGACTGCTGTACCAGTTGTGTATCTTGATAAAACATATGACTGTGTAGAACGTGAAAACAAAGAAAACTATGCTTGTTATACTTGTGCAGAAAACGATTACACTTGGGAAGAAGTTGGAAAACAAGGGCCTTCATGTACACTAGTTGAAAATGTATCATCAAAAGCTGCTTGTGTTAAAAGTCCACAAACAGGTGTTGAAGAATATTTCGTAGAATTTGCTATTGTTGTTGGTATTTGTGCTACTGCATTAGTTCTAATTAAGAGAAAAGATTTATTTAGAAGTATTTAATGAAAGCGCTTTGAGATAAAGCGTTTTTTCATGCTATTGAATAATGAAGATAACTATGTTATAATTTTTATTGTAGTATAAAAATAGAATAGAGGAAATGAAGTGACTTTTAAATATAAAAGGGAATTGATTTTTGTTTCCATAGCAGGAATCATTTGCCTATCGCTTTTCCTAGGGATAAAGCATACCTTTTTTACCTCAACTGAGATTGACAAACCATTAAAAAAAGTAATGGATTATTATCAAGAAGACAGCAATTCTCCTAAGATGGCCTATGCAACAACGGAGCCTATAACAACGATGAAAAGTGAGGCTATGCCATTTGTAGAGATTGCTAATGAAGAAGAATTTGAAGAATTTGAATCATTTTATCAGGAAAAACCAGCATTTAAAGAAGATGGTTCCATTATATATGATGGCCTAACAATGACTGAACTAACAGATAAATTAAATCGCTCATTAAATTCATATCTTGCGAATACTGGGTATTTCTTTGCCGAATATACAAAAAAGACTGGCTTAAATCCTTATTTGAGTGTGGCTATTGTCTTGCTTGAAACAGGGTGTAAATGGAAATGTTCATCATTAACAGTTGAATGTAACAACATTGGTGGTCTAAAGGGAAGAGGATCATGTAATGGAACAAGCTATAGCAAGTATGATTCATTAGATGAGGGAATCGATTCATATTTGGACATCATCTACAATAATTATTATTTAAAAGGATTAGATACACCAGAGAAGATGGGACCAAAGTATGCGGCAAGTAGTCAGTGGGCCATGAAAGTAAATCGTTATATAGAAGAAGTGAAGTCAAAGTAAAATTGGCTTTCTTTTTTTTCTAAAAGTTGATATACTTAAAGTGGTGGTAGTATGACAGGTGTAATCGATACTAAAGGTAAATTTCATCAACTCTATTTTTATAAAATCGAAGAATTGTGCCAAGTACTTACTCGTAAGGCAATCGATGAAAATTTAGATTTGCGTAAAAAATATAATAAAATGTATCACGGAAAGATCACTCGTTTTTCAAAGGATATTTTATTCTGTCTACATGAATTGGGATGGATGATCTATGATCCATTTGCATTAGGAAGGGAAGAGGTCCTTTTTTCTAACGGAGAGAGAGCTTACATTGCTTCTTTAGATTATGTTCAACAACCGGGATTTAATCGAATGGATATCAATAATGAAACAGTAGGTTTTCCACTACTCACAGATAAATTTATTGGATATAAGGGACTTGACTCTCTAGACGGCATAGAAGAGGGAATCATCGACGAATTAGGTTATGTCTCTTCTGCCTTTTTACCTAGTTTGAATGATTTAGCTACGATTATATTAATGTTTGATATGATGAAGAGTGAAGAAGTATACCGTGATTATTTAGAGAAAAGAGATGTCTTAAAGACACCTTTGGAATATATTACAAGTAAAAAGAATTGTATTTCAATTAAAAAGTTAGAAGATGAAACCTACACAATCTCTTATGTAACAGAAAATGATGGTGCCGTACAAGATTTTATTGATGCTCTAGAGGCAAGTGGAAAACTTGCAGGAGCAACACCTACTGTATTAGAAGACTATGAAGTAAGAAGAGTAGCTTAAGCATATTAAAAGCGCAGATATATTTTCTGCACTTTTTATTTTGTCCTAATTTACTAAACGATTCGATAGAACCATCGTTGCTTTTCGATCAAATAGACTTTGAGCCCTTTTTTCATTGTCTATTGTGAAGACAAAAGAGTAAATTCCTGATTTATTTCCCATAGTAGCGATTTCTTCATCAAAGGTATCTTCTGCAAATATCAAAGAAGAAATATTATTTTTTACACAATAGGCAATCATTTTTTCTCTTGTGTTAACTTCCGTTGGCATATCCTTAGGATCATTATAAGAAAGGGTAATCAAATCAAAGTTATAGATCTTTCTTGCCGTTTTAATCACATTTAAATTATATCCCCAGATGACAAGCCGATCTAAAATATTGGGATTGCGATTAGCAAGACTCACAAGTGTCGTTAAAGCATCTTTACTTACCGATGCCTTTGATCCACCTTTCAAATTTAAAATAAAATAAGCATAAGGATGTTTCTTCATAAAAGTAATTAAATCTTCTAAAGCCATCGTATGATACTTTCCATGAAGTAAGGTATTCTTAAAGGCCTGTTTGTCCATTACACCAGCATAGGGGACCCCTAACTTTCCTTCATAATCAGCTTCACTCCAACCATGTATCATTACAAGCTGATGGTCACTTGTATAATTTAAATCAATCTCAAAAATACGATTGCCATTTTTATAATTTTCTTCTAAAGCTTCTAAAGAGTTTGTATAGATTTTGCCCTCAATTGCACCACCAGCATGCATGATATACTTTTGATTTTTCACATAATAGTTAAATATATCTCTTGTTGTTTTTCCTTTTAAAACTTCCGCTTCACTTTTTATCGTTCCATCTTGATATCCCACAAAATGAATATTGGATTTTGACTCATTTACTTTTAAACCGTATACCTCCACTTTAAAAAAACTGACTCCTTTAAACAGAACAGCAACAGTAATGACAAAATATAACAAATAATCCCAATACATCTTGTTTTTCATAAGTATTATCCTAACACATTCTTTAATAAAAGAAAAGATAAAACATATACATTAAATAGAAAAAAGGTGATTAAGTGAACGGATTAACAGATGCAGAAGTATTGGAGTCAAGAAGGAAGAATGGATCAAATAATATCAGTGTAAAAAATGAGAATAAGTTTTTTTCATTACTACTTGAATCCCTAGGGGATCCCATCATTAAAATTATGTTAATAGCACTCGCTATACGTGTTGTTTTTATGTTTTCTAATTTCGACTGGTATGAAACATTGGGCATGCTCATTTCCATCTTATTATCTTCTTTAATTTCTACTTTAAGTGAATACGGATCAAATAAGTCATTTAAGAGATTACAGAGTGAATATGAAAGTATACGCGTACGTGTAAAGAGAAATGGGGAAATGACTTCTGTAAAAAGTGGAGATATTGTTGTCGGGGATATCGTCTATTTAGAAGCAGGAGAAGTTGTACCAGCTGATGGGGTTATTGCAAGTGGGTCTATTGGAGTAGATGAATCAAGTATCAATGGCGAAGCAAGGGAAGTTGTCAAAAATACAGATGACCTTGTTTTAAAGGGAAGTATCGTCTTATCTAATTCGGCCATTATGAGAGTTGTCAATGTGGGAATTAATACGATTTATGGAGACATTGCTAAAGAGTTAAATGAAAAAGTTCCTGATAGTCCCATGAAGATACGCCTTCATCACTTGGCAAAAATTATCTCGCGTATAGGCTATGTAGGGGCAATAATGGTGTCATTTTCCTATCTTTTTAATGTCTTCTTTGTAAGCAACAATTTCAATATGGAAATCATAACACCCTTATTAAAAGATTTTCACTTTGTCTTTGGACATGTTATCTATGCTTTAACGCTTGCCGTAACGATTATTATTGTCTGCGTACCGGAAGGTCTACCAATGATGGTTGCTTTAGTTTTATCATCCAATATGAAACGTATGTTAAAAAACAATGTCTTGGTTCGGAAACTAGTAGGAGTTGAAACAAGTGGTTCTTTAAATGTCTTACTTACCGATAAGACAGGAACTTTAACAAAGGGAAAACTGAGTGTCATAGGAATTGTCGATGCCGAAGATAGCCACTATAATCATTTATCTGAGATTAAAGAAAGTATACGTCCTCTTTTTTTAGAAGGTATGCTTTATAACAATGCCTCTTATTATGCTGATGGTGTCGTATCTGGGGGAAATATGACCGATAAAGCCATTTTAGAATTCATTGGAAGGCAATCGAAAATGGAAACCGTTGCCAATTTCAAAGCATTTAATTCCACTGATAAATATTCCTCTGTCTTACTTGGAAATAATCATCAACATTATAAGGGTGCCAAAGAAGTCTTATTAAAACAGTGTACGTATTATTATAATAAAGAGGGACAAAGAAAAATACTGCGTGACAAAGAGACAGTTGAACGGAAAATAAACAAATATACAAGTAAGGGAATCCGCGTCATTACTTTAGTTATGGATAATATCTTACTGGGCTTTTTACTTATTCGTGATGATATTAGAGAAGAAGCTCCAACGGTTTTAAAACATATTGAAGAAGCAGGAATACAGACCATTATGATTACGGGAGATGATCCTTCAACAGCAAAGTCGATAGCATCAGACTTGGGAATGCTCACCCCCTCTTCCTTAATCTTAAACCATGATTCACTAGAAGCGATGGAAGATGAAGAAATCCTTGCCAATTATAAACGCATCAAAGTGATTGCCAGAGCTTTACCAAAAGATAAAAGTCGGGTGGCTTCCATTTTAGAACAGGGAGGATTAGTCGTTGGTATGACGGGAGATGGGGTAAATGATGCTCCAGCACTAAAAAAAGCCAATGTCGGTTTTGCTATGGGATCAGGTTCTGAAGTAGCAAAAGAAGCTAGTGACATTGTCATTTTAGATGACAATATTGCTTCCATTGAAAATGCCATTCTATATGGAAGAACGATTTTTAAATCGATTCGCAAGTTTATCGTATTTCAACTTACTATGAACTTAATTGCTCTTTTCTTATCGATTGTAGGGCCCTTTATTGGCGTTACAACACCTGTCACTGTCATGCAAATGCTTTGGATTAATATGATTATGGATACACTTGCAGGTTTAGCTTATTCTTATGAAGCTCCATTAAAACGATATATGAATGAACATCCTATTCGTAAAAATGAACCGATCTTAAATGGGTATATGTATCAATCGATTTTAATTATTGGTCTTTATTCTTCCCTTCTTTTAGTTCTCTTCTTAAAACTACCTGTATTTAAACTGTTTATTCGCAGTGAAAGTAAATACTATTTAACAGCCTTCTTCTCCTTATTTATCTTTATTAGTATCTTTAATGCCTTTAATGCGAGAACGACAAGAGCTAATATCTTTACTGGTATAGTAAAAAATAAAGTGTTCTTAGTGATTATGACTTTCATTTTTGTAGCCCAAGTCTATCTCATCTATTTTGGTGGTACTTTATTTAGAACCTTTGGTTTAACTTTAAATGAGTTTATTCTTGTCCTCGTTCTTGCCAGCAGTGTGATTCCTTTAGATATAATAAGAAAGTTACTTTATAAGAAAAAAATATAGTGAAATAAATTAAGGGGACATATGGTTCTTATCGTCTTTGTAGGAACTATCGGTTACACAAAAATATTGAATTTTATGTTAATCTTTGCCTATAAAAGCCAATAGTAAATTTTTAAATGTTAACAACTATTGGTTTTTAAATAATTTTGAATAGGAGTGAAGTATAGGAGTATAAAATATTGCAAAAAAATGATATGATAAAAAAATTAAAGGAGAATATTTTATGAAAAGAATTTTATTATTAATCGGATGCCTAATTATAGGTATCAATTCAGCAAATGCATTAACTCTTAATGGCGATGAAGGATACATAAATAACAATGGTGCAAAAATTAGTTTAGAACAATATGAAATATTACATAAAAACAACTTTGAAGATAGTTATATTGATAAATTAAGTCAAGATTCAATAAATGTATATAGTGATCCAAAGTTAAATGATGAATCAAAGTCAATTTATGTAATTACTACTTATAAAATGGATAGATTTGGCAATGTAGTTGATCAATACTCTATGAATGCTACCGAGGAACAGGCTAAAAGTGTTGCAACAAATGAAAACCTACGTGTAACACCTAACAATACTTTAACAAGTACTCCTAGCATATCTACTTATGGATATGTTGACAACTATACATATGCAACTGAAAGTAAAAGAGTAACTGGTTATTATACAAATATGGACGGAAAATATGTAATTCAATTGTGGGCAACTTGGTATAAAACACCAAAAATTAAAGAATTTGATATTATGGCTGTAAGATGGAATAACAGTGTAAACATTTCAAATATAGTTGGTTGGCAAGATTGTGATTCTAATACTGGTACAACAAACTATAACATGAGCTCTAAAAATACAAAATATACAAATAAAGGTGCTGGTATTTCTATGAATATACATGATAGTGCAAAAAATAGAATTGAACTTTATCTACGTGTAGAAAGTACTAGTTATTTTGGATATGATTTTTATGGAACATATCAACATGCAAGACATAGCAATGCAAATACACTAGCAATTTCACAATCTTATACTTTTGGAAATGGACTTGGCGGAGTATTAGTATTTAGTAATAATACTTATAAATCATATTATGATAATATGGAAGGAATAAAATATCATTATGAATAAAAAAGGTCAATTGACCTTTTTTCAATTCTTTTGCAACTTTTTAATAGTTTGAATCGTTAATATAGTGAAAACATAAGCTAGCTTGTTTTCGTATTATTTTAAAATAATAAAAGAGGTGATTATCTTGGAAGACTTTT
>CAZWKF010000075.1:0-8606 GCA_964634785.1 uncultured Muribaculaceae bacterium
TAGATTATGATGTAACAAATGGAAGTAAACAATATGATGCAAATTTAGTGATGAATTGTACAGGAGGAAATGAATACTTACGAGTAGAAAATAAATTTGATACAACAGAAATACTACCTGCAAGACAAACAAGAAGTGGAAGACTAATATTAACTGTGATAAAAGCAGTGACGGAAGAAACAAGTGTAAATATCTCATGTGAAATAAGTGGAAATGCGGTTGAAAGAGATACAGCAGGTGGAAATGCAATAGAAAAAGAACCAGTAGATGGCTATTTAGCTCAAGCCTATGATAAAGATTTAACTGTTACAATTAGAGAAGAAGTTGATTTGCACGGACTGGAACCACTTGAATATCGTTTTATAGAGGAAACATATGGTTCATATGAAAACTATGATAGTCAATTTCAAGAAAAATGTTCTGGAGATTATAATAACGAGTCTGAAGCATGTGTTGCCTTTTTGAGCGAAAATGACAGAAATATGGAAAATTATGGAGAATTAAAAATTTATGGTGAAGTCGGAAAATTTGATGAACTTTTTAATGCTGCATGTCCAAACGGAGGTGGTGATACATCAGATAGTTGTAATTCTTTTCGGACTGAGCATTACCAAAAGGTAAATATCAAAATTAGCGAAATTTATAGGCAATACTATCAAAAAATTGTAGGAGGATATCTTTGGGCTGGCTTAGATAAGTTTTATCCAGTGCCGATATCTGTCAATAATTTAACAAAACCATCTATTCAATTTCTAGAGAATAGTATATATACTATAACAAATAAAGATATAAGTTCAATAACTTTTGAAACGACTAATGAAGTTCCAAGTAATGCTATCTGTTCATGGGATGCATCAGAACAACAAAATGGAAGTATTATGGCGTGGATAGTGGCTGGTGAAAATAGAAAATATGAAATCTATATTGGACAAGATGGCGGAGTAAAAGCCAATCCAAATTCAAGTATGTTGTTTTATTTATTTTGGAATACGACGAGCATTAATGGCTTAGAAAATTTAGATACAAGCAATGTCACGAATATGAGTAGTATGTTTGACAGCTGTAAAAACCTTACTAATTTAAATTTAAGCTCATTCAACACAAGTAGTGTAAAAGATATGCATAATATGTTTTTGGATTGCGGAAAGCTCACAAACTTAGATGTAAGCAACTGGGATACGAGCAATGTAAGCAATATGAGTTATATGTTTGAGGGCTGTCATGAACTAGCAACATTAGATTTAAGTTCTTTTGATATAAGTCAAGTGATAGATATGGAGAGGATGTTTTTTAACTGTTCCAATCTTACTACAACGATAACAATAAGAGGAACAAACTGTAAAAATTATAACGATATGTTTCAAGGCGCAGCATATGATTCTAATGGTGCTCAAATTACTGTTAATTATACAGCAGATGCAAGTGATTTAGTTGACAAAATGTTAGAAACAAAATATGAGTGGTATAATGTAGTAAAAGGAAGTGTAGTAAGCTAAATTGGATGAATACTCATCCTTTTTTATTTATTCTTTTTTTTTCTTGTTGTATAATAATTGTATCAAGGAATATAGGAAAAATAAAACTCACACATGTGTGTGAGTATATGTCATAAGTGGGGCGAAATGTGGGGATCGAACCCACGCATACCGGAGCCACAATCCGGCGTGTTAACCACTTCACCAATTCCGCCATGACACACTTAATTCTAGCAAAAAAAAGGGAGTTATGCAAGTAGTAATAGTAAAAAACGGAGGTATGAAATGAAATTAGAAGAGAAAAAGGAAAAAAAGAAACGTCTTTTTATTGTAATCAGTTGTATTTTAACGATTATAGTAATCTTTATCATCTTACAATTAACCCGTACAAAGGAAGTCTTTCTTGTCTGTACGATAAGTGATAAGACCTATAAAAATTACCAAGAAGTGATTACTTATCACTATAAGGGAGAAGTCTTAGAATCTTTTAAAAGAGAGGAAGTTATCTCTTCTACAACAAAAGAAGAAGTGGATGACCGGTACCAATACTTTATAGACATTAAAGAAGAGCTAGAGGAAAATGACTATTTAAAATACACAGTAAAAAAGGATAACTTAGATGTTTTAGTGAAAACAGAAATAGGAGTTAATACCATTCCATCCTTCTTTGATAACTATATGCAGGCAACCAATATAAAGGCAACAAGCAAAAAAGAAGATGTCAAAGCTTACTATAAAAAAGAAAACTATACATGTGAAGAAAAGAGAAATGGATAATGGAAGTGACAATCATAAAGAGTTCGAGTTATCGACTTTTAAATAAGACTATTGAAGAAATATGTAAAGAAGTTACGAGTAGGACGACGTTTTCCTTAAATGAAGTTTCCATAAATGATGTAATTGATGATGCTTCTTACTTTGGCTTATTTGATGAAAGAAGAGCCATCATCGTAAAAGATGTAAAATTATTTGGGGGAAAGTTTGCTTATGAAGAAGAATCTAGGGCATTACTGCAATTTTTACAAAATGTGAAAGATGATACCATATTCATATTTGTCTGTGATGACATTAAAAAGACCAAAGATTTAACAAAAAAGGTGATTGACTTAGGTGCCAAAGTCATCGATATATCGAGTATTGATGATGTCAAATTTAATGAACTAGTTGCCCATTATACCGAAGAAGAGGGCGTTCTCTTAGATGAAAAAGCAAGAGATGCGATAAAGAAAAATGTCCTATCGAATATTGATATGGCCATTCAAGAAATCGATAAGATAAGCTTAGTTGATAAACATATTACCGTAGATTTAGTTACCAAGTATGGAAGCCATGAAGATGACGATGAGACATTTGCCTTCTCCAATGCCGTCATTGCCAAAGATTTTAAATCGGCATTTGACTTAGTGGATGTTTTGATTAAACAGGGCATTGAAGTGAATGCACTTGTAGGAATACTTGCCAGTAGCTTTAGCAATATGTATATGGTAAAAGATGCTCTTAGTCATGGGATGGATGATGAAACAATTGCTAAAACTTTAGGATATTCAGGAACGGGAAGAGTCTATGTCATGAAAAAGAACAGCCGTATCTACACATTAGATCAACTAAAAGACATTTTACTTTCCTTAAGTGAATTAGATAAAAAAATAAAGACAGGAGCAAATCCTGTCTATGGATTAAAAGAATTCTTACTTGATTTATAAGAGTTCTTTTATTTTGTCCGTATTTTTAAAGTTTAACTTGGCGATACTTTCAAGCTTGTTCATGCCATATTTCTTAACAATATTTACAGCTGTTTTATCTACTTCGATTCCTGCACCTTTAGGAATCGTCATTCCTAAGTCGGTACTTAATTTATCCATTTCCTTTAAAAAGATATACCGAGAAATGATACTTGATACAGCAACGGATAAGCATTTATCTTCTGCATGTGTTGTAAAAGTGATATTCTTTACTTTGACTGGAGCACGGTTAATATGTTCATAGTATTTGGCCGGATAGACGAATTGATCAACTACGATTAAGTCATAAGGATGCTTTTGATTGGTTAAAGCAACTAAAACTTTATTATGTAAGATGGCCTTCACTGTATTCATATTCGTAATGCCATTTTTGTTATAGTCACTCGGTGTTAAGATAAAGGTTACATGAGGAAACTCTTTGATAAGAGTAGGAGCAATCGCAAGTATTTTATCATCTGTAATCTTTTTGGAGTCCCTTACACCTAATTCATAAAGAAGAGAAGCCTTCGTCTTATCGACAAAAGAAGCCGTTACGACAATCGGACCAAAGTAATCTCCCGTTCCTACTTCATCACTGCCAATGGTGGACTTTCCTTTAAAAAAAGCTGAAGTTAAATCATCTTTTTTCTCCTTTTTGTCTTTTTCTTTATTGATTTCCTCTAAAACATTTCTCTTATTGCGGATGCGCTCTTGTTCTGTCCAGTAAGATGCTTCAATGTCAGCACCTATCCCTTGAAACATCACTTTTCCTGATTCATAAAGAGTAATGACACAGTCAAACTCTTTTACTTGAAATACGGAATAGGGAGGTTTCTTTTCTAAAAAACGATCTTCATAAAAAGAAATCATTTCTTGTTTTAAATTATCCGATAGTTTAAAAACAATCGTATTTTGTTTCATTTTTGCATCACCTAGTAAAATCATATCATATTTTATTGTATTTTCAAAACGACTAACGTATAATGGATAGTAGGAGTGTGAATAATATGAATGTACTCGATATTATTGTGGTGATTGTCATATTGTTTGGAGCTTTTAAGGGATTTAAGCAGGGTGTCATTCGTTCGGCTATCTCTCTTGTAGGAACAGTTGTCGTCTTTGTCCTTGCTTACTTTTTGAAAAATACCATTAGCACCTTACTTTATGAAAATTTACCTTTTATATCATTTGGAGGGTTATTTAAGGGAATCTCTTCTTTTAACATCATTGTCTATGAAGCAATTGCTTACTTTATCTCATTATCGTTACTGTTTATTGTTTTAAAACTTGTGATAAAGTTAACGGGCATTGTCGATCGTTTAGTCAAGATGACGATTATCCTAGCATTGCCATCAAAGCTATTAGGTGCTTTATGTAAGGGATTAGAATACTATCTTTATGTCTTTGTTCTTCTTTTCATCTTAGCACAGATACCGAAGACAACGGGATACTTTCAAGACTCTAATTTGGGAACAAATATGGTAAAAAATACGCCAGTGCTATCAACGACAACGAAAGATATCTATAAGTCAGTAACGGAAATCTATACCATTGTTAAAGATCGTGATGGAAAGACGGCTGATGAAGTCGACTATGCTTCCCTAGAAGTTTTATTAAAGTATGATGTTGTTTCTGTTCATTCAGTAGAAAGATTAAAAGAAAAGAAGAAGCTTAATTTTGAAAATATCGATGTCTTAATTGATGAATACAAGAAAGGAGAAAATCATGATTAAGTATTTAAAAGAAGATAATTTTTATGAAGAAGTAGAAAAAGGGATAACACTTGTTGACTTTTATGCCGATTGGTGTGGTCCTTGTCAAAAGATGGGAGAAATTTTGGAGACGGTTGATGTCAATGTTTTAAAAGTCAATACGGATGAATTTCAAGAACTTGCGATTAAACATGGGGTCATGAGTATCCCTACACTTGTTTTATATAAAGATGGAAGTGAAGTCGATAAGCGTATTGGCTTACAAAGTCGTGATGAAATTATGGAATTTGTGAACAAACATGTATAAAAAGAGACAAATAAGTCTTTTTTTTTGCAAAAAATGTCAAGTAATGCCTTTATTATTGAAAAAATTTGGTATAATAAGACTATAAGAGGTTTATATGAGAAAGATTACAAAGAATAAGAAATTATTACCTGTTATTTTTACACTTATTATTTTAAGTGCTCTTTTACTTGCCTATATTTATATCAAACCAGAAGTTAAGAAAAAAGAAATTCAAGTTCTTTTAAATGGAGATGAACATCAATCGATTGCCTTATCTACTGAATATATCGATGATGGATTTAAAGTGCGTATTGGTGATGAAGAAGTGGATTCTGATAATTTAGATTATAAGATGTCTTCGACTATTGATACTGAAGTTCCCGGAAAATACGAAGTAGATTATGAAATCATGTACGATAATGAAATTTATAATTTAAAAAGAGTAGTGGAAGTAAAAGACGAAGTAGCGCCTGTCTTAACAGTAGAGCAAGAATTCGCGGAAAAGTACTTTTGCCAAAAGACGAATAAAATGAATTTAAGTTATCGTGCTGAAGATAATTATGATGGTATTATAACAGATAAAGTAAAAGTAGAAGTAGGGGATACAACGGTTATTTTAAGTGTATCTGACTCATCGGGAAATGAAACGCGAAAGGAAATCCCTTTAAAAGAGATAAATGATCAAACCGTTGCCATTATTGAACTGAATGGAAAAGAGACGGTCTATATCCCTGTTGGTGGAGTGTATGAAGAAGAGGGGGCCACATTGATTGATGGCTGTGGTGAGGAAAAGTCAGAGAATATCGTCATTACGGGAAATGTCGATACCCAGAAAGCAGGAGAATATGAAGTCACTTACCAATATCAAGAGGAAAACCAAACAGTGACAAAAATTCGTAAGGTTATTGTATACGAAATAGAGAAAAAAGAACATATTCAAGAGAATAGCAAAAAGATTGTCTATTTAACTTTTGATGATGGACCCGGACAATATACAGAAGAACTTTTGAACATCTTAAAAAAGCATGATGTCAAAGCAACCTTCTTTGTAACGAATCAATTTAAGAAGTATGTCCCTTTGATAAAAAGAGAGAGTGAAGAAGGTCATGTGGTGGCTGTTCATACGTTGACTCACAATTGGAAGATCTATCGCAGTGTTGAAACCTTTATGAAAGATTTTAATGATATGAATGAAATTATTGCCAAATATACAGGTGAAAAGAGCAAGATATTTCGATTCCCCGGAGGAAGTAGCAATACGATTAGTCGCAAATATGCAAAAGGGGTTGTCTCTTCTATTGCAAGTCAGATGACAAAAAATGGTTATACCTATTTTGATTGGAATGTTGATTCTGAAGATGCTGCTGGGGCATCTAGTCAGAAAATATTGAGTAATGCCATATCGGGAATTAACAGTCGCGATGTCTCAGTTGTTTTAATGCATGATATCAAAAAGAATACGATTGCGGTAATTGAAGAGTTTATCTGTTATGCGAAAGAGAATGGTTTTACTTTTAAAACATTATCTTCATCAGCACAAACCGTGCAACACCACATTAATAATTAATAAGTAGGAGGGTTAACAAATGGCCAAAGAAAAGAAAGAAGAAACATTAACAAAGAAAGAGAAAAACAAACTAAAAGAGAGTATTTTAGAAGAAATTGAAACAGATGTTAAAAGTGATATTGTCAGTTCTGTTGTCGAGGATGTAAAAAAGTCATTTGACCGTGAATACAAAGAGGAGATAAAACAAGAGCTTACTAAAGAAGTAAAAGAGGATATTAAGGAAAACTTCCGTAAAGAGCAAAACAGATTACTTCGCCAAAAAAACTTTAAGATTGTTCGTTTGACACTCTATATCATTGTTCTTCTTGCGGGCTCTCTTTATGCCATCTATTGCTTATATAAAACAGATCAATTGGAAGTGTTAAAAAATCCGAAGGCTTATACGCCATCAACGACAATGACGACAACAACGACCACTGAGTTGGTAAAAGATTTAAATTGGTATAAAAAAGAATATGGATACATATTAGAGCCTATTAAGATTACGAATACCTCCTTATATAAAGGAAACTATAAGGTAAATCAATTAGAAATGAAGGAAAAATTAGCAATTGCTTATCAAGTATTAGATAAGGATTCTATTGAAACAGAGGGTGTTATTCGTACTATAAAGGATGCCGATATGGTAGAAGCTTATCAAAAAGTATTTGGTACAAAAGAAGACTATAAGAGTGTTCGTTTTACAGTTGAAGGAATGGATTATGTCTATCGTAGTCAATATGGAGAATATATAAGTGTCGATAAAGAGGAAAAGACAGAAGAAATTGTTCAAAAAATTGTCGATATTAAAGAAGAGGAAAATGACCTTTATTTCACGACGATTGTAGGAACGCTAAAAGATGAGCATCTTTACAATATCATCGAGAATCGTGTCATTGCTGAAAAGGGAAGTGAAAGTGATTTAGAAAAGTATGAAAAAGACTTATCTAAAATGGAATATCATTTTACCAAAGAAGGGGATACCTATTACCTTAGTGAATGGACGGGAAAATAGTTGGCTTAAAGCCAGCTTTTTTTGACAAATAAAAAAAGCAACAAATGTTGCTTCTAACTGACTAATTGGTGACCCGTACGGGATTTGAACCCATGAATGCATGCGTGAAAGGCATGTGTGTTCAACCACTTCACCAACGGGCCATAAATGGTGGGCCTGAATGGACTTGAACCATCGACCTCACGCTTATCAGGCGTGCGCTCTAACCAGCTGAGCTACAAGCCCAATTACTCAGTACTAGTTCATTTTATCAAAACATTTTCTATTAATCAAGACATTTTTAACAAATTTGAACTATTTTTAATAAAATATGCGACTTTTTCTAGAAAAGTACTAAATTTCCCTATATAATGGACGATTGATAAGATTTTTTAATAATGTGTTCTTAATTCATAGATGACAATATATTCATTATAAATGCCTACTTTTTGGTCAAATAGGGAAAATTCTACAATAGTATCTTTTAATTGATGCGATGTAATATAGTGATATAAGAAATCAAACTGGGGAATTTTGTCTAACTCTTTATCAAATAGATCTGTTTTTAAGTTAAAGGTAGGATGAGCAAGGGCATCTCTAACGGAAGCTTTGGAATCTGTTGATAAGGTAGCATAGACTTCACCATTTGATAAAATCTCGATTTCTCCAACTAATAATTGATTCTTTTCATAATTCGCAGAACTTACATTGATAGAAAAAAGCGTGTATTCTTTAATTTCCTCTAAAATTTTATTTTTAGCTACTTTCAGTTTAAATAATCCTCCCGATTTTGATTTATCACGAATAGCGTAATAGGGAGCAGGAAACTGTTTTAAAAAATCTTTCACTTTATTTTCTTCTCCCTTTTTAAA
>CAZWKF010000076.1:0-8329 GCA_964634785.1 uncultured Muribaculaceae bacterium
TTTAAAGGAATTGATTCTTTAGTGACAAACTTTCATTTGCCGAGGTCAACCTTATTGATGTTGGTATCTGCCCTTGCAGGAAAGGATAAAATGATGGAAGCATATGGAGAAGCGATAAAACAAGAATATCGATTCTTCTCCTTTGGTGATGCGATGCTAATTATAGATGATGAGGAGTAAACAAATATGGAAAACTTAGAATTTTTGATGAGATTAAATTATGTGCCTAAATTTAAAAAAGTGGCGGAGCAATGTTATATAGCTTTGTATAAAGATGGAAAACGTATTTCACCTTACGTAAGAGAGATTTCTTTAGATCCCGAAACTGGACTTTTTTTAGTAAAAGATGTAACCTCTTTAAATGATGATTTAAATTGTGATATCTACTTTTATATGGATCGGTGGGGATTCCCAAAAGGATTTGCTTGGAGTAGTCTTGTTGATTACTTTGTTGATGTTGAAACGCCTTTTGAGAACTGTGATATACTTGATCAAGAAAATTATGAGGCTTTTCTAGATCATTTTGCAGGGGAAGTAAACGAAGAACTCAAAAAAAGAGAAGAATCAAAAAAGAAAAATGCGCAGACAATGGTAATGCGTTTTGGAGAAAAAACGAAGAAGTTATATTTATCAAAAGAAAAAAAGGAGAAATAAGAATGGTTGATGTTGAAGCAATGCTAAGATTAGGGTTCTTACCTAAGTTTAAAGTCTTTAATGGATTTTTAAAAGTATGCTTATATAAGGATAATAAGAGAATAACCCCTTATGTAAAAGAGATTTGTTATGATGAAATTTCTGGGTTCATTTATCTTAGTGATGCTTTCTTTTTAGATACCTTGCAAATGTGTGATCTTCATTTCTTTATTGATAAAGAGGGTCAACCTATTGGAGATGCATGGAGTCGTTTACTTGGAACTTTTATTTCCCTTGGAAGAGCAATGGAACGATACGATTTTCAAATTCAAGGAGATTATGAATGCTTCTTAATCGATGTAAAAGAGACAATGAAGAAAAGATTGAAAGAAAAAGAAATCATGATATTACAAATGGCAAGAAAAAAGATTGAAGATGGGAAGAATTTAGATGAAGGTAAACTACCAGTTAAAAAAATGTGAAAAAAATACTAAAGCAAGATTAGGATCCCTTGAAACGAACTATGGGACATATGAAACACCTATGTTTATGCCTGTAGGGACTCAAGCAACGGTAAAGACTCTGTCTCCTGAAGAGGTAAGGGATGTCCATGCTGGTGTTATCCTTGCAAATACTTATCACCTTTGGTTGCGTCCCGGCGAGGATATAATAGAAAAAGCTGGGGGACTTCATAAATTCATGAATTGGGATGGACCGATTCTTACCGATTCTGGTGGATTTCAAGTATTCTCATTAGCAAAGCCAAAAGATATCACTGAAGAAGGCGTTCATTTTAAAAATCATTTGAATGGCGATTCGCTTTTCTTAACACCTGAAAAGAGTATTGAAATTCAAAATAAGTTAGATAGTGATATTGCGATGAGTTTTGATGAGTGTCCACCGGCAAGTGCTAGTCATGACTATATGAAACAGAGTATTGAACGCACTTTAAGGTGGGCAGAACGTGGAAAAAAAGTACATAGTAATCCAAGACAAGCACTTTTTGGCATTATTCAAGGTGGTGCTTATCAAGATTTAAGAGAATATTCTGCTAAAGAAACTGTCAAGATGAACTTTGATGGTTATAGCATTGGAGGCGTTGCCAATGATCATGAATCAAAAGAGGATATGTATAAGGCTATTGAATATTCGCTTCCCTTTATACCAGAAGATAAATGCCGTTATTTAATGGGCATTGGAGAACCTGAGGATTTGATTGAAGGGGTCATAAGAGGAATTGATATCTTTGACTGTGTACTTCCTACGAGACTTGCTCGTCACGGACATGCCTTTACAAAATTTGGAAAAATCAATTTAAAAAATGCCAAGTATAAGGAGGATTTTACTCCAATTGATGAAACTTGTGATTGCTATGCGTGTAAACACTATACAAAGTGCTATATTAAACATTTAATCAATGCCGATGAAACATTTGGTGCAAGACTTCTATCGATTCACAATATTCGCTTTTTAATACGGATGATGGAAGATATGCGTGAGGCAATAAAAAACGATACTTTGCTTGAGTATCGCGATATATTTATGAGGGATTATTATGGGAAAAATAAGTAATTTTGCACTTTTTTTTGTTACAGTCTGTAGTCTAGTCGTCCTTGTAATTACCACTTCAACGGTAAAACTTACAAAGTTACATGAAGAAAGACTTATCTACTCTATGCAGAGCAGAGTAGAATATTATGCAAAACGATGCTTTTTAGAGGATAAGTGTAAAGGAGATATTACTTTGAATACACTCTATGAAAATCAATACTTAAAAGAATTAATACATCCTGTCACAAAAGAAGTTTTAAATGAGAATATGAAAATACAATTTGTAAACAATGAAGTGAAAGTTGACTGGGAATCGTGAGGATTCCTTTTTTTGTCAATTAAAAAGCCTTAATTTTTTGAATTAAGACTTCTATTTTTTCATGGCGGAGCAGGAGAGATTTGAACTCTCGCGCCGGTTACCCGACCTATACCCTTAGCAGGGGCACCTCTTCGACCTCTTGAGTACTACTCCAAGCCCGATAAGTAAATTATACTAAAGATAAGAAGTCAAAGTCAATATAATTTACTTAATTTGACTCATTTTCTAATAAAACAACATCTTCGAAATAGGCTTTTAAAATATTTTTTCGAAAATCATCTGTGATTGGTGAACCACTGGCAAGTCTATGTCCACCGCCTTGATAGATTTCAGCAAATGTAGCAACATCTACGTCATCCTTAAAAGCACGATAGCTGACACTTTTAGAAGCATCAAAGATGACAATGAAATCAAGATCAGGGTATTTATGAGAAAGATAATCACCCAATTCACTTTTGTGTTTTTCAGCAAATACGACACCACAGGGAATTCCTTTTATCTTGTATCTTTTTAAAGTCTTTTCTTTATGCTCCAAATATTGTTCTTTTTCCTTTTCTTGTAACTTAGTAAAACGTTTTTCAAAGGTTGTTAAAGTAAATTCAAATTCATTCTTCCTTAATCTTTTGACAATGGACTTGATAAAGTCTTGGCGGCCTAAAAGACTGCGAATACAATCGATATTTAAGGCAAGTTCTCTATCAACAAATGTGTAGGTATCTAATTGCCTTACGAGATCGACATACTGGGCAATGGAAGCTTTATTTAAAATAGGATACTCTTCTTTTAAATAAAGATAAAAGAGTTCAGTTCCACAAGTTAGCCGTCCATTTTCTTCCACTTTTACCGTAGCAAATGGATATTTTGTAGCAAATAGATGGGTTGCATGATGGTCAAAAACTTTAACGCATATTGGCAAATCTTTTAACTTCTCATAGAGGCCTTCTGTGAGTGTTAAATCTGTAATATAAAGGTGTTCATATAAAGTTAAATCCATTTTTAAGAGTTCTTCAAAAGTGGCATCCACTTCATTGATTTCAATGGAACGATATTCAAACTTCCTTCCAGCGAGCTGAAGAAGAATAATGGGTGAGATTCCATCCAAATCGAGATGGGTAACAAGTAAATCCATTAGTTATTTACCTCCTGTTGAATGGCTTCAATAAATTGTTTCATAAGTTTTTGATAATCCGTACCTTCCGTTTCCTCTTCTTCAGTACGATTTAACATAGAATTTACTTTAATTACTTCTGCTCCTGCACTTTTTAAATTCTTCACATTATCGGATTCTTCATCTATATCGAGAACAAAGACATTTGTATTGGATTTATCGGTAATTTTATTCTTCGCTTCCTGAAAGTGAATAGGTAAGTAGGTGTCGTTTTCTTCAATATTGATAATTTGAAAACCATACTTTTCTAAAAAGGAAAAGACATCGTTTCCGATGATAATGGTCTTATTTTTTGCATTTTCAGCCACTAGCTTTAATTCTGCATCGAAAGTCGAAATGATAAGACGCAAATTATCATAATTTTCTTCGACTTGTTGTTTGGCAACTGTCGTTTTGACATAGTCAAGTAGGCCATTTTTTATATTCTGAGCAAGCATTAAATAATTAGAAGGAGACAACCACAATTCGCATTCATCCTTATTTAGAGAAATGCCTTTTGTAACGTCAATAATTCTTAAGTGTTTGTTATTATTTAATAACTGAAGAGCTATCTCTTTTTCATCTGTTAGACCATTATAGACAAATAAATCAGTATTTGCATATTCACGATACTTTTTATCCGTTAACTTATATCCTCTAACATTTATTCCCCTTGGATAAATAGAGTCAATCGTCGAATTATAACCATAGATTTGATTGACTAAATATTCAATTGGATAAGTCGTTGTCATAATATCAATATTATCCATGGAAGATTGATTAAAGCAACCTGTCATTAAAAAAATACATAAAATAAGGATTATTAATTTCTTTGTTTTCATCTTTTAACCTCTTTTTCTTAAAATTAGTTTACCATAGGAATGAAAAAAGGAAAAGAATTTTTATATGAGGAAAAGAGGAAAAAAGCGTTTTAACTGGATTATTCAAAAACTTTTGTGTATAATGGATATGGTGATGATCATGAACTTTTTAGAGAGTAGAGGAATTTCGGTTAAGAATATGGACCTTTTGCATACAGCTCTTACGCATTCATCGTATGCCAACGAAGCAAAAGTAGATAATTATGAACGATTAGAATTTTTAGGAGATGCTGTCTTAGAACTTGCAACCAGTGAATACTTTTATAATCATACGCATTTAAAAGAGGGTGAAATGTCTAAAGTCCGTGCCAGTTATGTCTGTGAAAATGCCTTATATGAATATTCAAAAGAGATTGGTCTTATTGAATATATCAAAGTAGGAAATGGTGTGAACGCAGATACTCCTAGTATAGTAGCCGATTGTTTTGAAAGTGTTTTAGCTGTTATCTTTTTAGAACACGGATACTCGGTTGCTAAGAAGTTTGCCTTACAGATTATTGTTCCCTATATCGAGAAAAAAGTGGTCTTTATTCATGATAACAAATCCTATTTACAAGAGATGGTGCAAATGGAAAAGAAAACCCTCGAATATGTCGTAACCCATGAATCAGGACCTGCTCATGATAAGACTTTCATCGTCGATTGTATTGTCGATGGCATTCGCTTTGGAACGGGGCGTGGAAAATCTAAAAAAGAAGCTGAACAAAATGCCGCGTATGATGCGATAAAGAAGATAGCGTAAAGGAATGGTTTAAATGAAGTTATTAAGTATAAAAGCTCATGGGTTTAAATCTTTTGCTGACAAAATTGAAATCAAAGTAGGAGATGGGATTACCGGGATAGTAGGACCTAATGGATCTGGTAAAAGTAATGTCGTTGATGCGGTAAAATGGGTATTAGGAGAGGCAAGCTTAAAAGAAATTCGTGGAGGAGAAAAGGCAAGCGATGTAATTTTTGCAGGATCTTCTTCAAGAGCTAGTTTAAATCGTGCTTGGGTATCTTTAACTTTTGACAATAGTGATCATTATTTGGCAAGTGACTTAGCAGAGATTGAAATTAAAAGAGAACTCTTTAAAACAGGAGAGAATGAATACTATATCAATAATGCGAAAGTGCGTAAAAAAGATATTACGGATTTATTTTTAGACAGTGGAACAAATGCTAATTCATTTTCCATTATTTCACAAGGAAAGATAATGGAAATCTTAAAGGGAAGACCAATAGATCGACGTGTCATTATTGAAGAGGCATCAGGAACTTTAAAGTATAAAAAACGCAAAGAAGAATCCATGCGTAAACTTGAAAGTACCAATGACAATTTGGAAAAGGTAAGCCTTGTGATTGGTGAGCTTGAGGGCAATATAGAGCCTTTGAGAATACAAGCAGAAAAGGCAGAAAAGTTTTTAAAGACCAAAGCCGAACTTAAAGAAATAGAAGTGGCTTTACTAGCAACAGATATAAAAAATTATACACACTCTTTAGAAGAAGAAAAGAAACGACTCAAAGCCTTAGAAGAAAAAATAGCCTCTTTAGATCTTCATTCTAGTGGAGAAGAAAAGGAATTAGAAGAATTCAAGATAAATAGAAAACAAATGGAAGATATCATCAATGAAGTAAGTGATGAAATCATGCGACTAAATGGGCAACTTTCTTCTCTAGAGACGAAAAAGCAAGTTATTATGGAAAGAAAAAAATATGAAGTAGACGACCAAAAACTTGAAAGCAATATTCTTCTTTTAAAAGAGCAGAAAATAGAAATGCAAAAACGGTTAGCTTTACTCCTTAAGGAAATCGAAAATACAGAAGGAGAAGTTTTATCCTCAAAGGAAAAACTTGAAGGATTCATAAGAGAATATAACCATCAAATGCAACTTAAAAATACGATGAGTGAAGAATTAAATAAAAAAAATAGTGAGGAGACGAAACTTCAAAATCGCATCGATGTGTTAAAAGATACGATTGAAAATGATACCAAACTTCCTTATGCCGTTAAAAGTGTTTTAAATCATCCTAAACTTAAAGGAATTCATGATGTCTTATGTAAATTGATAGAGACAGAAGAAAAGTATGCAACGGCTTTAGAAATTGCCCTTTCAGGGAATGCCAATGTCATTGTTGTTGATGATGAAGTTTCAGGAAAAGAGGCCATCAATTATTTAAAAGAAAATAAGTTAGGAAGAGCTACCTTCTTTCCTATCAGTATAATTACTTCGAGAAAAGTTGATGAAGATAGTTTAAAGATTTGTAAAGAAACAGCAGGCTTTATAGGCGTTTTAAGTGATCTTGTGACTTATAATCCTCTTTATAAAGCCATTGTCGAAAATCAACTTGGAGGGACATTAGTTGTTGATAATATGAATACGATGAATGCCCTAGGACGTGCTATTCATTATCGTTACCGTATTATCACATTAGATGGGGAACTTCTTCATACAGGAGGATCGATGACTGGTGGTGTGAATAAGGCTAGTCAGGGTATTTTCAATTTAAAGTTTGAGCTTGAGACTGCTTTAAGAGATGTCGAAAACATTACGAATGAATGTAAAAATATCGAAGAACATTTAAATCAAATTGATCATGATATCAAAATCCTTGAAGAGCGGATTTTTAGTGAAAAGGGTATGATTGCTAGTTTAGAAGAAAAGAAAAAAGGGCATTTACTTGAACAAGCGAATTTACAAAAACGCTTAGAAGATATTCAAAGTGAATTAAAGGGAACACAAAATGTTTTAGCAAATGAAAGCGATAAAGAGTTGGACGAGGTATTAAAGAAAATTTTAGCATCAGAGACCCAAAGAGATTTAAGAGAGAGTGAACTTGTTAAAAGAAAAAAGGAAAAAGAAGTCTTATCTCAAAAAATAGAAGATATGGAGCATACGATTAAGTCTTCTAATGGAGAATATGTAAAGAGTCAAAGTGAAATGAATGAATGTGGTGTGAATATTGGAAAACTCGATGTTCGTGTGGAAAACTTACTGAATCGCTTAAGTGAAGAATATGAGATGACGTATGAAAAGGCAAGTAGTGAATATACCCTAGAGATGGATGAGGAAATTGCTCGAACAAAAGTAAATCAATATAGAAGAGATATTCGCAGCCTAGGAGATGTGAACCTTGGAAGTATTGCCGAATATGAAAGAGTGAATACTCGCTATACTTTCTTAAGTGAACAAAAGCAAGATTTGGAAAATGCAGTTGCTAATTTGCTAGAAGTGATTCATGATTTAGATGAGACGATGAAAGAAAAATTTGCGAGTACTTTTGAAAAAGTGAATGAAGAATTTGGACGTGTATTTAAAAAACTCTTTAGAGGAGGAAATGCCTCTTTACAAATGACGGATCCAAGTGATTTGTTAACAACAGGAATTGATATTTCCGCAGAACCTCCAGGAAAATCACTTAAAAGTATAAATGCTTTATCAGGAGGAGAAATGACCCTTACAGCCATTGCATTACTCTTTAGTATTTTAAATATTCGCATTGTTCCTTTCTGTATCTTAGATGAAGTGGAAGCTGCTTTAGATGAAGCCAATGTCGACCAATTTGGAACGTATATTAAAGAATATGAGCATAATTCGCAATTTATTGTGATTACCCATAAGAAAAGAACAATGGAGTATGCCAATACACTTTATGGCATTACGATGCAAGAAAGTGGTGTATCAAAACTCGTCAGTGTACGTCTAGAAAATGTCGAGTAAATGTAAAAATGCTATACAAAGCCAGAATTTAATGATAAAATGAACTTATAGTAAGTAGACTATACCTTATTTCGTTGACAAAATATAAGAAACTGTT
>CAZWKF010000077.1:0-8309 GCA_964634785.1 uncultured Muribaculaceae bacterium
GTTAAAATGAAAAAAGAGGAGAAGATTAATTATAAAATTGATCGTGATATTCTTAAAGATTATGTAGAAACTATTAATTCAATAAAAGAACCTATGAGTCAAATTAAGAATCAACTTAATCAGCTATCAGAATCAATGCAAGAACAACTAAAAAGCATTAATACTATGTCTAATGTAATTAAAGAACTATCAATAAAATATCCAAGTGAACGATCAAAAATATTTATTGATACTATAAAACAAATAATAAATACCAATAATGGAATGCTTTCTACAAGAATGATTGAACCACTAAATATAAGCAGACAATATCTATCAATTATGGAAAAGAATAATGATATTGAAAAGGTTTCAAGAGGTATTTATCTTTCTCCAAGCGCTTTTGAGGATAGCTATTTTTCATTTCAACAAAAATATAAAAAAGCTATTTTTTCACATATGAATGCTCTATACTTTTATGGTATGACTGAGGAATTTCCATATCACTATACAGTAACTGTTCCACAAAATTATCATGTTGATGCTGTAAACGAAAAATGCAACGTATTTTATGTTTCAGATGATATATATGAAATGGGTGTAGTAGAAATAGAAACTCCAAATGGAAATAAAGTAAGGGCTTACGATAAAGAAAGATGTATCTGTGACATTATAAGATCAAATGGGAGAATGGATTCAGAGCAAGTTAAAAAGACAATTAAACAGTATATACAAAGTCGAGATAAGAATATTGCAAAACTTTCTGAATATTCAAAAAAAATGGGGATAAACAAAAAAGTAATGGAAATGGTAGGAGCATCATATTATGAATAATTCAGCACAAGCAGTTAAAGATAAGTTAAGAAACATTTCAAAAGAGAAAAATGTAGACTTTAATTCTATAATGAGATTTTATATGTATGATAGGATTATTGAACGTTTATCAAAAAGTCAATATAGGGATAATTTTATTTTAAAAGGCGTTTTTTATTTAAGCAATCTATTTGGAATTGATAATAGAAGCACTATGGATATAGATACGACAATAAGAAAAACAGAATTCACTGAAGAAAATCTTGTTAAAATGATAAATAATTATCAATATCGATGTTGGTGATAATGTAAAATTTAAAATTGAAAGGGTTGAGCCAATTCGTGATGAAGATGAATATGGTGGATTAAGAATTACAATTTATTTTATGCTAGAGAACATTAAGGATAAATTTCATATTGATTTAGCAACAGGAGATCCAATATATCCAAGGCCAGATAATTATAAATATGAATCTCTAATAGGAAATGAAGTTTATAAAGTGTGGTCATACAATCTTGAAACCGTTCTTGCTGAAAAAATAGAAACAATTCTTAGTAAACTTGAAACAAGTAGTAGAATGAAAGATTATTATGATATTTATTTAATATATAAGTTTAAGTTCGATAAAATAAACAAAGAAAAATTAAGAGGAGCCATTGAAAAGACTTTTAAAAAAAGAGAATTTAATGCTAATCTAATAACAAATTTTAGCATTGTTAAAGAGAGTAGAGTTTTAAAGGAAAAATGGCTTAGCTATTCAAGAAAAAACAGTTATGCTAAAGATGTTGAATTTGAAGAAACAATAGAATGCCTAAAAAAGCTTATTGATATAATAGTTTTAGTTGAAGCATAGGAGAAAACATGAAAAAGATACTGCTTGTATAGATATTTAAAATTTGATAGATCTAAAAAAAATCAAGGAATTCCTTGATTTTAGATAAATAGAATTTCTTCTCCTTAATCATTGTTATAGTTGCCAGTCCATCCAGCACCTATTATGATTACAAGTAAGATAAATAAGACAATCCATAAGGCAGCTCCCCATGAATATCCACCAGTTGTATAACCAGCGAATCCAGGATTTCCACCACAACAAGGATTTTGTTGCATACCATAGCTACCATTATATCCGTAATAGTACATTTATATACCTCCTTTATCTATTATAGTGTATTAACAAAGAGAAGATTTTGACAATCTTTTTTTTATACGATAAAATGAATTTAGGATGGTGATAGTATGGAAATGGCAGAATTTGCAGTTGAAGCGAACTCTTTAGAAGAAATGGATTCCTTTGTCTCTATGTCACCTGAACTTAAAGAACTTTATCAGGAAGTTTTATATGACGTGAGAAGAGAGATTGCCTATAAAACGAATGATACTTTTATTGATTATGACAAAATTGAAAAACAGATTCGCGAAGTCGAAGAATATGGTTTTCAATACCGTTATGAATATTTAAAAAAGAAACTTCCAAAGAATTTACAAGAGGAAGCAGAACAGGAAGAAATTTTAAGATTTAATCGTATGAAATCTATACTTCGTGCCTATTTGCAAATGGGAATATCTTATGGAATGTATAAAACTTTAGAAAGATATTCTTTTCAAAATATAAAGACAGAAGACAAAGAAGTAGGGGAGTTTTTAGAGAATTTTGAAAGAATAAAAAAAGGGGAGGTCGTCGTTTATATGGCTTCACCTATTCCTGATTTGCTTAATAGAATAAATCGAATTTATGAAAATCATATTAATCAATCTTTAATGAAAATAGAAAATAGAAATAGTCTGTCTGCAAGTGATGTTGGAAAAAAATTTGCTCTTTCAGAAGCGGAGATAGAAGGTGTCAATTTTTATGATGCAGGGGATCAGTTTTCAATTGCCTGTAAATCAATGGGATATGGAAAACGATTTGGAGATACCTATAAAGAAAAATGGTTAAGTGATGATGAAAATTTCCTTTATGAATCGAAAACACTCATAAGAGAAGATTGTATGAATCTTTTTCTTCCAGCAAGTGCTAAACTTGAAAAAAACTGGATTGTTGGCTATGAAAGCTTACATGGATTAGAAGGAATGGGGTCACATGATATTGATTCCAATACAGGGGAAAAGAAGGAATATACTTCAAATCGCAAGCCATGTAAACAATTTTCTGCTTTTTCCGATATTGATACTCTCATTTATAATACGGGACTTATGAATGATGAAAATGAAATGGTAGGTAGTGTCTATAATGAAATTGCTGATCATAAATATGAAAATGGCACTAAAGTAATGCCTGATTATTTGCTATTCCCTTATTCTTCTAGTTCCTTATCAAAGTTTTCTGCTTATCAAAATGAAAGAGTAAAGAATGCTATTCTGGCAGCTAAAGATTTAGGAAATACGAATGTTGTTTTATTAGATATCGATCGAGTAGCTAAAAACCAATTGGAGCAAGTGAAAGAGCACCTAAAAAAATGGAAACAAAATCATCAAATAGAAGATTTAAAAGCCATGCTTGTTAAAATACATAATAATCGCAAGGGAAGTTATAACAAAGAACTTTTTACAGATGAATTTGTTTTTTCTATCCTTCAAGATTGCTATTCTTTTGAAGACAAGCAAGTAAGAGATTTAATTGATCAAGAAATGCTCAATATGCCAAATCTTAAACCCAGTCAATACGAAGATTTTATAATAAAACAAGAAGAAGTATTTTTAAGAGAAAAAGAAAGAAAATTAGAAGAAGTAAAAGATGAGATAAATAAGCTAGGAAATGAGGAGGATACACTTTCTCTTGCAAGTGAAGAGTCAAAAGGACAATTAGCAAAAATGGAAGAAGAACTTTCCGCATTAGAAAAGAAAATAATTAAAACAAAAAAGGTAAAGGCGAAAATAGAGGAAAAGAAAAATGCGCTTCTTGAACAGAAAAGAAGAATGAAAGAAAATGTTAAAGAAGCGGTAGAAAAAAAAGCGGAAGAATTTGGCATTCACGATTTGAATTCAAGAGAAAATAGGACTTTCGCTATCCTTGAAGAGAATTACGCCAGTTTAAAAAGGCAGATAGAAATGCAAAAAAACACTCATAAAAGAGAATTTAAGTTAGATACGCAAGCTTATGATTTAAACATGATAAAAAACAAATGGAATGCAATGCGTATTCAATTAGAACAAATGGAACAATCAGTAGAAGAATACAATAATTCAATAAAAATGTAAAATAAATAGCATAATAAACAATTGTATGGTAAAATGAAGACAGGATGGTGATAAAATGTATAATTACATTTTAGGAACAATAGAGAGTAATGGAACAAATGCCATTGTGATTGATAATCAAGGAATAGGCTATAATGTCTTTGTAGCGAATCCTTATGCTTTTGAGATTGGAAAAGAATATAAAGTCTATGTCTATACGCATCAAACAGAATATGAAACAGCTCTATATGGGTTCAAGACATTAGAAGAAAAGGAACTCTTTTTAAAATTGATTAACGTCAAGGGATTGGGTCCTAAGGTGGCAATGCCGATGTTTGCTACGGGAAGTGTTTCGGGAATTGTCGATGCGATTGACCGTGAAAATGTTCTTTATTTGACGAAGTTTCCCAAAGTGGGCGATAAACTAGCTAGACAGATTATTCTCGATTTAAAAGGGAAACTAGCAGCAAGCTCAAAAGATACAACTGAGTCAAATGAGCTCGTTTCAGTCTTAGAAAGTCTCGGGTATAAAACAAATGATATTAAGAAAGTATTACCAAAGATAAACTATAGTGATACGATAGAAAATCAAATAAAAGAAGCATTAAAACTGATGTTGAAAGGATAAAAAGTATGCGAATAGGGATTGATATAGATGATACCATTACAAATTCTAAAGAGTTTGTTTGTGATTTAAAGAAAAAAAGATTTCCTGATTTGCGCTCCAATGAGTTACTTCCTAAAAAGATCTATGAACAATTTAAAATAGAGATTGATGATGAGATTCATCAAAATGTCACTTTAAAGAAAAATGTAAAGGAATCTTTAAGAAGGTTAAACAAAATGGGACACGAACTCATCTTTATAACAGCAAGAGGAAATATTTCTCCTCATTCTGTTGAAGATACGATTGCCTATTTTCATAAGAATGAAATCCCTTATGACGAAATTGTCTTTTATGCAACACATAAGGGAGTTATTGCCAAAGAGAAAAAAATTGATTTATATATTGATGATCGAGAGAACCTATTAACGGAAGTCAATCAAATGGGAATACCTGTCATTAAGATGCGAAGAGACAATGAAAAAAGTGCATTTGTTCAGTTTACGAATTGGAAAGATATTACAGACTACATAGAAAGAGAGTGTGCAAATGGAACGAATAATAACAAGTGAAGAAATACCTGAAGATAGAATGGATGATACCATTCGTCCCCAGTCCTTAAATGAATATGTGGGACAAAGTGAAGTAAAAGAAAATATTCGTATTTTTATCGAAGCAGCAAAAATGCGGGAAGAGCCTCTAGATCATGTACTATTATATGGCCCTCCTGGACTTGGGAAAACAACTCTTGCCCATATTATAGCGAACGAACTCGGAACTTCCCTAAAGACGAGTTCGGGACCAGCTATCGAAAAGAGTGGGGACTTAGCTGCTGTTTTATCTAATTTGGAACCGGGAGATGTTTTGTTTATCGACGAGATTCATCGTATGCCTAAGTTTATCGAGGAAATTTTATATCCTGCTATGGAAGATTTTGAACTCGATATCGTCGTAGGAGGAGAAGGATCAAGTCGAAGTATTAAAATTGATTTGCCTCCCTTTACACTTGTGGGAGCAACGACGAGAGCTGGAGATATTTCAGCGCCTTTAAGAGACCGCTTTGGGATTGTTTCCAAACTCAATTACTATAGTGAAGAAGAGCTAAAAGGCATTATCAAGAGGACAAGTCATGTTTTAGAAATGGAAATAACAGATGAAGCAGCTGAAGAACTAGCCAAAAGAAGTCGAAAAACGCCGCGTATTGCCAATCGTCTCTTTAAACGAGTACGTGATTTTGCCTTAGTCATTGGAGATGGTATTATTGATATAGAGATTACAAAAAAAGCATTAGAGCGTTTAAAAGTGGATAAATATGGACTTGACCAAGTGGATATAGAATATTTAAGTGCTTTAATTAACAAATTTAATGGCGGTCCAGTTGGGGTTGAGACGATTGCTTCTGCGATAGGAGAAGAAGTTTCAACATTAGAAGACGTTGTAGAACCTTATCTTATGCAAGAGGGATTTATCAAACGGACTCCTAGAGGTCGAGTAGCGACCGATAAAGCTTACGAACATTTAGCTGTTTCGAGTGATCGCTTATTTTAAAATGACTTGACACAAGAAAGACACTTCTTGTGTTTTTTTGAGGGTAATAATTGAAAATTCAACGAACCTATGCTACTATGAATAATAGGAGAGGATTATATGAATCAGCCAGTAACAAAGCTAATTCCGGGAATGGAACTTGAAAATGATGTCTTTTTAAGTGGGTCTCGTGTTTATTTATTTCCTAAGGGAAAAGTATTATCAGCGAAAGATATTGAAAAACTAGAAGAAAAAAATGTCAAGCAAGTGTTTATTAATGAAGTTGATTGTGGGGAAACCTTTTTTCCTTTTTTTCAAAGTTATGCTCGTAAAGTAGTAAAAAGTAAAAATATTGAAGAAATGATACGTTTAGCAGCAAGATATTCAGAATTTGTTAAGGATGTTTCCGACTTTTCTTTTGATATGACAAGTTATTCAAATAAAGCATTTTCATCTGATGCTCACCGTGTTCATGTTGCAAATATGGCGGTGGCCCTTGCTACAACATATAATCGCTCACAGACAAAAGAAAAGCAAATCACCATTCATGAAATGGCCGAGTCTGCATTACTTTGTGATATTGGAAGATACGTTGGAAAAAGTCCAGAGTTGCTTACCCATTTAAGAAATAAATATGGACATCAATTAGAAGATTTTCAAAAAAGGTTACCCAATTTACCTTCTGATATTTTTGATTCTTATCAATCAGAATATCATTCATTCTATAGTTATCTATTATTAAAGGATTATCCCATTTCAACAAGAGCTTTAGAGGCTATATTATATTCTCATGAAAGTGTTCGTGGTAAAAGCGGTTATCTAGGTGTTGATGTTACAGGAAATACAGCCCGGGATATCATGAGTAAAATACTAAAAGTTTGTGAATTTTATGATATGATTCTCTATCGCTGGAAGGAAATTCCTCCAAATTCCGAACTTTATGGTGTTCCAATCTCAACGATTATGGTAACTGCTGCAAATACAGGAGCTATTGATTTAGATTTTACAGAACAGCTTTTAAAGATAGTGCCTCAATATCCAATAGGTTCTAAAGTTGTATTAAGCGATGGTAGTTATGGAAAAGTTGTTTATTATAGTGAAGAAAATAGCTTATATCCTATCGTGCAAACGGAGGCTGATGAGCTTATTGAAATCACAAATATGAATCAAATAATCGGGTTTGATGAACCAGAAGAGATAAACTATCATCAAGCTCTTATGTGAAAAAAGGGATAAATCCTTTTTTTTTGTCTAAAAGTTTAGTATACTAATAGATGAAAGGAAGGATAGGTATGCGCACAGATGAATTTGACTATGAATTGCCAGAATATTTAATTGCACAGACGCCCCTTGAAAACCGATGTGCATCAAAGCTACTTGTTCTTCATAAAAAAAGTGGGAGAATCGAGCATCGTATATTTTCTGATATAATCGATTATTTAAACCCAGGGGATGCTTTGGTATTAAATGATTCAAAAGTTATCCCTGCAAGAATTATTGGTGAAAAAGAAGATACACATGCAGTGATTGAATTGCTTTTACTTAAAAATATAAAAGAGGATGAATGGGAATGCCTTTCAAAACCACAAAAAAGATTACATGAAGGAAGTATGATTACTTTTGGAGATGGATCCTTAAAAGCAAAAGTGATAAAGATTTTAAATGATGGAATTACTCATGTACAATTGATTTATGAAGGCATTCTCATGGAAGTGTTAGAAAGACTAGGAACGATGCCTCTTCCTCCTTATATTCATGAGAAGTTAGAAAATCAAGGAAGATATCAAACCGTTTATGCAAAAGTTTATGGTTCGGCGGCAGCACCGACAGCAGGGCTACACTTTACGGATGAGTTGCTCGAGAAAATTAGAAAAAAAGGAGTAGAAATCGTTACGGTTACTCTTCATGTGGGTCTTGGAACTTTTAGACCCGTTGTTGTGGAAAATATTAAAGAACACCAAATGCATACAGAATCCTATATAATAGGAAGTGAGACTACTGATATATTGAATCGTGTGAAGAAAACTGGAGGGAAGATTGTTGCTGTTGGAACGACTTCGACAAGAGTTCTTGAAACCAATCGAAGCCACTTTGATGAATTTACACCTGAAGTTGGAGATACAGATATCTTCATTTATCCGGGATATACATTTAAAGGAATTGATTCTTTAGTGACAAACTTTCATTTGCCGAGGTCAACCTTAT
>CAZWKF010000078.1:0-8072 GCA_964634785.1 uncultured Muribaculaceae bacterium
AATTGGTCAAATTCTTCATATATAATTATACCTATATACAGTCCTTTTGGTGGCTTAATTGATTTTATTTTCCCCGGATCATCAGCTCCTCTAAAATAAATCATTTGATTTGTCTCAATATTTTTTATTTCAAGAGGACTTTTTGTACTTTTCCAATGTTTCTTTACATAAGGATAGGTTTCACTTAATTTGTCTATTCCCCATAGTATTTGAGAATAAATACTATCTTTTAACGTGTTGCTAACTTGTCTAAGCACTAAAGCACACATTTTTGGATTATTTTCTAATATCTCAATTGGTTTTTCTCCGATATAAGAAGATTTTGCACTACCTCTTCCACCTTCAAACCATATATCATTATATTTTCTTTCATCTATCCAACGGTTTACATCAACAAATGCTTTTCCTATATCTCTGGCAGGCATAAAAATAAGAGGTCGTTCAATTTCCTCTTTTTCTTGTTCTTCTTTAACATCTTGATAATTATTTCCAGATGTATCTCTTAATGAATTAAATGCTGTTACATTTCCTTTTAAGGCTTCTTGATACATAGCAACGACCATAGCTGTTTGATTATTTAATTCGTCGTCTTCTAAGCCTAATTTTTTTAAATGATCTTTTATGTCATCACTTTGAATTGGCAGTTCCATCAATCTATTAATCGTCTTAGCTAATGTCTTCTTTTCTTTTTTTACCTTATTAGATGCTTCTGCTCCCTTCCGACCAAATTCAGACCTTTCTCTCGCTGTTCTCTCGCTGAAAGGTATTAAATTATGATTGTTGGCCATATCACCACCGTCTTCTATTTCTAATTATTTCTTGCGATCAAGTAATCTTTCATTTCAATCAGAATTATTTATAGGAAATCAATTGCTCCTGCCCTTATAAAAACTCTTAACATCTTTTCAAATTGTATAGCTATCCAATCTATTAGTTCTTCATTTCTTGCATAATCACAATTACTATCTAAACCACTTTCATAGAAAAAAGCATGAATTATTTCGTGCCTTATTACTTCTCGTTGATATAGTGTTAAATCTTCTATAGTATTGTCATCTTTTTCAAACTTCCCTATTACTATCTTTTTAATACTAACATCAGTATATCCACTAAGTCCTTTTAATTTTGGATATTCTTTTTCTTCGGCATTCATTATTATTTCGTATTCCATTCCCAGTATTTTTACTTTCATATTTAGAACCTAGCCTTTCTTTTTCTATTTCTTCATCACACTTTTCGTTTCTGGGACAAAATGCACAATTACTTCCATATTTCATACAAAGAATTACTGATTCTTTCTTTTTATTCTTTTTCATAACACTATTATTCTCTTGTAATACCTTTAATGGCCCACATACATGCTTCTTCTAACTTTGTTAAAGTTAAACTCTTTTCTCTACTGTCCTTCATATTTTCTAATATGAATTGAGTAACATTGGCAAATGATTCTCTTGTATCAAAAATTTTTTTCTTTTGATTTTCATCATCACTATAAATTGCATTCATCATTTCTGTTGCTTTCTCTTTCATCTTTATCATCTTTCCTTTTCTGCAATATAAAAAGAACTATTTCTAGTTCTTCCGGCGACTCAAAGGTGGCCTCTTAAAATTATTTTTGCTAAGTAGGTCTCCCAGTCCCTACATCCATCTATCTGACATCATAGTGGTGCAAGAAGAATATTTACACCTTTTAGCAAGCATCTTTTTTATGAATCGTCATTCACAAAATTCTAAGTTAGGTTATGCGTTTCGCAAAACAGATAATCTTCTTAAGGATGTAAGATACAACATCCTAAAATAACTTATTTTTGTACTCATAATTGGCACTACACAATGATATAAGGCTTAATAAGTAAATTACTCTTATTCATTTTGTCGCACTGTACTAGTTATTGCCCTACGACTTACTATTATAACTAACCTTTTCGGTACAGCCCATCAATTTTTATATCATTGTGTACTACCAGTAAGATAGTACATTATTTAAATCTTAATGCTTATAACATTCGACTATTATATTTTTTTTACTTATAAGCACTTTAGAATAATATTGTTAGTATTGGGGTCAACATTATTCTAAGCTACTTATAAAGTAGCCGTGAGGTAATTTATGTCAGCATGGAGAAAGACAAATATTTGTTTAAAGGAGTAAAGGTTCGTGAAAAAGAAATTTTTTCATTTTTTATATCAGTTTAAACTTTCTCCATGATAACATATTACCACACTCAAACTGGGTCAAAACGGGTCAATTGCACTTTTCAGCTATTTTTTTATCTTTTTTATATCGTTTATACTTTGTTCTGGAATAGTCTTCTCCACGATGCAATATCTTGTCAATTTCTTTCCACGATTTTCCCTCTTCTTCTTTTAAATACGAAATGTACCCGATTTCGTCATACTTACTCATACTAATTATTTCTTTAGCTATGTATTGTTTGTAGCCAAGTATTGAAGAAAGTATTTCATATAATGTCGTATCAATTTCTTCATCTTTAATTACATAATCTAAGTATCTGTCGAAATTGGTATGAGAACTATCTACTACAATGTCTTTTATTTGAATAGCTTTTGGTTGAATCTTTAATTTATTAATTTCCTTTTTGGTTAAGTATAGATCCAATTGATTCTCTAATTTTTTTATTTCATATTTAGCTTCTTTTATAGTTAAATGCTTTTGAGTTTCATTCATAGTATCACACTCCTATCTTCTCAACTAGCTCTTCTTCTGTATAAATTCGATTGTTATATGGTTGGTTCAGTCTTTTTTCTCTTAATCCTAAACTAGATAATAATATTTTTCTATTATCTATTCCACTATTTAATTTTTGTCTATATTTTTGATATTCTTGATATATAAGAACCTCATTTTTATATTTTCTTCTCTCTAGCAATACTTCTTTCATCTCTTTACAGAAACGATAGCATTTTTTACTATCCAATGTCATATCCTCCAACTTGTGATATAAATCGCTTAGCTTATAATCAAACTCTTGCTCCTTTGTTGAAATGTTCTTTTCAAAATCATCTAACTCATCTAGTAATGCAGAAACATTCTTAATTGTGTTATATATGTTTGTCTCTTCCATTTACTCTCCTACCCAACTGATGATGATAAAATAATAACAGCAACTGCGATTATAATTATAGTTGCTAATAATTCAATTAAAGTAAATCCTTTATTCATTATTTTCCTCCTTTTTCTGTTTCAATTTTTATTGGTACGATACTTTCTGGCTTGAAGATAATTTCATAATCGTATTTTGATACCTCACTATAATCTAGTTGTTCTACAACATAAGTAGTTTCATTAGATTTATATAAGAAATGTTTTTGATATTTGTCATCTCCAGTTTTACAAATTACTTCTAATTCATTGCTCATATTATCATCAATTGAACAACAACCTGTAATAGTGAATAAATAATCATTACTTCTTAAATTTATAAATGTAATTCTTCTCTTTACTCTAAATGAATCTGCTTCTTTACTAACATTTCTTGAAACTACATCTGCATCTCTATCAAATGCACATCCAGTTAATACTAATACTGCTATAATTAATGCCATATATTTTATTTTATTTTTCATCTTCGTTTCCTTCTTTCTATAAATCCTGTTTCTTCCAATTCTTTCAAAATCGTCTTAATCTCTTTTTTAAATTTATTTGGGCTAACTAACGCACTGTATTCTTCTCCTATATATTATAAATAATCATCGCTATAACAGTTCATATCAAATACTATACTGCATATACTATTTACATCATAATAGAGTGAGTAAGCATTTATATAGAATCCTCTTTCTCTAAGTTCCTTTAGTGTTTTATTTTCATTTATATACATTTAATCACTTCCAATTTCTTCTGTATAGCTTACTTTAATACGATACATCTTCTTTGATCCAGTAGCTCCAATACATGTGATATTATTTTCTACTAATTCAATATCGTAATTGTCATAATAATCATTTAATATATTTGATAGATTTTCCAAATCTTTATTTATTTCGTGTATTAAGTATTCACAACTCATTTAATCATCTACTTTCTCCACTATGTCAGCTTTTATTAAGTCATATATAATATCTAATTCAATATCTGTATTAAATTGCATATATCCGCTGTTTATACCTATTCTTATATTTCTACTTTTTTCTTCAATAGATACTTCTTTTCTAGTATTTAATTCTTCAAATTCACTATACCTTACATACTCTTTGACATATATAAGTTTGTGATGAATAAATCCAAACTTTTCTAATTCTTTTAAATCTACATTATCTTTTATCTTTAACATACTACACCTCTATTCTATATATGGTTTTATGTCTCTAACATAATCAATTATTTTAAAATCTATTCGAATATCGTCATCAGCAGTTATACAAATTCCTATATATGCTTCATTACTTTTAAACTCGTCCTCTATCATTTTCATGATTAGCTTCTTAAATCTAGATTTTATTGTTATTGATAATCTCCCTTGCCCTATTTCAATACGTTTTAATTTATTATTAAATGTCATATTATACCTCTATTCATTTGGCATTTTGCCTCTATATTTTCTTTTAATTAAGACTTCTATTTCACAATTACATTGTGGACATTGTACACATTGAAATATATCGCAACTATAACCACAATAATGAAGATCATCATATTGATATAAAAATTTGGCTCCACAATTAAAACACTTTTTTATATAAAATGTTTCTATCATTTTTTGTTCCATTGTCTTTTTAAAACCTTTTTCAATTATCTTTAATATATCTATTCACCTACCTTATAAATCATTGATTCAAATTGTTCTTTTGTTACTACTGATTTAATATCTTCGGCATGTATATCTAGTTTTCTAGGATGATTATGATTAAATACAACGCAATTATATTGAACAAAGTCAACTTTATAACCATTTACATAATCTCCTTCTTCTATTAAATCAACTAATCTTTCAGAAAATTTAGGAGTATAATCTTCTAACCATTCTTCATAGTCATCAAAATCGATGTCATCTCTGTAATATTCATAAAACCATTGAATATCATTATCAAATTTATATTTTTCGTTTTCTGTGTCTATTTTTATTAGTTTGGCAATTAAGCCATCATTAGTTCTAACATACATACCTTCTTTAAGTTTTTCCATTTATCTCACTTCCTTTTCAATCTCTTTCTAGCAATTCTTCTGCATTGCTTTTTCAATTTCTTGTTTATTCCCTTTTTTATTCTACCGTCTAAAGTAATATCGTTGTAATTCTTAATTCCAATGGCTTTATACTCTTTATTGGTTATCATGTATATTCCCTACTACTTCAATATTGAATCTGTCTGTATTGAATGCTACAGAATATAACAAATCACTTAATGGAATATCATCTGTTTTGCTTTTTGCATAATAACTTAACATATTTTCATTAAAATAAACTTCATAGTCAGTAACAATATCTTCTTCATCTGTTTTCTCTGTAAATCGTAAGATATCTCCAGTGAATATCCTTATATTATTAATAGTTGTGGTTATATATTGGCATAATGTGTCTATATTAATATCAGCCATTTTATGTTGATTAGGCAACCCCCAATCAGTCATAACGTCAAATAGTATCTTATGTTCACTATTATTTGGATTTCTATCATAATCTTCTTTAAAACAATATGTAGTTTTATCAAGTTTTACGTAATAACCATAGTACCATTTATCTTTATCATATTCTTCTATTCCTTTTGCCTTAAATAAGATTTCACGATTCATACTTAAACCTCTTTTATTAGCTTTTTAAATGTTTCATAATCCATATTGGAAATTTCTTCTATGTTCTCTAGCATTTCTTTTAAAGTGATGCCTCTTCCTCTTCTATCATTGAATTTTCTTATTAAAGTCTTGTCATAAAAAGCATTGTACTTCCAAACTTCCATTATTCCATCTTCATAATAAATCTCATAAGCAATGTTATTATTTCCAAAAGTATTTGGTTTAATTTCTTCTTCATAAAATGTAACATTATATATTATTATATTTTTTATCGGTTTCATATAACCACCTCAATTCTTCTACTTGTTTATCTTCTCTTAAATCTAAAATCACATCTTTTTTATAAATTAAGGTATCTAAATTATGAAATAAAGTACTTATAAATTTAACATCACATTGTCTTATTTTATTATCTCTTTTAAAACTTCTTATAACCTCTTTTTGATTATTTACAAAATTCTCTATTTCTTTATTTAGCTTAATAATATATGTTATATCGCTTTTAGACATTTTTCTGCACTCCCTCTATTATTTTTAAACATTCCTTTTGGAATTGCCTATGTATATCACTATCAAATGTTTCGCCATAAGATAATAGTTTTTCTTTTATTTGATTTAGTGCTTGTTTTAAATTGGTGTTTTCTTTCTCTACTTTTTGTCTTTCTTTATCACAAAAATCAGAATGTTCCTGTAAATATCTTGCTTCTTCATAAAATGAATCAAGATGTTCTTCTATTATACTTTTCATTTGTTATCTCCTTTGTATTTTTGTAAGATTTCTAGTAATTTCATAGTTCCAGCAAAAGTTATTCCAAAAACGTGACTTCTTAGTTCAGGGTCATATTGAACATGGTTTATATACTTTATTGCTTCATCAATAACTTCATCTCTTTGTTTGAGTTGACTTTCCAATTCGATTACTTTATCTTCACAATTACTTGCATATTTATGGTCTGCTACATTTATTTTGGAATTATTAACTAGTTGTTCTTTTAATTCTATGACGGCATTGTACAACTTTATTTTTTCAGTTAGTCTTGGACTATATTCATTTTTACAATTTTGAGCTTGTTCACCTATTATTTCTAATGAAATATTTTCTGCAATCTTTTTTAATTCTTCATCACTCATACTTACCACTCTTTACCTTTTCTAATAGATCGTTATAAGCATTCGACCAAGCTAAATAAAGATGATTCCCTTTTAATATGACTTCATAATATGTTTTACTTATAAATTCTTCTAAATATTTTATTAAACTTTCTTCCTTTGTTTTTAAAGATTTGTTTTCCAAAAGTATGTTTTCAACCATATCCACATCCAATGATTTTTTCAAAATACTTTCTCTATACCCTTCTAAACAAATTTTATCGTGTTCATAGCTGTTTAAAATCCATTTTAATGCCTTTATATCTTTTCTAAACACATCATTAGATTCTTCATCTTTTGTTATAAAAGATTCTCTATCCTTTATTAAATCGTGTATCTGATTTATGGCTTCTTCTTCGTTCAATTTATATCACTCCATTCCATATTCTCTCATCATTCTTTCAAATTCAATATCATCTAATGTCTTTATTCCAACCTCTTTACATTCAGCTTCTAAACCTTTAATTAATTGCCAAAATTCTTTAGAATTTAATTCACTTGTTCTTTTATAGAACATATAACAGTCACATTCATCTTCTTCCTTATACCATTTTGAATAAGGATATATTTCTTCTATAACAGTTCCTTTCGGAACTTTAGCACCTTTTACTCTTCCATCTTCAAATGTAGCTAAAGTCCCATAGGATAAATTTATATTTATTTTCATTTCTTCATCAGATATGGCATATCCATTTGAACGATTATATCTTGCTAACTCATTAACTAGCTTGTGAAAATATCTATTTGCCTTTGGACCTCGTATTGGAACATATTCTTTAAGTTCATATATTTTATTTGGATCTAAGTTAAATAACTGCATAGATAATTCTTGTGGAGTTCCTGTTATTGTTTTACTCATTAATCCTCCACAGTGTAGTCTATTACTTCTTCTACTTCGCCAATTTCATAGTTATCACAATTTTTTAATGTGCAATATTCTTTAGCTGTCTCATAATCTTCTGCGTACACTGTTACTTCAGCTTCGCATAGACATTTGAATTTATAGCATTTATTTTTATCTTCTGGTGCTTCAGGATAATCGTGCACCATCAAACTAGTTTCTATCATTTATTTACCTCTTTTCTAAAAGGGGAGATCATCATCACTAAGTACTACCTCATTTGGATTAAAGTCATCTAAGGTATCAACTTCTTTTTTCTTAATTTCCTTA
>CAZWKF010000079.1:0-8005 GCA_964634785.1 uncultured Muribaculaceae bacterium
AATGTTATGAACTAAAAAGTTTAGATATAAGTAGTTTTAATACAAATAATGTAACTGATATGAGTAGTATGTTTTATGAATGTCGAAAATTAACAACTCTAAATTTAAATCATTTTGATACAAGCAATGTAATGAATAAGAGTTATATGTTTGCTGGATGTGGATCTTTAACAAGCTTGGATGCAAGTAATTGGAATACAAGCAAAGTAACGGATATGAGCGGCATGTTTTATGGGTGCTATGAGCTAGTTGATTTGGATGCAAGTAATTGGAATACCAGTAATGTAATAACTATGGGTAGTATGTTTTATAATTGCAGTAAATTAACAACAACCATAACCATAAAAGGCACAAAGTGTACAAGTTATAATAAAGATAATTTCACTGGCTATGGAATGTTTGAAGAAGCGGCCACTTCTGATGGATCTCAAATAACGGTGAATTACACAGCAGATGCATCAGATTTAGTAGATTATATGATATTAACTAAATCAACTAACTCCAATGTAGTAAAAGGAACACAAGTATAGAAGAATCAAAGTATTCTTCTTTTTCTATGTCAAATCGTTGTATAGAAAATAGAGAAAATGATAAAAAGTGCTCTTAAAAATGATACAATAAATTTAAGAATAGAAGTATTTTTTGAAAGAGGGATAATCTTATGCGAAAGAAAAAGAAGATTATGATGCTAGCTATTGCCTTAATGATTGTAGGATTTGCCGCAGTCAGTACGACTCTTTATCTAAATGGGGCAACTAGTATTGCAAGTAATACAGGTGACTTTGATGTCTATTTTTCAAGGGTAAGTGAAAATGGTAGAGAAAACAATTCAATTATTCGAGATAAGACACATCTAGTATTTCAAGCAGAAATGAGTGGGATAGATGAAGAATATGTTTTAAATTATGATGTCACCAATGCATCAAAACAGTACGATGCTAATATTACTATAAATTGCACAGGAGGAAATGACTATATACGTTTGGAAAATGATTTTAATGTTGTTGATCCATTACTTGCAAGAGAAACAAGAAGTGGAAATTTGACACTTCGAATAATAAAAGCTGTAACGGAAGAAAAACAGTTTGATATATCATGCGAAATAACTGGATCAGCAGTAGAAAGAGAAAGTGTAGGAGCGGAGACTATTGATGCTGAAATAGTAGAAGGATTAATGGTAGCCGAAGGTGTTACTGAACCAACGACTTACCTTGGGCACACATTGGATCGTAGTACAGTTGAAACCCTTACAATAAAAAATACCAAAGAAGTTCCTGAGGGAGCAACCGGATGGGATGTGTCTAATAAACAAAATGGAAGTGTTATGGCCTATACGTTAGATGAAGATAATGATTCTAAGTTAGAACTATATATAGGACAAGATGGTGGAGTAGTAGCCAATCCAGATTCTACTAATTTATTTTTTAAATTTACAAACTTAACAAGTATTAATGGGTTAGAAAATTTTGATACAAGTCATGTAATCGATATGGGATGGATGTTTGATACGTGTACTAGTTTAACAAACATTGATTTGAGTCATTTTGATACAAGTAGAGTTACCAATATGTATGGTATGTTTTGGAGCTGTAGAGCTTTAACAAGTTTAGATGTCAGCCACTTTGACACGAGTAATGTAACAAATATGGGAATTATGTTTGCAACAAAAGAAGGAACAATGAAACTAAGCGAAATTATAGGTCTTGATTTACTTAATACAAGTAATGTAACAGATATGGCGATTATGTTTCAAAATTGTGCAAACTTAAAGAACTTAGATCTATCAAATTGGGACACTAGTAAGGTTACATTGATGAATCATATGTTTTTAAACTGTAGTAGCCTCACTAGTTTAAACGTTGGTAACTTTAATACTAGCAATGTAACGTCAATGAAATATATGTTTTATAATTGTAGTGGATTGACAGAATTAAATGTTGGAAATTTTGATACGCATAATGTTCAAGATTTCTTTAGTACTTTTGAAAACTGTTCTAAGCTAACAAGCTTAGATGTTAGCAATTGGGATGTATCTAAAGCAACTACTTTAAATTATATGTTTACAAATTGTTTGAGTCTGACTACTTTAGATGTAAGTAGTTTTAAGACACCACTAGTTACTGGAATGAAATATCTTTTTGCTGCAAGAAATAATCAAGATATGAATTTGACAGAGATTAAGGGTATTGGGAACTTCGATCCTAGCAATGTAACAAGCTTTGAATCGATGTTTCAAAATTGTAGCAAATTATTAAATTTGGATTTAAGTACTTGGAATACTGCTAAGGTTACAAATATGAATGACATGTTTTTTGGGTGTGGCAGTTTAGCAAGTTTAAAAGTGGATGGCTTTAATACGAGTAAAGTTACTACGATGGCGGAAATGTTTTTTCATTGTGGTAAATTGACGGAGTTGAATCTCTCAAACTTTGATATGCGTAATGTTACCAGTATATCAAATATGTTTAATGGCTGTTCAAAGTTAGAAACATTAGATGTTAGCACTTGGGAGACACCTAAAATAACGACTTTAAATTACGTGTTTAAAAATTGTAAAAGTTTGTTAAGATTGGATTTAAGTAAGTTTAATACAAGTAACGTAATTGGAATGATTGAGACCTTTTCTAGTGATAATGTAGGAGAAATGAAGTTGCAAGAAATAAAAGGAATTGAAAACTTTGATACAAAAAATGTAAGAGGTTTTGATGGCACGTTTGAAAGGTGTAAGAGCCTTACTTCTCTAGATTTAAGTAGATGGAATACAAATAATGCACGTACTATGACTGATATGTTTTACTATTGTTCAGGGCTTGAAACTTTAAATATTAGTGGTTGGGAAACAAACTATTTGACCGATTGTTCTGGAATGTTTAGCACTTGTAGAAGTTTGAAAACGATTGATGTAAGTTCTTTTAATACGAGTAAAGTTACTACGATGGCTTCGATGTTTTCGGGTTGTAGTCAACTTACGACTTTAAATGTAAGTAATTTTATTACAACGAATGTTGCTGATATGTCTAGCATGTTTTCACGTTGTAAAGCTTTAACTAGTTTGGATTTAAGTAATTTCGATACATGTAACGTAACGAAAATGGGTTCTATGTTCTATTATGATAATCTTCTCGAAAATCTAAATCTAAGTTCTTTTAATACAAGCAAAGTAACGGATATGAGCAGCATGTTCTATTATTGTGAAATGCTTACAAATTTAGATTTAAGTGGTTTTAATACAACGAGTGTAACGACGATGAAGCAAATGTTTTATTCGTGTAAAAAACTGATTACAACAATTAAAATAACAGGAACAAAATGTACGACTTACACTTCATTGTTTAAATATGCAGCTACGGCTGAAAATGCAAGTATTACGGTTAATTATACGAATGATGCATCAGACTTAGTCGATAAAATGATAGCAACAAAATCAAGTACTTCAAATGTCATAAAAGGAACACAAGTTTAACATAAAAAAAGATACACTAATCAAATGGGTGTGTCTTTTTTAATGTTTTATAACCATCATTAGCGATATATTAGAGAATAGCCGCTATCTACAATTTCTCCAATCTTATGACCATCAGTTATTGTATTTATTTGTTCTCCTTTAAATCCTCGGTATTCTATATCACGTTTAGAAACGAGTCCTGTCAAGTCATAAGTATCATTACATTTTACCTCTTTTTCTGATATAAAGAATCGATGGTCGGCAAGCATAAATTCATCAGAAACTAGAAAATATCGATATCTTGAAGTATCCTCCCAACTACTTGTATCGCTGTAGGTTGCATCTAAATGATAGTATTTATCGTCGATTTTTACGATATTCCAAACATGACCATGCGTTTTGTACTGAACTGAAATACATTCTATTCCAACACTATTTAAATATAAATTCATAAATTCAGCATACCCAACACAGCCCATATAGTATTTATTGAATAGAGCGTCTTCATAAATCCCTTCCTCTGAATATCTATACTCGGTGTGATTGATTAAATAATCGTAGATCTTTTTTACTTTTTCAAATTCTGAATCATCTTCCTTTACTATGCGATTTGCGATGGATCTTATTTTGTTATGTGTTTGTTCATGACTCTCCATTTTCTCTTTAGAATCTACTGTATAAAGTAAAAATTCCTCGTTGTTTTCATCAATTGTATTTAAAGAAGAATGAAGTGTACCAAATTGAATACTTATAAATTGACTATAACGCATATCCTCAGGTATATCTTGTAACTCAAACATGATGATATTCTCATCAGGTAATTCATGCCATTCTAAGGCTTTATTATCAAAAGTTATGCGATAATGAGTAGCTTTAGATGAACCTTTAAACAAGACAATTTTAATACTGTTAGTATCTAAAAAACTGGGGGAATATGCTTTTATTTCTGTATTTTCATATTCTTCCCAAACAATTTTATCGAAAATACTATATGGCTCATATTCACAAGAACAAGAGTAGAGGTCTCTGGAATTTTTGACTCTAGCAGTATGATCGTAGTACTGTGAATCTGATATTTTATATACAATGGAGTTTACGATGATAACACCTGTAAGTAAAGTCAATGTTACTGTTTTTTTCTTATGAGTTTTAAAATACTCTTTATTGATAAAAGTTATTCTATTCATTTTGTTTTCTCCTAACATTAGATATATTTCATTCAAAATATTGCTGTATCATAGCATTTTTATATTTTAGAGTCAAAATAGTTAAACATAAAACACTATCATCATTCCTCGTTAGTTTGACAAAAAGTGCTTTTTCCCTTATAATAGCATGCATTCAAGGATGACTATGTGTGAATTGAAAAGAAAGGGATGAATTTATATGGAAGATATGAAAGAAGATTCAAAAAAAGAACTAAAAAAACTAAGAGGAGTTTTATATCTTATAGTGCTTATTGATATTGGAATTGTTTCTATTGGAAAAAAGTGGGATTCTTTCAAAAACTCTGTTAATACTCAAGTAGAGGAAATAGCAGTAGAGGATGAAAATAGTGCTGATAATGAATCTATTGAAAATGAGTCTATTACTGATGCATCTTTAGAAGTTAAAGACGAGAATACAAATGAGAATATAGAAGTAATACCGCCACTAACTGAAGTGGCAGCAGAACCACAAGTCGTAACTGAAACGATTGAATTAAATAAATTCTACGTTTTAGATACAAATTCAAATGGAGTTAGTAACATAAGTGGAGAAAATGATCGATACTATTTGCTCATGAATAATTATAGTGTTTATATAGATGAAGAAGATTATATGATTTATTCTTTTGAAGATACTGTTAATAAGGAAGCATTTGCTCAAGCAGAGAATAGCAAAGGAACTTTTCATTTAGCCTATTCAAATGAAGCAAATGATTGCTTTGTTGATTATCGCGTAGAAAATGTATCAACTACTTTAGTCGATTTAAATCAATTCTTAATAGAAAATAATTTGGCAAATTTAGTAAACGAAACAGGAGAGTATACGGATGATGAAATAGTAATCATTCAAGAACGTTTACGACAAATCAATAATGAGGAAATGGTCGAAGCAAAACAGAAAAAATATCAATAGGACAAAAATGGGAAAGACAATAAAAAAGGACGAGAAAAGATAGAAATTAAATTTCAGGATTCTATCTTTTTTTGTGTTAGTGAATTGATTAATTCTTCTATTGGTGTTATAATGGATTTACTGATGTGACCTTTATAAATTTAGAATGGAGAATTAAAAATGAGTAAAATTAGGATATTTGGGCTTGGTGGCCTAAATGAAAGTGGAAAAAATACATATATTATCGAAGTAGATGATAAAATATTTGTCTTTGATTGTGGATTAAAATATGCAATTGATAGACAATATGGAATTGATTATATTATTCCCAATTACAGATATTTAGAAAAGAATAAAGATAAAATTGTGGGTGTTTTCTTAACACATGCCCATTTTGAAAATATGGGAGGCGTATTTGATTTAATTACAACACTTCCAAATATAAAGATTTATTGTACAAAATATACTAAAGAATCCCTATTACTAGAAGGAATGAATGAAAAAAATATTGTGGAAATAAAGGCACATCGAAAAATTTCTTTTGGTAAAATTTCAATATTTCCAATCAATGTTAGTCATTCAGTACCTGATGCTGTGATGTATGTTTTGAATACAGAGGATGGAGCTATTTGCTATACAGGAGACTTTTTAATCGATCCAACGATGAATGGAGCCTATGCAACCGACTTGGGGAAAATCGCTTATGTAGGAAAACAAGGAGTCTTATGTCTTTTAAGTGAATCCTCATTTTCTGAGCATGTCGGGCACACTTCCCCTCATCATCGTTTAACAAGCTGGTTTAAGGATACAATCAATCATGCTGAGGGAAGAATTATTATATCGACACTTCCGGTACATTTACATACGATTCAAGAGATCTTTGATGCAACTAAGAATACGCATCGCAAAGTGGTCATTATGGGAAAAAGATTACAAAATATTATCAATATGGCAATTAAAAATGGATATATGACAGTAGAAAAGAACTTGATTGGGGATTTATCTGATCTTGATTCTGAAAAGTCGATTCTTTTAGTCTGTGATGATCGTAGTAAACCTTTTATAGCAGTTGAAAGGATAGCTCATGGAAGTGATAAATTTATTAAGCTAAAAGAATCAGATACCATTGTTTTTGCAGAGCCTTATTATGATGATGCTGAAAAAGCTTTTGTACACTTGCAAGACGATATTGCCATGCAAGGGGCTAAGAGTATTACGATTCCTAAAGATAAGACGATTTTACATCATGCTTCTCAAGAGGATCTAATGATCATGTTAAATCTTGTGAAACCAAAATATTATATGCCTGTAAAAGGGGAATATCGTCTTATGGTTAATAATGCAAATTTAGCAAGCTCATTAGGAATACCAAGTGAAAATATTTTGCTAAAGCAAAATGGGGACGTTGTTACCTTTGTTGATGGATTACTTCAAGATAAATTTGAAACAATTCCTGTAGATGATATTTTAATAGATGGAAAATCAAGTGATGATGTTGGAGAACTTGTTATTAAAGATCGTGAAATGTTAGGAGAAAATGGTATTCTTTTAATCTCGGCAACAATTGATAAGCAAACGAAGAAAATACTTGTGGGACCTGAAGTGACAACAAGAGGATTTATCTATGTAAAGGATTCCTTAGAGATGGTAGAAGAGATAAAACGTATTTCACTTGAAATTATTGAGAAGAATACCTCTCCAAATTATGTGGATTATAATCAAATAAAAAATGAAATACGCGAAGAATTGAGTAGTTATTTTTATCATGAAACAGAGTGTAAACCGATGATCATTGCGGTTATTCAAGAGGTATAAAATGGGATACAAAATTGATAAAAAAGAATTAGATAAAGAACAGGAAATTCTTGAAAAATTAAAAGAACTTGGTTTAGAAATCGAACTTCCAAAAGAGGAAAAGAAAGACGAAATATCTGTTTTGAAGAAAAATAATTGATGTATTGGTTATTTTTCATAAAAAAATGAAAAGTTACGAAAAATGTAAATCTGTAGGTAAAAAAGCTACAGAAATAAAATATTAGTATGATTTTTGAGAAAATCTGTAGATTTTGGTATACAGATTTTCTTTTTTTGCAATTTGACTTTTGTAAACCTTCTTTGCTATGGTAGGTGGCAGGAGAAAATGTATGATGACAACAAGAAAAAGAAGTACTCATTTTTATACGGGAAAGTATGACCGCTTGTTTAAAAAGCTGGTGGTAGAAGAGGAAGGAAATGTCTTATTAAAAAAGATTCTCGAAAGTATTTTACATGTGGAGATAGAGGATTTAGAAATCTTGAGAAATGAATTACCTGTAGAAGAAAAAGAGGAACGAGTAAAGACAGTGGACTTACTTGTGAAGACAAAAGAGGAATACATTCGTATCGACTTAAACTATACTACTGGAAATAAAGGACATGAAATCAATGAATACTATATGCAAACCTTAAAGGGAAGAAAGT
>CAZWKF010000080.1:0-7730 GCA_964634785.1 uncultured Muribaculaceae bacterium
CAAGTCTTACATGAGAAAACATATCGGAATCAATGAGATCTTTCAAGATATTTCCCGGTCCAACAGATGGAAGTTGATGTTCATCGCCAACAATAACAAGTTTACAATCATGCTTTATTCCTCTTAAGAGATTTGCCATTAATTCATTATCTACCATACTAATTTCATCGACTATAACTAAAGAATGTTCATTGGGATTATATTCATTGACTCCAAATTCACGTGTTTCATGATTCCACTTTAAATAACGATGAATTGTACTTGCTCCATAATTTGTCGTTTCACTCATGCGCTTACTTGCACGTCCAGTTGGTGCCAGTAGAGCAACAGCATGATTCATCTGTAAATCAGTTAATCCATTCATATATTGATATAGTCTCAAAAGACCATTGATAATCGTTGTCTTTCCTGTTCCGGGTCCACCAGTAATTAAACAAACGGAATGTGTTAAAGCTTCTTTAAGTGCTTTCTTTTGTTCTTCATTATAGGAAATACCAAATTCTTTTTCAATAGAAGATAAATATTCTTCTATTTTATAAGACATTTTTGTATCATGATTCATAATGGCACACATCGCATTGCAAATATACTCTTCATCTTCAATCATTTGCCACAAATAATACCGAGACTCCTTTTTTACAACTTGACGTTTTTCTTCTAATGTTTCCATATAAGCATCAAAGGAATCTGACACATCAATTTGAAAGAACTCCCACATAGAACTTACTATTTCTTCACGATAAAGATAGGTATCACCTGCATTAAAAGTAAGACGTTTCATCGTTTCAATGAGACAAGCAAGGATTCTCATCTTCCCTGTTTCTTCATATATTTTAAAATAAATCTTATCAAGTTTTGGAAATTCAATAAATTCAACTAAAGAATACAAATCATTTTGGACAATATTTTTAACTTTTGTATTACCATATAGACTTAACATCTTGGTTATTTCTTTAACTGAGAAATCTAAAGACTTTAAATAAATAATCACTTCATCAGAATCATAATAACTCATAATAGAAGTGTAAATCTTTTCTGCTTGTAAAACAGTTAGTCCACAAGAAAGTAAGACATTTTGATCCTCTTTAATAAGTTGAATCGCATTGTCTCCTAAAACATCGACGATTTTTTTTGCCGTCTTTTCCCCACAACCTTTGACAAACTTAGAAGTTAAGAAATCGACAATGGCATCTTTTCCTTCTGGTTCAATTCGCTCATAACTACTGACTTGAAATTGATATCCATAACGTTCATGATAGACGTATTCTCCGTAAAATAAATAAAGATCATCGGCATTTAATTCATGAAAATACCCTGTAAACGTAATGGTTTTATTTTTTAAATCAACAAGTGCATCACTTGTATCTTTTACACGAAAAAGACCAATTTTATATCCTGTTTCACTTGAAAAAATAGAACTACGATATTTTCCTTTTATGAATTCCAAAATGCATCACCTCTCTCAGTTTATCAACAAAGAATAAAAATAGCAATATCAAAACATACATTTGTACAATAAAAGACACTTCTATATTAGAAATGTCTTTCCATAATCTTAACTATTTTTCCATTTTTTAAAATCATTAAAGAATTGAGTCATAGCATTTTCACAAGTAGTAGAACTTTCATCAACACAAGCATTACTTTGCCATTCTTTGTAATTCTCAATAGAACCATATCTATATGTAGCAAATACATGGAGATATTTCATCCATTCTTCCATTTCATTCATAAATTCATTCCCAGCATTTTGACATGTTTCTGAATCATTACCATCTTTGCATACCTCTTGTTGATACTCTTCAAATTTTTCCATAGAACCAAATTTTTCTATTATAAATTTGGAGAAGTATGTATTGCTATTAAATATTTCATCTGGTGTCACATTCTTTATTTCTTCTGCATTAGGAGAAGGAATTTGTCCTACTACTATGTCAGTAATTACTACATTTTCATTTGGCATTGTAAATGTATTCCCTTCTACTAATGTTCCATTCATTTTAAAAGAGGTCACTACTTTAATTCCATCTTTATATAATAAAGTTATTGTCTGTCCCTTATAGCCTTTCGCATAATTTACCGAAACTTCATCATTTCCTTGAATTGTTATAAGCCTTGAAATATTGTTTCCTTTTACAACATTTGAATTACTTGATTTAGTTGCTATCATTTTATCTACTAAGTCTGATGCATCTTCTGTGTAGTTTACGGTTATTTGAGCTCCTTCTTTTGTTGCGGCAGAACTAAACATAGATGTATAAGAGGTACATTTGGTACCTATTATACTTATTGTTGCATTCAAATTAGAGCATCTTTCGAACATACTATCCATCTTTGTTACTTTTCTCGTATCAAAATCAGAAATGCCTTTTATTTCTCTTAAAGCTGAGCTCGTCCACATCATAAACATTTCTGACATATCCGTTACGTTACTTGTATCAAAGTTACTTAAATTTATAGTAGTCAGCTTATAGCAATAGTAAAACATACGACGCATATCCGTTACATTACTCGTATTAAAATGGCTTAAATCTATTGTAGTCAAACCATAGCAATAGTAAAACATAAAATCCATTCTTGTTACCCTACTTGTATCAAAATGGCTTAAATCTATTGTAGTAAGTTCATGGCAGTTGTTAAACATACCATGCATATCCGTTACGTTCGAGGTATTAAAACCGCTTATATTTAGATCTGTTAACTTAGTACAATTATTAAACATATTCTCCATATCCGTTACATTACTTGTATTCCATTTGCTCAAATCAAGCGATGATAGGTTAGCACAATTTTGAAACATTCCACCTATATTTTCTACATTATCCATTATAAAGTTAGATACTCCGATGATCTCTGATATTTTCATATCAATTATTTCTCCACCAAACATCATTCTCATATTTGTTACATTACTTGTATCAAAATGACTTAAATCCAAACTTTTTAAATCAAAGCAATCATCAAACATGCATTCCATAGAAGTAACTTTACTAGTGATAAAATTGCTTACATCTAAGCTTGTCAGGTCGCCACAACTGGAAAACATATATCCCATAGTAGCTACATTTGATGTATTAAAATTACTTACATTTAAGTTTGTTAATCTATAGCAATCCTTAAACATTCCATTCATTTTTTCTACATAACTTGTATCTATGTTTTCTAACCCTTCTATGGTGGTTAAATATTCAAAACCAAAAAATAGATAACTTGAATCTGGATTTAATTTTACTCCATCATTTTGACCAATGTACAGTTCCAACTTGGAATTATTGTCTTCATCTTTACTATACATCATAATACTTCCATTTTGTTTATCGGATACATCTCCTATTAAAACTGCATCTTCTGGCATTTCATTACTATCTACTAATTTAATTGTTTCTACCTTACTTTTATCTAAAGTATACCCTAAATAACTGGTAGAAAGATGTCTATTTGATATTTTCAAATAATCTCCTAATTCTATCTCTATTGCATCTCCACCAGCGACATCTCTTTCAATGGCATTTCCACTTATTTCACATGAAATACTAACACTCATCTCTTCTATAACTGCTTGAATTACTGTTAAAGTTAATTTTCCTTTTCTTGTTGTTCTTGCTGGTAGAACTTCTGTAACATCAAACTTATTTTCTACTCGTAAGTGTTCATTTCCTCCAGTACAATTCATAATAAGATTGGCATCATATTGTTTACTGGCATTAGTAACTTCGTAATCTAACACGTATGAGTCATCTAATCCTGTTAGTTCTGTTGTAAATTCAAGATGTGTATTATCTTTAATGATACTTGCATTTTCTGTTCCATTCTCAATTGCTTTACTAAAGTAAACATCAAAATCTGGTTCATTTGTTCCTATTCCTACTTTACCATTAAGTATTAAAGTTGTACTCACTGCTGCAAATCCAACAATCATACATAGTAATGATAAAAATAGAATCTTTTTCTTATTCTTCATATATTTCCTACTTTCCTAAAGATAAAGGAATTTCCTTTGCTCTCTAGGATAATTGTACTTTTTTTTTTTTTTTTTTGTCTATTTGTTCGATACTTTTCTTTTCTAGTTTACATCATTTTATACACTTTCATACAAAATAAAAAGAAACTGAATAACTCAGTCTCTTTCAAAGTATTTTATACTCCTGCTTCATTTTCAGCAATCGTTATTTGTGGTACAGTTGGTGTAATGGATTGACTTGGAATCGTCATACTCTCTCCAATTTTTTCAAAGATACTCTTAAAATTACCATATTGCATAATACTATTTAAAATACGTTCTTTATCTGCTTCTGGTATATGAGAAGCTTCAACACTATTTTTTGTATTTACTTTTTCTACTTTTGGTTCTTTATCTAGTGAACCTTCAATTTCCACTGTTCCCTTTATCGTATGTTCATCCTCTTTTGTATTTGCTGAAAATTCAACTTTAAGATTTTGCACTTCTTCTGTTTTCGTATTCTTAAGAGTATTGTTTAATTTAAGATAAATACTCATCTCTTTTAAATTACCATCAATAATATAATTCTTTCCTATAGGATAAAGTTCTAAAGTTTGACTTCCCTCTATATACTTTATTCCTTTAAAAGAAGTTCCAAAAGTACTTGTATAAATTTCAATTTGAGCATTTGTCTTTGTATATTCAATCTCTTCTTTGGCTTCATCTAATTTCTCTTTAAGCTCATCTACTGTAGAATCACTTAACTTTGAACATTCCTCTAAGAACTTTGTATTATTCTTTAATTGATTAAATAAAGTATTGATAAATCTCTTTTGATTGGCTTCATTTAATGAAATCGTAATGACATTAACTTGTTCTGCTTTTTTACCAATTGTTTTCTTTTCTACCGTTTGTTTCATAGAAGTGGCTTTAACACTCGCTTTTAAAGCATTTTTTAATCCATTTATAATCACTTGATATTGAACATCCTCTTTATAAATAGAATCAAAAATTTTATCATAATCTTCTATGGTATTATAAATATAATTTTCATAAAAGTTAGGAAGAAGAATATATGCTTTTTTATCATATAAATAAGTTTGTAGTTTTAAAGGCTCACTACCAATATAAGAAGTATTGTTGTAATTTGCTTCAGAAAGAGTAAATGTTACATCTGCTAGTTTTTGTTTAAAGTCATAAGCATATTTTTCTTCTAATATTCCTTTAAAGTTATTGTTATCCATTGTTAAATCTGCTTTTATTTTTGAATTACCACTGGCCTTTTCAACAATCTTTTGATTGACATTAATTGTTTGGAATAAGCCATTTAAGACAGCATCTACACGTTTTTCGGCACTTTTAAATAAAGCCATATAAAGGAAGAAAACAACAAGTAAAAGAAGAACAAGTACTACAGATCCTATTAAGATAAAGAGTTTCTTTTTACTTTTCTCTTGAACTGGTGGTGGTGTTATATTGGTAATTTTTTCACCATCTTTTACAAGTTCTGGTTGATTAAGAGGATTGGCATCAACCACTAAATCTTCTGGTAATGTAGGTTTTTCTGTCGGTGTCTCATATAAGATAGGAGAATCCTCTACTGGTGTTTGTAAAGAAGTATTCTCTCCTTCTACTCCCACTTGAGCTTGAGTGCTTTCTATCGTTTCTTGACTAAGTGGTTCCAATACTTGTGTATGTTCCATTTCCTCAGTATTTTCTATTGGTTTTACAGGTGTATTTCCACTTCCACAAAATGGGCAAATGGTCGATACATCAGGTATTTCATTTCCACATGATATACATTTCATATAATCTCCCTCATTCTATCCTTATTTCTATTATAACTATACCTTAATTATTCCTTATTTTCAACAATTATTCACTTTTTTTGCATTTTTCATTGCTTTTAACGAACAATTGTATTATATTATTGTTGAGGTGAGATAAAATGGGAAATAGATGGATTCTTTGTATTGATTTAAAAAGTTTTTTTGCCTCTTGTGAATGTGTAGAAAGAAACTTAGATGCCTTTTCTACTCCCTTGGTTGTATGTGAACCAGAAAGAAATGGAGCCATTACTTTAGCTGTAACACCTTATTTAAAAACCTTTGGTGTTCCTGGAAGATGTCGTGTCTATGAATTATCTAAGTATTTACCAAAAGAAATTCAAGTGATAAAGGCACCTCCAAGAATGCGTCTATATCAGAAAAAAAGTAAAGAAGTAATTGGCATTTATCTCGATTATGTTGCCGAAGAAGATTTACATGTCTACTCCATTGATGAAGCCTTTTTAGATGTAACAGATTATTTAACACTCTATCAAAAAGATGCCTATGCTCTAGCTAAAGAGATATTAGCATCTGTTTATGAGAATACAGGTTTAACAGCAACTGCCGGAATTGGTCCTAATCTTCTTCTTGCCAAAGTAAGTATGGACATTGAAGCTAAACATGTCAAAGACAATATTGCCTTTTGGAAAGAAGAAGATGTACAAGAAAAACTATGGAAGATAAAACCTCTTTCTAAAATGTGGGGAATTGGTTCGCGAATGGAAATCCGCCTAAATAAACTGGGAATGTATTCTGTTGGAGATATTGCCAAGGCTGATGTTTGGCTTTTAAAGAAGACATTTGGCGTCATTGGGGAAGAATTATGGTTACATGCCAATGGCATTGATGAAACGCGTATCAAAGAATTAAAGACAAAAGAAGTAAAAGAAAAGAGTTTTTCCCATTCCCAAGTCTTATTTAAAGATTACTATGCCTATAATATTGACTTAATTGTCTTTGAGATGATTGATGTCTTATGTAGAAGGCTGAGAGCAGAAAAATATGAGTGTCAGGTGTTACATTTTGGCATAGGATACTCAAAAAATATTGGAGGAGGGTTCAATCATTCCTTAAAGTTGGATGCTCCTACAGATGAAGAAAAAGTGCTTTACCGAGAATGTATGGCCATTTTTGAAAAATTCTATAAGGATCACTTTCCTATACGAAAAGTCTCGATTCATCTAAGTGGGCTTGTAGAAAATAACCATAGACAACTTAATTTATTCGAAGAATTTGAAGAGACACAAAAAAATGCCCAAATAAAAGATACAATTGATCACATAAAATCACGTTTTGGTGCCAATACTATAGTAAGAGCATCTAGTTTACTAGAAGATTCTACGGCTATAGCAAGGAATAATATGATTGGAGGCCACCATGCGTGATGAAAAGAAACAAATGGGCTCCCTTTAATTCGGTTATCCATGAAAAAGAAATTCTAAAAGAATTACAAATGGAAAAATCGAAAATAAGGAAGCCCATTTTATCTGAAGAAATGATTGAAAGGATTGAAAGACAAATCATTGAATGTTATGAAAATCAATCTTTAGTAGAAATTACCTATTATTATAAAGAACATCTTTTAAAAAAAACAGGAATCATTACAAAAATAGATCCCGTTGGAAAAAAAATCGTTTTAAATCAAGATTTTGGGCTTTATTTCCCCAATATTATGGAAATTTGTGAAAAAACTATTGAAAAGTAGTTTTTGTTATGCTACAATGAGTTTGTTCTGGGGAATTAGCTCAGCTGGCTAGAGCACCACGTTTGCACCGTGGGGGTCAGGGGTTCGAATCCCCTATTCTCCACCAGAATGATTTTTATCAAGGGAACTTGCATAAAATAAAAAAGGGACATTCAATACGCTGATGTTGAGTGTTGCCATTATATGGTTACCACCTAAATCATTGCAATTGAGTTAGGTGGTTTTCTTTTATATTATGGTTATAAACAACAATAAT
>CAZWKF010000081.1:0-7709 GCA_964634785.1 uncultured Muribaculaceae bacterium
TCACACTCATAAGCTTCTAATTTTTTCTTTATCCGGTTTAAACATTTTTCTCTATTTTGATGAATCTCCTCTTTTTTCCAGTTTTTTAGGTCTTTTTCTATTGCTTCTAATCCTTTGTTTTTTTGATATTTGGTAAGCTTTTGTCTTTTCATTTGTTCATTTGCCAATACTATCCAAAATACAGGACCATCATATTCATCATCAATCTCGTCTTCATAGTTTTCAATTAACTCTTCTACCATTTTTTCATTACTTGTTCCATTTTTCTTACTTTTTTTTAACAAGTCTAAATAGTCATCTTTGACATCTAAAGCAATATCTGATTGATAGATTCCATCTCCCCATGCATTTACATGAGTTCTTTTTATACCACTAAACACTTCAGGATGTTCTTCTGCTAATTTGAATATTTTTGTTTCCCATTGTGCTCTATTTTTTAATTCGTTCTTGCTTTCGTCTGTAAATGCTTCACATTTTTTTAAATTATATAAAGAATAGTTGTCTATTAATTTTGTCATAAAATTAAAATCGTGTGTCCACTTATAAGTATCTGGCAAAAAATAAGTATTAGACAAATTCGGAACAAATTCATTTCCTGGAGGAATTATTTGAAAATTCCCTAGATATTGGAAAATATCCTTGTTACCACCTCTTTTTAACCAAATTTCAAAAATATAGGTGTATATATATTCATATTCATCGGGCTTAAGATAAGCTTGATTAATTTCTTTACATCCATATAAGTTTTTTGAATAGTAGGAAAAAAAGAATGTTTTAATATAATCCAAATTATCAATTTCTTCAACTGTTCTTGGAATTTTCTTTTCTTTCGTTATCTTGGCATTAAAATGTAGATATGTGTTTTTATATAAATGTAATGGATAATCTCTCCTTATTAATATTAAGTAACGTCCATTATACTCTTTTGAACAATTTTCTATTTTGACTGCAAAAGTATCGCCTTCTATCCAATTTTTTATTTTACTCATATCTCTTTCTTTTACCATTTTTCTCTTCCTTCCACATTTAATTCAACGTATAAGTTTTGGAATAAATAAAGGTGTGTTTATTCTTTACATTCATAATCTTCTAACTTTTTCTTTAATCTTCTTAGATTTGTTTTTCTCTCATTGAATAAAACTTCTTTTTTCCAATGTTCTAAATCTATCTCTATTGCTTCCAATGCTTTTTCTTTTTGATATTTAGTTAAATTTTTCTTTCTCATTTGTTCATTAGCTAATACTATCCAAAAAATTGGTCCATCATATTCATCTGCTATGTACTCTTCATAATCTTCCATTAACTCTTTTACCATTTCTTGATTACTTGTTCCATTCTTTTTACTTTCTTCATAGTAATCTCTGTAATCTCCCCGTACATCACAGGCTACATCACTTCCATACAATGTAGGATCCCAATAATTCAAATGAATATTCTCCGGTTTAAAATTAAAATGGTCTTCGTCTATTGCTTTTTGAAGTGCTAAAGTTGCTCTTATCAATAATAACTCTGGTATTCCTGGAGAGTCATTTTCTATTTTGGCTTTTGAAACAAATTTTCTATTCAAATTATATAGACGATACTTTTCTAATATACGCTCTTCAATATTTTCGGGAAAACTGCTTATTGGACCTGATGTATATCCAAATGGAATAAATTCTTTATCTGGTGGAGTTAAGTCAAAATTTCCAATATATTGAAATTGATTAAAAGTTGTCTTTTTGTCATAAAGCATCTTATATATATATACTTGTAAATATCCTTTTTCATCCGGATAAAATTCTACTCCTTTATGACTCTCTACAAGTTCTGCATATGTCATTTCTCCTGATAAAGGAAAGTGTCTTGCTTCATAATGAACTCTTGATACTTGAATATAAGGAAGAATTTCTATTTTTTCCTTTGTTTTAGGAATTTCAGATTTTTCCGTGATTTTAATACGAAAGTTTAATAAAGTGTCTTTCCCTCCATGAGTAAAGTGTTGTTCTTCATATGATGGATTAACATATCTTATTAAAAGAAGATATCTTCCTTTGAATTCCTCATCTTCTTCTATCTTATAAGCAAAAACATCCCCAGGTATACTTTGTTTCAATTTAATATAATTTTCATTTTTCTTCATTCTTTAATCTCCTACATATGTTTCAACATAATAATCTGTATAATATTTTCCCTTTAATGGATCTACATATTTTTTATAAAATGGGTTTCCGATTTTTACCTCATTTCGTTGATTCATCAATTTATCTTTTTTATTTAAGGTATCAAAAAGTTCAATATAAAATTGTTCATAAGCTCGTGCATCGACATATTCTAAGTTGCTTTTCAGTATATACATTTCTAAGTTACCTCTCGGAGTTTTTCTATGCTCTGCTTCTCTTCTATCTATGTCATTTGTTCTTCCAACATATTTCCATTCATCTTTTTTCGGGTCTTGAAATGCATAAATCGTATGCTTTGTTTTGTCTTTTTTCTTGTTTTTATTTGTTTTTTTATACTCGTTTACATGAACAGCAGTTCCTATCCCTGGAATACTAATAGTTTTTGGAAGCGCTCTAATAGTTGCATAAGATAACATTCCCACTATAGCAATAGTTGCAACAGTACGCATAGTATCTAAAACTCCAAGTAAACTTAATAAATATCCATCACTATCAATGTATTTGATTGGATTGTTATTGGCGTATACAAATAAGTTATATCCTAAATGTTTGCTATTTCCTCCTAGTATACAATCCGCATTAATAAATCTACCCCATAATGGATTATAGTATCTACTCTTTAAGTAATATAGACTTGTCTCTTCGTCATAGTAGTAACTTCTATATCTGTATGGGTTTACTCTACCTATATGATGAGTATCTGTTATTTCATTTCCTTCATTATCTGTTATTGATAGAATATTTCCATACGCATCATAACTATACTTTACGATTAAGTTATAGGCACTATCATAGATTCCTGTTATATCTCCTTGATAGTTCTTTTGATAATAGTAGATTTCTCCATTTCGCATCACACCTACTAACTCTCCACTATCATCTCGTATATAGTATAGCACATCTCCTTCTCTTTCTTCAACTAAGATGTCTTCATCGTCCAAGTAATACTTCGTTTTTACTCCATTTACTTTTTTCTCTGTTCTTAGTCCTGCTACATTATAGCTGTAATCTACTTCTAGATTATTATCTTGATAATGTGTTAGTTCTCTTCCATTATCCCATGTTAATACTTTATTTCCTATAGTAAGGGGATTTCCTATAGCATCATATGTAATCGTTTCTTCATTTACTTTAGTTAATTGATCTTCCCATAAAATATTGGTATATTCAAATGTATTTGTACTTATTGTTGTATTGGTTTCAATATCTTTTATTTCTCTTTTTGTGATATTTCCTTCATCATTATAAGTGTAGATATATTTTCTATTAATTTCATAGTTACTATCACTTACTAGTTGATTTCTATTATCATAGGTATATTCATGATAAACTTCATTGTTTTTCATTATTTTAGTTATGTTATAGAGGTTATCATATGTAAATTGATATGTATCATTCTCTATTTTTATTTTATCTACAATTAGAGATGTTTTGTTACCTAATCTCTTATATGTATATTCAGCTGGTAGTTCACCATTAATTGTTCTTACCTTTAATCTTCCAATTGCATCATATTCATAATTGATTTCTTGATTATCTATCTTAATCTTAGTAATTGAGTCTTCTTCATTATAGGTATATTCAATCGTATGTTCCATTGATTTAAATGTTTGTTTTTCTTTTGAGACATTGCTATTTACATCATATTCATAATCAATAGACAAATCATTATCAATTATAATATTTGCTACTCTTTGAGCATAATCATATTGGAATTTTAAAGCTTTGCTTGTTTCATTATAGATTGAATCCATTAATCCTTGATAATTATAATGATAACTGTATGTCTTATTTCCCTTTTTGATAGTATTCATTCTATCAAAATCATCATAAGTATATTCTACAGTTTCTCCATTACCATAAGTTGACTTTTTTAATTTTCCATTATTCTCTTCATACTCATTGGTAATTAAGTTTTGATTATTAATCTTAACAGAATTTGTCTTTTGGAAATTATCATAATTAAAAGTAAATGTCTTATTTCCACTCTGAATAGTCTTTAGCATTCTATTATCATAGCTATACTCAATTGTCTTATCATCCGTTTCAACTTTTGTAATTTCTTTTTTCTGATTATATGTATAGGATGTAGTTTGATTATTTGCATTTGTTATTGTTGAAATAAGGCCTGTATTTGGATCTATATCATAGACTGTTTTCTTCCCTAAAGCATCAATTGTCTCTTTTATAAATCTTCCATCTTCTGTATAATGTGCATTTTCTTCTATATATTCTTTTGAGTGAATATCTTCTAAATAGAATTCATAATGAACATCATTTTCTACTAAAGAGGATAATACAATGTTATTATTTTCTTCTTTTAAATATAAATTTGAACATTTAATATAATAAGAACCATTTTCTTTATGTTCAAGTGTGAAATTAGATGGTGTTTCTTTTGAACAATAAACTGCATTATTTGTGGTATGCAAACTATAATTTGAAAGTATCGTTGGTCTTATAACATATAAATTATTTGTATTCGCAAATGCAAACGCATAATGATTGCAAGTATCTTCACTTAATTTTAAGGACTTATCTATTGGATTCATTGTAACATATTTATTTGTTCCCTTTAATCGAATATAGTAATCTCCATTTATTTCTTTTCCTTGTGGATTTGTACTCTTAATAATCGTTTTAATAGGATTTCCAAAGGTATCATATTTTATTTCATTCGATATTCCTGTTGGACTAGTTCCTCTTAGTAGTCGATCTGTAATGACATTATCATATTCATAATAGAAGTGATTTCCTTTTGGATTAAAAGAGGCAATCAACTGGTTATTTTGATCATATTTGAATTGATTTGTTTGATTCGTTATATCATAAGTTGATATGATATTACCAAATTCATCATATTCATAAAAGTAAGAACCTAAATTTTTGATAAAAGAGAAATTGGTTACATATAGGTTATTTGCTTCCATTGAACTTATAATAGCTAAATAAATAGATTCATAATCATTTTCAGCTATATAAGTTTGACTAAAGTATTGCCATTCATCAGCATGGTAATTAAGAATGATATTATCTGTTCCATGTCCAATTTCATCATTTGGACTTACAAATTCTAATTGAGCTAAATTACCAAAGAAATCAGCCATCATTCCGGGGTCTAATACACCTTCATTTTTATACCAGAAAGATAATGTATAGACATCCCCTTTTTTACCAGTTATGGGAAGTGATTGGTAAGCTACAATTGTTCCATTTAATACACTTTTTAGTTTCAATGCTCTCTCAAAAGAATCTAATGTCACAACATCATAACAATCACTTAAATCTTCTCCAGTATCATTATTAGAACCTACAATTGTCCAATCCGTAAGCCCTGTCATTTCATCATTATTATCAAAGTTAGAGTTCTTCACTAAATTGGCATATTCTCCTTTATAAAGAGATACATGATCAACATAAGCAATTTCATTATCTTCTACTGTAAAATAGAATTCAACTAATTCATAGGATTCATATACTTTGAATGGAATTTCAACTTTGGTAAACTCTTGATGTGCAGGAATTGTGATAGGATTATAGAAAATTGGTGATGATGTACCTGATGCTTGCATATCCAAAGTAATTGGCTTTTCATTCTTAAAGTAAGCAGTTAATAGATGTGGGCCAGTCTCTAAAAGCATACTTCCAACTGCTCCGCCATTTAATTTAATTGAGTGCTCTCCTGTATAACTTGTCTCAGTTGTAATGACATTCCCATAAGAAGTAAATATATTTGTTTCATCAGATTCAAAATCACCATTTGGCATAATATTTTCTTTTCCATATGTTATAGTCTCTGATTCTTCTGTATATTTTAGAGGAACTGAGGTAGCAAATGGTTTATTTGATTCCGGTATTTTAAGTTCATCAACATATTGATCAGAAAAACCAAATGAATTTTTAAGGGTTCCATCTTTACTTAGTAAAACTGTTCCAATCGTATTTCCTAGGTTATTGAATGTATATCTCATCTTGTTATTCTTATTATCAGTAACTGTTGTAGAATTAAAATGATATTCAAATGTTTTAAATTTTCCAATTTCATTATTCAAACCAATATTAGTAATCTTCTTTAAGCGATATGGAATTCCATCATAGTATTCATAAGATAAACTAATTCCAGTAACATCTGTAATTTTTGTGATAATATCATTTGTATTATATTGAATAGAAATGTCCCCAACATTAAGATGAATTGTTTTTACTAAATTATTTTCAATCGTGATAGATGTAGTTTCTGAATCACTTGCAAATTGAATTCCACTTGAGATATAACTAATAGATATGATGTTTTCTTTTTCATCCTTTACACTAATTATTCTATTATTTACATCTCTTACTAATTGTAAGTAACTATTATCGATATAGTCTATCTTTGTAAGATAGTAATTGTTTTCTTTTAGATATGTAGATTTAATTCCTGTTTTTGAAATAATTATAAACTTTTCGATTGTTCCATCCGTATTCTTCTCGATATCTAAACTTAAACCAAGACCATCTTCATCAACCCACACTTTTTCATTATTTTCTAATGTCTTTTCATAGAAATAATGTATGGTTCCTGTACCACCTACATATTTGTAGTAAATAATATCATCTATTAGCTCTTCTACAATATACTCATCATAGTTTAATTTCCATCCTTTGGCTATTTTAAAGTCTTCATTTAGAAGGACACTGCTTGTATTGTAAACTAAACTTAAGGCTAAGTCACTTCCTGCTAATTGATTGATAGGAATTACATTCGTTACATTTCCATTATAGTTATTAACAGAACTATTGACTGTACTTAAGGATGCAGTTTGATAACTCATATAATCTAATATTCCATTTTGATAACGATATTGAACCATTAAAAGAGGTCTAGGATTAGATCCTTCAACTGACTCTGTATTATTTGATGAATAGAGTGTATATTCTTTACAATTGGCATCATATACTTCCTCATGCCATTTCATCATAAGGCCATAGTTTGGAGTCCCTGAATACCATTTTTTTACAATATTTGTAATGTCAAATGGCATTACAGTTATTTCGGCCTTATTAATAGGATATGGATAAAACTCGGTTCTACTTAGCGTCATATAGTTTTCAACAAATGGATCATATGCTTCTGCCATAGTGTTCCAGCAAGCCGTATTTTCTTCCCATTCTTTCGTTATTTGATGAAGAGTAGCTATTTTATCGATTGTCGCATAAGAATCTCCTGTATAGCGATCGTCTACATGACTACTAAAATAAGTTTCTGCGTGGATAACTTGAGCAGACGTTCCAATATGAGGTAGTTCAAATTTAACTAAACTACGATATACAATATTATCTCCTACACCAACTTTAATAAATGGTTTTGTATGCCTTGTTTCACTCGTGTCCTTGCCATTGGAAGATAAGTAGATATAAGTGTCTGTTACTGTATTTCTTTTATTTGATATTGTTGGGTCAATAATGACTGGATAAACTGCTTCTTCTAACCAATCTTCATCTAATAGATAGGTAAGTAAATAACAGTTATCTTTTTTATCTAGACTTATTTCACAACTATAAAAA
>CAZWKF010000082.1:0-7437 GCA_964634785.1 uncultured Muribaculaceae bacterium
TTTTGTACATAACTAAATTCCCTTATTTGTACATTTTAATATTGACATTAACAAGTTGTTGTAAAAGCAAGAGTTCTCTTTCCTTTTTATGACATTTTTCAAGTTCATTTTGCTTTTTCTCTATTTTTTGTGTAATGATTTTTTTTAATTTTTCCATATTATCCTACTTCAATACTTTTATCTTAGGAATTGCTTCTCGTTCAAATTCAAAATGAATATCTTCAATAGGCATCTTCTCTATTTCTTCTACCCATTCATCGAATTCACTGGCAATAGATTTTTGTATACTTGATTTTTCCAATAAATTTGCTGCTTTTTCTTCCTCTAAGATCTCTTCGAGAAGTTCAATTTTTTGTTTCTGCTCTTGTATTGATGTAAGATGACGATTTCGCAAAACACAAAAAGACAAATGAATATCTTGTATATGCTTTATGGAATGTCTTTTCCATGGATGTTTTTTCAAATAATTTCGATCATCAGATGTCTTTTTATATTGATAAAAGGTGCATCCTCCTCCAAGCACTAATAAAAGTAGAATAACTTCGAGAGGAAGAAGAGCAAAATGACAATAAATGAAAGTCATAATTGGTCCTAGAATAATAAGCACTATTTCATAGAAATGAGCTTCTTCTAGATTTTTTTTGGCACGAATAACTTTCATAGTTTCAGTAATCCATTTCTCAACAATCACATATTCATTCTCTTTCGCTTTTAAATTCTTCTTTTCCTGGTTTAAATCATATCTTATTTTCTCTCTGATTCTCTTTTGCATTCGCTTTCCTCTTTTCAAAGTAAACTTATTTTACCACAAATAATAAAAAAAGATAAACAATTTCGTTATCTTCTCATCAAATATCTCAAACAAATCTCTTTAAGCAACAACACTTCCTTTTATGACATTAGAAGTATCTGATTTAGTAGCTATCATATTATCAACTAAAGTAGAAGCATCTTCTGTATAATTAACCGTTATTTGAGCATTCTCTTCTGTTGCAGCACCTTCAAACATTCCTAACTCATATGAATACTTCTTAGCATAAGATGTACATTTTGTTCCTCTTATGGTTATTGTTGTTGTGAGTTTACTACAATTACCAAACATTCCTCTCATATCCGTTACTTGGCTTGTATCAAAACTGCTTACATCCAATGTAGTTAGACTACTACAGTCTCTAAACATATCTCCCATATCCGTTACCTTGCTTGTATCAAATCCACTTACGTCTATACTTGTTAGACTACTACAATTTCTAAACATACTATACATACCCGTTACTTTACTTGTATCAAAGTTACTTATATCTAATGCCATTAATTTATAGCAGTTACCAAACATACCTCTCATATCTGTTACATTAGTTGTATCAAATGAACTTATATTCAACGTGGTAAGATTACCGCATCCATAAAACATAGTATACATATTTGTCACTTGACCTGTATCAAAATGACTTACATCTAGATTATTTAGCACCTCACATTCGGTAAACATAACAGCCATACTCGTTACATTACTTGTATCAAAATTCCCTATATCTAATGCCATTAATTTATAGCAGTTATTAAACATACCATTCATATTCGTCACATTACTTGTATCAAAATGGCTTAAATCTAATTCTGTTAAATTATAACAATTGGCAAACATATAGCCCATTCTTGTTACATTACTTGTATCCAAATTTTCTAATCCATTTATGGAGGTTGCTTCAGTAAAATCATAAAATAAATTTCCTGAATCAGGTGGAGCTAACACACCTCCATTTCCTCCTATATACACTTCATACATTCCATTATTATTTTCATCTAATATATAAGCCATTATTGTTCCTTTATTTCCCTCTGATACATCCCATGATCTTATGACATTTTCAGGCACTTCTTTCGTTGCTTTTATGGTAAGAGTTTCTACTTTGTTATTTCTATCTAAGGGAATCCATCCCTTATTTTCTTGAGGCTGCCACCATGCAATTAACTTTGTTTCATAATCATCTTTAAATGCCTGACATGTTTCACTTGTCTTGTCACTACAGGCTTTATTATATTGAGCTGTATACTCACTCTCTGAACCATACGTTTCTGTTTTGAATGTATCTACATCATGAGAAAGCAATTCTCCACTTTTCAAAAAGTCTTGTGCTTCTTTCTCTATTTCTTCTCCACCAACTATATCTCTTTCTACTGCATTTCCACTTATTTCACATGTGATAGACACACTCATTTCTGTTAGAGGAGCTTTTATTACCGTTAATGTTAATACTCCACTTCTTGTCGTTCTGGCTGGTAATATTTTTGTTGTATCAAATTTATTCTCTACTCGTAAGTATTCATTTCCTCCTGTACAATTCATCACTATGTTTGCATCATATTGTTTACTGGCATTCGTTACATCATAATTTAATATGTATGTATCATCCACTCCAGTGAGTTCTGTTGTAAATTCGATATGGGTTTTATCTTGGATAATACTTGCATTCTCAACTCCATTTTCTACTGCCTTAATAAAATATACATCAAAGTCTCCCGTATTACTTGCTACAAATGTTTGTCCATTTAAGTATAGGACTGTTGATACACTGGCAAAACCTATTGTCATTAATAGAATAGACAAAAACAATATTTTCTTCTTTTGATTCATATAAAATATACCTACTTTCTAGGATAATTGTACTTTTTTTTTTTTTTTTTTGTCCATATGTTCGGTTTCTTTTATATGAAATTATACACTTTTACTGTAAAGAAAAAAGATAGTTTATTTGCTATCTTGTTTCTCTTTTTATTCTTTTGTATATTCACACTTTGAACACTTTATTGTATCTTTCTTCTCAACAAGTAAACTATTACACTCTGGGCAGGCTTCTCCCGTTGGTTTATCCCATAAAGCCATATCGCATTTTGGATAGTGATTACATCCATAAAAGACTTTTCCTCTTCTTGTCTTCTTTTCAATAATCTCCCCATCACACTTAGGACACTTACAGATGGTCACGACTTGTTTTTCTTCCTTTTTAATATACTTACACTCTGGATAATTACTGCAAGCTGTAAAAGCACCATATTTTCCCTTACGGATAACCAAATCACTACCACACTCTGGACAAGTCTCTCCCGTTTTTTCTGGCTCTTTCTTTTCCATTTCGGTAAATGCTACTTTAACAAGAGGCTCAAATTCATCATAGAAAGTTCTCAAGACTTTGATATTATCTTCTTCGGCAGTTGCTATTTTATCTAAATCGGTTTCCATATTAGCCGTATACTCGACATTGATAATATTGGAGAAAAACTCCTGTAATTTATCCGTTGTTTCAATCCCCATTTCTGTTGGATGGAATTTACGTTCTAAAACAGTGACATAATCACGTTCCCTCAAGGTTTCCATCGTCTTTGCATAGGTACTTGGTCTTCCTATTCCTAAACTTTCCATCTCTTCAATAAGTGTTGCTTCAGTATAACGTGGAGCTGGCTTTGTAAATTTTTGTTCACTTTCCACATGATCTGTTTTTAAAGTACCATTATATTTATTAAAATCTGGAAGAATAATGTCATTGCTTTGTGAGTATTCCCCATAGACTTTTAAATAACCATCAAAAGTCATGACTTGACCTGTTGCTTTAAATTCATAATCATGATTATCTAAAAGGACAGTCGTTGCAAGCACTTTTGCATCCGCCATTAAACTTGCTAAAGCTCTTGCATAGATAATCGAATACACTTTATATTCATCAGCAGACAAATACTTCTTTACACTCTCAGGTGTTCTATGAATACTTGTTGGACGAATTGCTTCATGGGCATCTTGTACATTCTCTGTCTTTTTGCTTTTCTTCACGGCCCCTATATAATTTTTACCAAAAGTCGATTCAATATAATCAAAGGTATCATTGATAAAAAGGCTTGAAAGTCTCGTTGAATCTGTACGCATATAAGTAATTAGACCGACGGTTTCACTCCCTATATTAATTCCTTCATATAACTTTTGGGCAATTCGCATTGTCTTTCCTGAATTAAAGTTAAATTTATTGATACAAGCCTGTTGTAAAGTAGATGTTGTAAAAGGCTTTACGCCACTTCTCTTCTTCTCTTTTTGTTCAACAGAAGTGATCTTATATTCTTCACCTAAAGCATCTAAAACGGCTTTAACATCACTTTCTTGATGTAGTTCTACTTTCTCTTTCTTATACTTTTCAAGGTGGGCTTCAAATTCATCAAAGATTGCTTTTATTTCCCAATACTCTTCGGGAACAAATGCTTCAATTTCTCTTTCACGATCGACAATAAGCTTTAAGGCAACACTCTGTACACGTCCAGCACTTTTGCCTCCCGTTTTTGATTGCATCAATTTAGAAAGGCGAAAACCAATAATACGGTCCAATATTCTTCTTGTCTCTTGTGATTTAACTAAGTTCATATCAATCTTTCTTGCGTGCTTAAAAGCCTCCTTTACGGCAGGCTCCGTTATTTCATTAAAGACAATTCTCTCATAGTCATCTTCTTTAATTCCTAAAGCATCAAATAAATGCCACGAAATCGCTTCTCCCTCACGGTCTGGGTCAGTTGCCAGATAGACGAAATCACTTTCTTTAATTTCTTTTTTTAAAGCACTGATATCTCTTTTCTTTCCTGAAATAGGAATGTAATTAGGTTCAAAATTATGTTCAACATCAACTCCTAATCCATATTTACCACTTGTTGCAAGGTCTCTTATATGACCCTTACTTGATACTACTTTATACGAACTTCCCAAATAGGCTCCTATCGTATGTGTTTTTGCTGGAGACTCGACTATGACTAGTTTCATCCTCATTCCTCCTGTTTCTTAAGTTATTTTACTGCAGTTGTTGTCGCCTTCGTCGTAGTAGACGGAGCAACATAATACTTCTTAAGTCCTTCTCCTAAGTATTTAAAGTAATTCGATTTGATGGCAGAGGCGCTCATCTTTTGTCTCGTCTTAATCTCTTGATTGATCTCTTTAAGTTCCGCATTGCTCAATTCCTTAGCACCATCTACATAATTCATCTTATTATTAGGAGCATGATAATACCCAAGTTCATTTTGCCATGAACCATCGGCAAAGACAACTCGTGAAACATGATCTTTTGAGAAGACATCCGTTCCTAAATAGTATCTTGGATCATAATCCATATTGAAAAGATTCAATAAGGTTGGAAGTAAATCAATCAAAGATGTATACTGTTTCACTTGAATGGGTTTCATTCCTGCATTATAAATGAACATTGGTATTCTGTCAACATCTTTTGTATTCGTTGCATTTCTTCTAACGACATAATCTGCCCCATTCTTACTTAAGTACTCATTAATCTGTGAATCCGTAAGTCCATAAGGATAATGATCACCAAATAAGGCAATAACGGTATCTTCAAGTTTTCCTGATTGCTCTAATTCACTTAGTAACTCTTTCAAAGCTTCATCTAATGTTTTCATCTTTGAAAGATATCGACTTAAAGTACTTGAATACCCTTTACTTTGGAATTCACTTTTATATTTATCTCCCATTTTCGATGGTACATTATAGGTTTGATGAGTGGTAACAGAGGCAAAATAGGACATAAATTTTTCTTTATTCATGTATTTATCTTGGGCATGTTTAAACATATCAACATCACTTGGCCACTCTTCATAGGCAGGATCATAACTCATTCCTAAATCGGTAACCCCATAGAATTTTTGACTTCCTAAGCCCTTATGAATTTTATTTCTTCTATAATACTGTTCTGTATAATCATGGTAAGATGAGGTATAGTATCCCTTATTATTAAAGATATTAAAGGCCCCTTGGAAATAAGTATTTGATGCATAGGTATTCGCTGTACAGGTATTATTGATGGTAAATAAACTTGAAAGAACGGTAAACTCATTATTTCCTGTAGAGCAGTTATTTCTCGGTGAGAAATTATTCGTAAATGAAATGCCTTCATGGTACATCTTATAAAGGGTTGGGAAATCCTCTTCATTCATAATCGAAATTTCATTGACAGATTCCATTAAGATTACAATTAAGTTCTTACCTTCAAAGAGACCTGTCATTTCATTTTTAGGTGTAATCGTACGATTGATAAAATAGTTATTTAAGGTTTTATACGTCTCATCATTTGTATTTTTAATGAGTTTATTCCATGCTGTGTCATCAATAATTCGTGAATAATCATCCAATACTTGATTTGGCTTCTTTTTTTCTGTTTTAATTTTCTCTTCTTCTAAACGAGCAACATCTTCTTCATCGATTCCAAGAATATGACTCTTGATATCGGCAAATACATACATGGAAACACCGAAGTTATTGACGGTCATATTGGAGTTTTCGGGATATAGCCAAAGAGAATAGTTACTCTCAGTCTGTAATTCATTTTGCATCTTTGTACTCTTAATCGTTGCCATATAGCCAGTACATAAAAGAAGGATAATAATAAGTGTAATAATTTCGATATAAATCTTTTGTGGAAGTGTCATCTCTTCATTGCGCGTTTTCTTTTTCATGATGATACGATCAATGAATAAATAGTAGACAATAAAAAGAATGGTTGGCAAAAGAATAAGGTAATACTCGGTTTTTAAGGAATTCATAAAATCGAGGATATAACTCATCACTTTCGTTCCTTGCTCAGAGTTTCCAATTCCCATGAAGAAACCTAAGAAGTTATAAAGACCAAATTCGACAAATCCTAAAATGCCAATCACTAAGACATAGAAGATATTTAAAATACGACCAACAAGTTTGGGAAAAAAATGCGTAATAAAACTCCATGAGAGTCCCATGATCATCGAACTAATCGCGATACGCACTAATGCAATGTCAGCCATAGGAGCATCGACAAAGAAGCGTATCACAAGCTCAAGCACAAACGTAAAAATCGATAAAACGATTGTATTTAAAACCACCCTGTTTGTAAGAATTTTTTTAATCATTCAACACACCTTCACTATCTTCTTTAATTAAATCACTAATTGGCGAAAAAGTAAATCTATAAAAATCTAAAACGCCATTTTCTTTTACTGCTTCAATATGTTTTTTTGTAGGATATCCTTTATGAGAGGCAAATCCATACTGGGGATATTTTTTATCAAGTTCGACCATCATCCGATCTCGTGTCACTTTGGCAATAACACTTGCTGCAGCAATGGATATACTTTTAGCATCTCCCTTAATAATGGAAGTAGAAGGCATTTCAAGTTCTAGAGGCATAGCATCGATTAGCACATGATCAGGTTTGGGATTCAGTTTTCCAATAGCTTCATACATCGCCTCTTTTGTTGCTTCATAGATATTGATTTCATCGATACGTGCAGGAGAAACAATGCCAATGCCATAAGAAATTGCATCTTTAATCAATATATCATAGAAGGCTTCTCTTTTCTTTTCGCTTAGTTTTTTCGAATCTGTAAGCCCCTCTAGTTTATAGTTTTTAGGCAAGATACATG
>CAZWKF010000083.1:0-7345 GCA_964634785.1 uncultured Muribaculaceae bacterium
TACCATTTGGTTTAACTAAAATATGTTCACAGTGGATGTCACCAACTGCTTCATTTTTATAATAATCGTTTATTTCTTTATCAGTTATTTTGCCTTTAGCATAATCTTTAACAGCAAGATCAGTTAAGTAAGAAACTTTTTGTTGATCTAGTAAAATATCGATTGATGAATAACCACGACTTGCAAGTGCATCATTCATAGCTTGTTCATCAAATTTACCATTTTCATCAACATAGTTTGATTTAAGATAAGTTTCATAGTTACTTAAGTATTTGTCTAAATCTTCCTTTTTGTCTTTATACTCTTCTAAAAGGATTTTTTCATCAATTTTAGTTAATAGAACGGATAAAGCATAGTTATCTTTTACCTCATTCCATATTTCATCAACACTGTACATTGTGCCATCATCAAATTTAACGATAGCTTCCTCTCCATTTGATAATTTTGGGATTTTACCACAGCCAGTAAGTAACCCAATTGTAATAATCATTAGAATTAATTTCTTTTTCATATTATCCTCCCTTACATTTAGTAATTATATCATAACAAGCAAAAAAATAATAGTAAATCATGCACAAAATGCTTAATTTAACCATACAATAAAGTGAGTAATGAAAAGGAGGGAAATAATCGTGAATAAGTGTGGAAATAATGTTTCAAGTGCTGCTTTCATCCTAGTATTATTTATATTATTAATTATTATAGTAGGGGCATTTATCTAATTTATTAGGAGGTGAATTGTCATGAATTGCTGTAAATCCCAATCCTCAAATAATGCTAATTCATATGGGAATTACTTCTTCATAATATTAGTATTATTTATTTTACTTGCAATTATTGTTAGTTCAATATATGCATACTAAGGAGGCTTAGCCTCTTTTTAATTGAATCAATAAGGGGTGATATTGTGAAAAGTGAAAGAATACGAATTTTATTTTTTATTATTTCCTTTTTTAAAGACTATAAAAAAGTTAACCAAGGCTGTTGTTCTTGGCATGGAGGAATATCTCATGTTTTACCAACTGGAAAAGTCATTTGTAAAGATGGGACAAAAAGTAGTTTCATTTTAATTACAAGAAAAGAAGACTAATCGTCTTCTTGGAAAAAATCGCGAATATCGATATTCAAGGCATCAGCAATTCTTCCGAGGACAGCTATGGTAATATGCTTTCCTCTGTTTTCGTTTTCAATATCACAAACATATTGCCTTGTTACACCAATCATATCAGCTAATTGTTGTTGTGTGAGATGTCTACGAGTGCGAATCTTACGAATGTTATTTCTTATAATATGATAATAATACTCATCTGTATGAATTGTTACTTTTTTTCCAACTTCAATATCAACCATATGCACCTCATTCTAGCAAATTTTAAAAATCTGCAAAAACTATAACATTATTTTGAAATATTCTACCTTAAAAATATATAGTCTACTAGACGACAAAAAATTTATAGTATAAATTCATCTTTTCTAAAACTTCTATAAAAAAGGGGGACGAGCGCGTTCCAAATGTCAAAAATGAGGTTTATATTGCTGAAAGAAAAAGTGATGCTTGCTATAATGCAAATTACAAAAATGAAAAGGAGGTATAGATATGACAAAACATGTCTTTTTAACGAAAACAGTGGTAGAGACTTTTATTCATGAAGGGAATCTAAATGATCGAGATATATACATCGTCAAAACTAGAGCAAAAGGGTATCCAATTGCTAAACAAGCAAGAGAACTCAACTTAAGTATAGATCAAGTTAATAAGGATATTAGAAGGTTAAAATGTCTCTATGATGAAGTACAGAAGAAAAGCGAAGTCTTACCTGAGAGAAAGAAGAATAAGCATGAATTAGAACAAACGATAAGTTAATGTAAATAAAATGAATAACAATGAATAAATCATTTCTTTTTTCTTTAAATTCTATTATACTTAAATAGGTGATGTTTATGGCAAATCTAATTCATTACGTAAAAAAATATGGAAATTTAACTTTTGAAGAACTTTCTTTTAATGAGATTGATAATGTCATTCTCTCTACGATTGCCTATATTAATTTTGATGGCATTATTGAACCTAAAAAGAAGATTCGCCTAGAAGAAGCTACTAAACAGTATTGGAAAAAGAATAGTAAAAAAGACATTGCTAAAAATGTATTATGTGTACAAATTGCCTCAAAAGTTTTAAAAAGCATTGCAGAGGAACGAAGATATAAAGATTTAATACTTTCAAATTACATTTATAAGAGTAGTAGTGAACATCAATTCTCCGCTCTTTTTATTGAGTTAGATGAAGCTGTTACTTATATTGCCTTTGAAGGAACGGATGATTTAATCAGTGGTTGGAAAGAAGATATGGCTCTTTCTTATGAGTTCCCTGTTATCGCTCATAAAGAAGCCATTTCTTATATTAATTCGCATATTTCTTGGTTTTCTAAGAAAAAATATATATTAGGAGGTCACTCAAAGGGAGGAAATCTTGCTTTGGTTGCAGGAATGTATGCAAGCCCCTTTATTCGTAAGAAGATTATTAAGATTATCAGTAACGATGGCCCTGGTTTGCGTGAAAAGCAGATGAAATCGAAATATTTCAAAAGAATTGAACCTATTTATGAACTTCTTATACCAGATTATTCAGTTGTAGGCCTTTTATTGAACCAATCAGATCATCCACGCGTTTTATCATCAACAAAAGCCAGTATTATGGCACATAATGTGTTAACTTGGGAAGTATCGGAGACTCGTTTTGTTGACGCAAAACTAAGTAAATTCAGTAAAAGTGTAGATAAGATTTTAACTCAATGGATTAGCTCTTATTCTGACGAAGAAAAAAAAGAGTTGATTTTACAAATTTTTTCGATTTTTAAACGAGCAAAAATAGAATCCCTTCTTGACATAAAGACTTCAAAAATCCCAAGTGTTATAAGAATTGTCAAGGAAAGTACAAAACTGGATAAGAAAAGTAAAAAGGCCATTAACGATTTAATTGGGCTTACGATTGATCATATTAAAGATGATGTAAAAAATCATATTAAATTTTGATTTACACTTGATGAAAAAAAGTTGAGTAACTTTATGTAAAACCATGGTATAATGAAGACACTAGGATATGGAGGTTAATCTATGGAATTTGAAACGAAACATCTTATCATAAAAAAATTTATTCCGGAATATATCTCCATTATGTATGAGACATGGGGAACGGATAAAGACGTAGGAAAGTATATGCCTGGTTTTCGTGTCGATTGGAATATAGAAGGATTTACAGATTATATTTTAAGAACTTATAAAGATGAGTACCATACTCGTGCCGTCATTCAGGAAAAGGAAACAAATAAAATTATTGGAAATATCTCGATTTATCAAGAGGATAGTCGCAGTAAATCTGTTAATATTTGGTTGATTAAAGAGTATTGGGGAAAAGGGTATGGGACAGAAACTTTAAAAGGAATTATTAAGGAATTAAAGAAGACGAAGATAGAAAGTCTTTATGCTACTTGCGATGGACGCAATATTGGGGCTGTTCGAATGCTTGAAAAAGTGAATTTTGAATGTATTGACATTATCAAAGACTATCGTGAAGATATTGATGGTGTCATTGGAGATGAATATCTATACGAGATGGAATTTAAATAGAATTTCTACTTGTAAAAACAGATAAAGTATCATAAAATAAAAGTAGGAACACACATTTCGTGGGTGCCTAAAAAGTTTGGCTACCGTAACACGGTAGTTTTCTTTATGCTTGAAGTAACAAAACTAAAAGCAAAAAGATAATGCCTAATAAAGACAAGATTAAGAAATCTTTCTTCATTATACCACCTCCATCTTCTCTTAAAGTTAAGAAAATAAAATTCCAAAACCCCCTGAGGAAATGGCAACTACAAAAACATGTGCTCCTACTTTTTATATACACAAAAAAATCATGGATTACTCGAAAAAATAGGAAACTTTAAAAAAAAGGTGCTGTTTTTGTATAGATATTTAAAATTAGTTACTATATTGATTCCAAAAATTTAAGAATAGAAGTTGTAGTTGACAAACGAACTATTTTAGGTTAATATCTAAGTATCTTTTGGCAAGAGAGGTGGCTAAACATGAAAAACTTAAATATAAAACAAGACAAGCAAGATATAAAAAAGATGAATGGATTAGTCATTACTCCGTTATTTTTCGTGTAAAAGAAAAAAACTTTTTAATGATTAATCCTACATATGATGTAGGTTTTTTTATGGAAAGGGAATGTTTATGAAAAAAAGTAGTATACAATTTGTCATGAAATATTTTAAAAAATATAAGTGGACTTTTATCATCTATTCAATATTGATTATTCTATGTAATTCATTTTATATTTTGACGGGGTACTTAAATGGTGCTGTTATCGAAAATGTGATCAAAGGAAAAGTAGGATTAGCTGTTGCTTTATTACTTACTTATATTGTTTTAGATTGTATAACAGAAGTCATTAGTCGAAATTCATACCATCACTTATCCATTACCCAAATAAAGGTGGCAAGAGAAATTGGTTATGATACCTATAAGAAAGCTTTAAACTTGCCTGCTTATGCGTTTGAAGAACAATCGAGTGGACAAATCATAAATCGCATTACGAGTGATACGGAAACCGTTGTTGGATCTATTGATCGAATGGTGAGTATCATATCTTCTGTTATAACATCCTTTATCATTTTAATTTATATCTTCTTTAATGCTTGGAGTATAGGCCTACTTCTATTAGTGTTTTTACTAGGCTATTATTTTATCGTTAGAACTTTTTCTAAAAGATTAGAAAAAGAACATAAAGAAAGAAAAGAAGTGAATGATCAGTTTACAGCGATTTCAAATGAGACAATTAGAGGTATCAGGGAAGTAAAGACTCTAGGGATAAAAAATAATTTAGTTCACCGAGTAGCCATTCTTACAAGAGAACTGTATGATAGAACGGAAAAGGAGTATAAAACAGGAAACGTATTTGATATCATCAGTTGTCTTTTGAAGATTTCTATAGAGGGAAGTGCCTTTATGTTATGTGTTTATTTAACATATAAAGGCGTTGTTAGCATAACATTCTTTGTTGCTATGACTTACTATATCTATCGCTTCACTTGGCTAATTGAAACGATTAATGATTTTTCTAGAACATATCAGCAATTGAATGTCTCTTTAAAACGCATTGAAGAAATATTACAAAATAAATTATATAATGACACAAAGTTTGGAAATATCCCTTTAGACAAATGCACAGGCATTATTGAATTTAAAAATGTTGTGTTTGGCTATAAAAATGAGGAAATTTTACTAGATGGCATGAATATAAAATTTGAAACGGGAAAAAAAATTGCCATTGTAGGTGCTTCGGGAGAAGGAAAGTCCACAATATTTAACTTAATTACACGTATTTTTGATGTTGATAAGGGTGTCATTACTTTAGATGGAATCGATATTCGTGATTTAGATGAAGCCTCTTTGAGAAGACATATTTCAATAATAAGACAGGAACCGTTTTTATTTAATTGTTCGATAAAGGAAAATTTTAGATTGTTAGATGAAAAAGTGAAATTAGCTGATATTCGTAAATATACAAAGATGGCCAATATTGACGAATACATTATGAGTTTACCTAAAAAATACGATACTGTAATTGGTGAAGGCGGGGTTAATCTCTCGGGAGGACAAAAGCAAAGGATGGCAATTGCCAGAAGTTTACTTAAGAATTCTAAAGTGATTTTATTTGATGAAGCAACGAGCGCTTTAGATAATGAATCACAAGAGGCAATAAAACAATCGATTAATGAATTGGTTAAAGATCATACTATTTTGATAATCGCACATCGTTTGTCGACCATCATTGATGCCGATCAAATTTATGTTATTCGAAAAGGAAAAGTGTACGCTAAGGGAGATCATGAGACTCTTATGACAAAATGTAAGTATTATCAAAAATTATATACATCTGAGGAAATTAAGACAAAATAGAACATTTTATGTTAAAATAAAAAAAAGAAAGAGGATTTATATGGAAAGAAAGTTAACAGATCAAGAATTAGTAAGAAGAGAAAAGATGAATAAGATTAAGGATTTAGGCTTAGATCCTTTTGGCCAGGCTTATGAAAGAACAGATTTCGCAAGTGATATCAAGGAAAAGTATCAAGAATTTTCACATGAGGAACTAGAAAGTGAAGAACACTTTGCCAAAGTTGCGGGAAGAATTATGTTTATTCGCAAAATGGGGAAAGCATCTTTCTTTACGATTAAAGATAAGACGGGAAAAATACAGATCTATATCTCGATTAATGATATAGGAGAGGAAGCTTATACGCTTTTTAAATCAGCAGATATTGGCGATATAGTGGGTATTTATGGTAAAGTCATGAAAACACAGACAGGGGAAATTACCATCAAGTGCTTAGAATATACACATCTTACAAAGGCATTAAGACCACTTCCAGAAAAATTTCATGGGCTTACAGATATTGAAGAGAGATATCGTAGACGTTATGTAGATTTAATCATGAATGAAGAATCGATGAAAGTAGCCATGATGCGTCCAAAAATTATTCGTACCATTCAAAATTTCTTAGATAGTAGGGGATTTGTAGAAGTAGAGACACCTATTCTTACGACTCTTTTAACGGGAGCTTCTGCAAGACCATTCATCACACATCATAATACTCAAGATTTGGATATGTATTTACGTATTGCACTTGAACTTAATTTAAAAAGACTCTTAGTAGGGGGAATGGAATCGGTTTATGAAATCGGAAGAACTTTCCGAAATGAAGGAATGGATCCTCAACATAATCCAGAGTTTACGATGATGGAAGTGTATCAAGCTTACTCCAACTTAGAGGGAATGATGGATTTGACAGAAGAAATGTATCAAACGATTGCCGAGAAAGTATGTGGAAAGACGACATTTACCTATCTTGGACATGAAGTTGATTTAAAGGGACCATGGAAGCGCATTTCAATGGTGGATGCCATCAAAGAAAAAACGGGTATTGACTTCAAAAAAGAGATGACAATAGAAGAAGCTTTAAAATTAGCTGAAGAACATCATATTGAAGTAGCAGAACATGAACATACAGTAGGGCATATTATCAACTTATTTTTTGAAAAGTATGTAGAAGAAACATTGATTCAACCGACATTCTTATACGGACACCCAGTAGAAATTTCACCGCTTACAAAGAAAAATCCAGAAGATCCACGATTTGTCGATCGCTTTGAACTCTTTATTTCAGGACATGAATGTGCCAATGCGTATACAGAGTTAAATGATCCAATTGATCAACTTGCAAGATTTGAAGATCAAATGAAAGAAAAAGAGCTTGGAAATGAAGAAGCCAATGAT
>CAZWKF010000084.1:0-1145 GCA_964634785.1 uncultured Muribaculaceae bacterium
TTCCTGTACTATCATACAGGTATATCCAATTATAATCTTCAACATCTGTTTCATAATCTAGTATGACAGTTAATGACGTTGCTCCTTCAAAGGTTTTCTCTCCATAAACTTCATCATCTAAATTACCTGGATATGGGTAATGTCTTGTTTCTATTATTGTAGCTTCTTTCACAACTACATCTGTAATCACAACATTTTCTTCAGGCATAGTAAACGAATCTCCTATTACTAATGTGCCATTCATTTTAAATGATGTAATAACTCTAGTTGCTTCTGGAGTTGGAGCACTTCCATATAAGACAATTGTATCCCCTTTTCTAGCTTGTCTATTACTTAAAAATATAGTATCATTCCAATTACTGTTATATCAAAAATAACTTGTTTTAATGTAATATCTGTTATAGTAACTTCTTCTTTTGACATTATAAATGTATCACCAGTAATCAATGTTCCATTCATTTTAAATGATGCTACAGCTTTAGTGTCATCTTTATATGATAAAGTTATTGTCTGTCCCTCATATCCTTTTGTGAAATTAGATGTAACGTCATCATTTCCTTGTATCGTTATAGGTAAAGAAACATTAACTCCTTTCACAACATTTGCATTGCTTGATTTTGTAGCAATCAGTTTATCAATTGAATCAGCCACTTCTTCTGAATAATTGACAGTTATTTGTGCACCATTTTCTGTTGCTGTTTGATAAAATGGAGAATAAACATCAATGCTCCAAGGTCCTTTTACTGTAATTGTCGTCGTCAGATTGCGACAATCATAAAATATTCCGCATATCTCTACATATTCCCAAATAACAAAATTTTCTATATTCAAAGAAGTGAGTTGATAACAACCAGCAAACATTTCATCCATTGTTGTTACTTTACTTGTATCAAAATTGCCGATATCTAAATTAGTTAAACTGCGGCAAAATGTAAACATAGTTTTCATATTTGTTACTCTACTTGTGTTAAACGAACTTAAATCTAATATTTTAAGTTTCGCACAATCAATAAACATATTTTCCATGCTAAAGACATTCCTTGTATCTAAATTTTCTAGCCCATTGATATTTTCCACATTGATAAACTCAGCAAACAGATTAGACGAATCTGGATTAGCAACTACTCCACCATCTTGTCCAATTT
>CAZWKF010000084.1:1155-7215 GCA_964634785.1 uncultured Muribaculaceae bacterium
TCATTATCTTCATCTTTACTATACATTATAATACTTCCATTTTGATTATTCGACGCATCACCTATTAGAGTAGCTCCTTCAGGCAAAGTTTTACTTGCTACTATGTTGATTGTTTCTACTTTCTCTCTATCTATAGGAAGACCAAAATAAGGCGTATAAGATTCTGGAGTTGACCATGAACCTCTTTCAACTACTGGTAAATAATTTCCATTTTCAAATGCAATATTTTCATTCCCAGTAGAATACTTTTCTTGGGCATTTCCACTTATTTCACATGAAATACTGACGCTAGTTTCTTCCATCACTGCTTTTATAACAGTTAAAGTAAGTTTTCCACTTCTTGTTGTTCTTGCGGGCAAAACTTTGCCTGTATCAAACTTATTTTCTACCCGTAAATATTCATTCCCGCCTACACAGTTCATCACTAAGTTTGCATCATATTGTTTACTCGCATTTGTTACATCATAAACTAAAGTATACATTTCTCCTATATTACTTAACTCAGTTGTAAACTCGATGTGTGTCTTATCTTTTATGATACTTGCATTCTCTGTTCCATTCTCTATTGCTTTACTATAGTACACATCAAAGTCACCTGTATTACTTGCTATATTTGTATTTCCAGTTAAATATAATACTGTAGATACAGTGGCAAATCCAATCATCATTCCTAGTATACACAATAGCACTGCTAGCTTTGTTTTCCTATTCATATTCTTTCCTACTTTCTATTATTAGTTTATCATCCTTTTATTCCTTCTTCAACGTTTTTCCTCACTTTCACTACATCCTAAAAAAGATCATAATATTTTTAACCATTCGATAACTTATATTTTTTCTAAAATTCTTTTCTTTTAGAAGAAAGAGAATCCAGAAAATCTTTTTCAAACCATGTGCTTTTATCGCCTTATCTTTCTTCTCTAAATAGTCTCTTATGGACTTTAGTGACTCTTTATAACGATCACTTTCTAAATCGTGATTAAACTCCTCAACTGTAAAGTTTTCATCAGACTCACGATAATGTTTCTTAAGCAATTCTGCTGACACCCATAGTTCTGCTCTCTTCCTATTTGTAATTCCATCTTCTGAATTTCGATAATCTAATAATACTTCAGGAATATTTCCCACTTTAAATCCCGCTTTTATCGTCTTAAAGATAAAATCATAATCTTCTACATAGGGAATATTTGTATATCCATGAATTCTTTCATATACTTCTTTTCTAAAAAAGAAGGTCGGATGAGAGAAAACATTTCGATAATAGATTAATTTTTGAATACCTTTTTCTGTTTTAGGATACCGAATAATGTTTTTATGCTTAGAATCAAAAGAACAAATAAAGCTTCCTATAAAATCAAGATGATTCTTTTCTAAATAATCAAGTTCTCTTTCTAAACGATTAGGATGAGCAATATCATCAGCATCCATTCTGGCAATATATTTACCCTTAGCTTCTTTTATTCCTCTATTTAAACTTTCTGCTATTCCCTTATTCTTTTCATTTACAAGAATATGTATTCTTTCATCCTTTATACTTTCTAAATATTGAATATACCACTTATCTAAAGGATTATCGATAACAATAATAAATTCAAAATCTTTTAAAGTCTGGTTTAGAATTGAGAAGACAGAAGCCTTTAATATCTCTTTTGATTCTCGATAAACAGGCATCACAACACTTATGATTGGATTCATTTTTACACACTCTATTTCTATCACTATTATCTCATAGATTATATTGAATTTCAAAGGAATATTCGATATACTTTTCTTAGGTGGTAAAGCAATGAAAATTGTGCATTTTTTTGAATACTTTAGCAACGGCGGAATCGAAAATGTCATGGCGAATATTCTATCCAATTTAACAATTGAAGGAGAGAAAGAAATCCTTTGCACAGTAAAAAGAAATTTTGGTTATGATAAACAACTACAGGAAAAAGAAGTCAAATGGAATGTCTATACAAAAAGAAATTTAAAAAATGCTGCAGTCCGTTTCTTTATAAGTTGTCATGTCCTAAAAACTTACTGCAAAAAGAATCATCCTGATCTACTCCATATTCATATCTATAACCCCATAGGAACCTACTATGCAAGAATTGCCAATAGGTATTGTAAAAATGTCATATTACATGCTCATGGAACAAACTATAAAAACAACCTTTTAAAACTCAAAAATATCTTTTCACTTATGGCTTTCTTTATTCCCAAAAATGTAAAACTCATTGCTTGTTCAAGAAAATCCGCTCGCTTTTGTTTTAGAAGTCTAAAACATACAACGATTTTAAATAATACAATTGACTTAAAAAGATTACGATCAGGAAGACCTACTTATCGAGCAAAATATCATTTAGAAGACAAATGGATTATTACTACCATCGGTCGACTTGAAAGTGAAAAAAATATTCTCTTTTTAATCGATGTTTTTAAAGATTTAAAAAAGAAAAAAGAAAATGCCTTTTTCCTCATTGTAGGATCTGGTTCCCAAAAGAAAAAGATTCTAAATAAAGTAAAACGTTATCATTTGGAAAAAGATGTTTTACTTCTTGAAAATGTATCCGATATCAAAAATATCTATGCTAGTACTGATTTTTATATTAGTTTTCCCTTATTTGAAGGCTTTGCTTTGACCATAATTGAAGCACAAGCTTGTAAAATACCAACACTTGTCTCTTCGGCAATTCCTAAAGAAGAAAAAATATCGAACTTTATTACAATGACAAACATAAAAAATGTACATAATATCACAAGTAAAATTTTAGAGACAGCGAATAAATGTGAATTAAAAAAATATACACTCATAAGTTATACCCCTATGAAAAGATACATCAAAGCAATTGAAGATATCTATTTACAATAAAAAGGGATTTCTCTTACGAATCCTTTTTTATTGTATTATTACTATTTAGAAAACCTAAAACGATAAAGAAGTATGGGGCTACCCTTGTGACTCGTATATTAAAGAATGCTTGAATTAAGTAAGCCAAAACAGCAAGAAATAAGGAAATCTCTAATGGGGTCATTGACTTCAATTTAATTCTTTTAAAAGAAGAGAGTATCGTCGTAATAATAAGTCCTAAATACCCGATAAGCGAAAGGATTCCCTCTGTAACTAATATTTGTAAATATTCATTATGTGCTTTATCAACAGCCAAATCAAGATGATTTAGAAAAATAGGATTTTCTCCAAAAGCTTCATAAAAAGTATCGACTCCACTTCCTGTAAACAAATAGGTTGGTATGATAGGAAGTGTCTCTTTCCATATTTGTATTCTTCCACTTCCCGTTTCTTCTGTCACTCCCGCTTTTACTTCGACAAACATAGAAAGGAAATCATTTGCAACTTTACTTGTCGTTGTCGTATGTACGAAGAAAAGACAGAAGATAAACATAGGTAGTAACATCATAAGCTTTATAGCAAAGATCATCTTTTCTTCTTTTAAAGAAGTTTTATAAAGATAAAATCCAATAACCAAAGAAAGAAAAAGAACAGAGAAGAAAGCCACCACCCCACTCATAGCACCCGCAAGAAGAATTCCTATAAAGAGAATACTTGTAACAAGATATAAAGGTAAAGTAGTCCACATCTTTTTAGAGAACAGATAAAAACCAAAACCTATGAAAAAAGAAAGTACCATAAGAGAGGCAAAAAAGTTACAATTTCCAACAAAACCAAATCCATATATCCAATCTCTATAAACATAAAAAGAATGAAGTTGATCAAATCGTTCATTCGTCTGTAAATAGGCATATCCTATTTGAATAAATAAAGTTCCTATTAAGAGGAATAAAACAGCTTTTTGCACTTTCGTATTGGAAATAGAACGTGATGCTAAATAAATGAGATAGTAACTAAGAATAGCTACAATTCCCTCATATCTTAATTCTCTTCCATAAAGAGAAATCGATTTATCGATCGAATAGATATAAGAGATAAGAAGACCCGTGATCATGATACAAAGGAATAAAAAGTCTTTTCTTCTATAAAGTTTCTTTCTTATTACAAGATAAATAGTAGGAATGAATGCCATTAGGCAAAATAGTCCTAACTTTTTTTCATAACTTAATAAGGTAAAGCGATATAGAGTAACACTATAACTTGCATAGAAAATATAACCTACTATAAAAAGTAGAAAACAACTTAAAAATAACTCACTGATTTTATCCAAATATTTAATCGCTTTATTCATTGCTTATTCAACTCCTCCACTTTCTATCTATAAGTAAAAAGGCTGCAATGAACTTATATCACCGCAAGCCTTTTTATTTAATAGAGATTTTTATTCAAAATTTGGTATAATGGCTGCTTTGAATCCATAATAGTAATTATTACCTGCACCGCATGTAAAGGTAATTTTAATTGAATTACCAGGTATGGTAATCGTTTCTGTTGTTCTTAATTTTGTTGTCATTTACTTTAAATATTAGGTAGAACTGTTCCTTTTACAACATTTGAAGTATCTGACTTGGTCGCTATCATATTATTAACTAAATCAGATGCATCCGCTGTATAATTCACTGTGATTTGTGCACTTTCTTCTGTTGCTGCTGCTTCAAACATTCCTGATTCATATGAATACTTTTTAGCATAAAATGTACAGTTTGTTCCTCTTATTGTTATGTTTGTTATAATTTTACTACAATTAACAAACATTCCTCTCATATATATTACACGACTTGTATCAAAGTTACTCAAGTCTAAGTTTGTTAGATTACTACAGTTCTCAAACATATAGTCCATATCCATTACCTTGCTTGTATCAAAAGAACTCAAGTCTAAGTTTGTTAGATTACTACAGTAACAAAACATATTTCTCATATCCTTTACATTGCTTGTATTAAAGGAACTCAAGTCTAAGTTTGTTAGATTACTACAGTTTAAAAACATATCTCTCATATCTGTTACATTGCCTGTGTTAAAGGAACTTACATCTAAGCTTGTTAGGCTACGACAACCACTAAACATACCTCTCATATCCGTTACCTTACTTGTGTCGAAATGGCTTAAATCTAAGTTAGTGGCACTATAGCCAGAAAACATATACAGCATATCCGTTACGTTGCTCGTATCAAAGTGACTTACATCTAAGTTAGTGGTGCCACAACTAGAAAACATACTACTCATATCCGTTACCTTACTTGTGTCAAAATGACTTACATCTAAGTTAGTGGCGCTACACCCAGAAAACATACTACTCATATCCGTTACCTTACTTGTGTCAAAATGACTTACATCTAAGTTAGTGGCGCTACACCCAGAAAACATACTACTCAAATTCATTACATTTCTTGTGTCGAAATGACTTACATCTATACTTGTTAGAGCATTGCATCCACTAAACATACTTTGCATTGTCACTACGTTGTTCGTGTCAAAATTTTCTAGGCCAACGATTTCCTGTAATCTTGTATCTCTTCCTTCCTTAGAATCATTAGGGAACATCCAACTCATATCCGTTACTTGGCTTGTATCAAAGTGGCTTACATCTAAACTTGTTAAACTAGCACAGCCTCGAAACATATGGCTCATATTTGTTACTTTTTTCGTATTAAAATTTTCCATACCATTTATTCTATTTAAAAGGTCAAATTCTTCAAATAAACGACTCGAATCTGGATTGGCAATTACTCCTCCATCTTGGCCTATATAAATTGACAAATAAGTTGCTTCTCCTGATGAAACATCACCAGTTGCTAATGCATGTGGTAAAGCATATGCCATAATGCTTCCATTTTGAGCATTTGATACATCCCATGATGCCAATACATTTCTAGGCATTGCTAATGTGTCTAAGAAGGTTATTTCACTTATATATGTCTCATTTCTTTTTAATAGTGGAACATCCCAAACTTTTGTCGATGGCAATAAATAGTTTTCATCTGTGATTTCACCACTATTTAATGTTTCCCTTTCGGCTGCATTTACATTAAATGTTATTTCAAAACTATATCTTTCCTCTTTTAAAGATGCTTTTATAACAGTTAAGGTTAATTTTCCCTTTCTCGTTGTTCTTGCTGGTAAAGTACTTGGATCAAAGTTATTTGTTACTTGTATGTATCTAA
>CAZWKF010000085.1:0-7207 GCA_964634785.1 uncultured Muribaculaceae bacterium
TCTCTTCTCAGTTATTGTTTACTTCCTAAAAAAGGAAAAATCATTTGGCTTCTTGCCTGCAGTCTTTTTTTCCTCTTCTTTGAAAATTTCTCTTTGATACAAGTCCTCTATTGTGGAATCCTTTTTCTTACAAGTTACTTAGGTGCTTTAGGAATAGAAAAGACCAAGAACAAAAAAGCAATCTTTATCCTTTCCATAATGATAATACTAGGTATGCTTTTCTATCTTAAATATGTGAATTTATTTGTTGAAACAGCAAACTTTCTTTTTCATACGTCATTTAAAACTGTATCAAGAGTAAGTCCTTTAGGTTTCTCCTATTATTCCCTTATGTTGATAGGCTATCTTTGTTCAGTTTATTGGGGAGAAAAGGCGGAGAGCAATCCTCTTTATTTGGGAAACTTTATGGTGTATTTTCCCATCGTGACTAGTGGACCTTTTCTTGTCTATTCTGACTTTAAAGAAAAGATAGAAAGAACGTTTAAATTGAATTGGAATGTCTTTTTTAAAGGAATATTTCGCATTCTCTTAGGACTTTTTAAAGTTTTCGTTCTTTCATCAAGACTAAATCTATTTATCAGTTTCCAGATAGAAGAGATGAGTGCCTCATTTTCATTGCTTTTAGCCATGCTTTTATATCCATTTGAACTTTATAGTAACTTTTCAGGTTCGATTGATATTATTATGGGAGTGTCAACTCTCTTTGGAATCGAACTACCCGAGAATTTTAAAAATCCTTTCTTATCTGAAACCATTACTGAATTTTGGCGGAAATGGCATATTACGTTGGGAGAGTTTTTAAGAACTTATCTCTTTTATCCTTTGTTGAAATCTTCTTTTATGCAAGGTTTAACGAAAAAGTGTAAAGCACTTTTTGGGAAGAAAGGGAAAAAGATTCCTGTATTTATCAGTATGTTTATTCTATGGATGACGATAGGAATTTGGCATGGAGGAGCATGGAAATATATTTTTGCATCGGGCATCTTACAGTTTATCTACATATTCTTTGAAGATCTATTTGGAAGTGTTGGAAAGAAGTGTACCCTTTTTGGTAAAGTTTTCCGCATTCTTAGAACGTATTTTCTCTTTGCTTTCGCTATGGTTTTCTTCCGAGCAGAAAGTATTCAAGAAGGATTCCATATTTTAAAGACCATTCTTGCCTTTAAGGGAGGATTTATTTTAGGGGGAATGGTGACTTCTGAATTCATCTTCCTTCTTATCTCTCTTATTGGCTTACTCCTTATTGATTATTTCTTTGAAACGTTAAAGATGAAAATAAAGAATATGCGTATGGAATTCAAGTGGGGACTTGTTCTAGCCATAATCCTCTTTATCCTTTTATTTGGTAAATATGGTATTGGCTTTGAGGCAAGTGAATTTATCTATGGAAAGTTTTAGGTGAGTGTATGAAAAAATTAGGATTGTGTTTATTGCCATTTATCATTTTTTTCTCCTTATTTATTCTCTTAAACAGACTTGTACAACCGAAATATAAAACTGATTTAATCGAGGGAAGTTTAGTGAGTGATTATTATGATTCTTTAAAAGACCATGAAGTGATTCTTTTTGGTGACTGTGAAATTTATGCCAATTTTTCTCCGCTTGAAATGTATCGCGAGGAAGGCATAAAAGCATTTAATCGCGCAGGAAGTCAACAGATGCTATGGCAATCCTACTATTTATTAGAAGAGACATTACATTATGAAACACCAAAGGTGATCGTCTTAAGTGTAGGGGCTATACGAAATGGAAAAGAGATGATCAATGAAGCATATAATCGTTTGAATATAGATGGTATGAAATGGAGTAAAGAAAAAGTATCGATGATAAAAACAAGTATGCGAGAAGAAGAGCATTTTCTTTCCTATGTATTTCCTTTGTTAAGATATCATGATCGCATCTTCTCTTTGACAAAAGAGGACTTTACGTATCTATTTAAAAAGAAGAAAGTCTCTTATAATGGATTTATTCTAAATAAAAAGATTGAACCTGTAGGTAATTTGCCTACCAAGAGGCCTAAAAGAAGTGCTTCCTTTGACGAAAAAAACATCGAATACTTAGATAAATTCGTAGAACTTTGTAAAGAAAAGGGAATTGAGCTTGTACTTGTCAAAGCGCCAAGTCTTTATCCATATTGGTATGAGGTAGAAGATACTTACATGAAAGAATATGCTAGTAATAAAGAGATTCAATACATCAATCTTTTAGAAAAGTCTGAAGAGATGAAACTTGACTTTAGTAAAGATACCTATGATGGTGGACTTCACCTCAACTATTATGGAGCTTTAAAGAATTCCATCTATTTTAGCAAATGGTTAAAAAGTCAATATGATTTAGGAGGCTATAAAAATGATAAGAAGTATAATGCTTTATTAGCAGAATATGATAAGAAAATAGAAAGTGAGAAGTAATATGAAAAAATTAATGATATTATCCATGCTTGTTCTTGTTTTAACAGGCTGTGGAAAAAAAGAAACAGAACTTACAAATTCAGAACCAACAAATAAGAAGACAAGTGAGGTTGTAACAACGACTAAAACTTCAGAAGAAGAAACAACGGAATCAACGACGAATACGACAAAAGTGACAACAGCAGAGATGACGACAAGTACAAAGTCAACAAAGAATACGAAAACAACTAAAAAGACCACAAAGAAAACGACGACTAAATCAACAACGACGACAAAGAAGAAAACCGAAAAAGAAGTGTATCAAGCGATGATTGCTTTAAAGGCAAAATATCCTGATGATACTCCATGGAATAATAGCAACAAGTATAAATGGAAAGGCGGAAAGAATGAGACTGGGTATGGATGTGCAGGATTTGCCTTTATGTTAAGTGATGCAGCTTTTGGAAGTGCAAGAGCTAGAAAAACAACTGATTTTGACCATATTCGTGTAGGAGATATCATTCGCCTTAATGATGACACACATTCTGTAATTGTTCTAGAAGTAAAAAGCGATGGTTACATTATTGCAGAGGGAAATGTAGCTGGAAAGGTTTTATGGGGAAGTAAAGTGTTGAAACAAGAAGTAAAGTCTTCTGGAACTTATGTTTTGACCCGTTGGTAGTATAAAAAAAGATTTTGACAAAGTGATAAGAAAAAATCTTACCACTTTTTTCTATATAAGTATTTGTTGGTTTTCTCAAATTGTAGTGTAAGTTCATAAAAAAACTGTTGTCATCTTTATCAACAGCTTGAAAGTTTTTTAAGCTCTTTCCATTTCCTCTTTATACTTATTATATAACATTTCTTTAAAATATCTGCCACTTGAATATATTTTAGCAAAATAATGTCTAACTTCGTGGCTATTATCCATAATTAAATATCCTTCACCAATTGTCATATAACCTACATTCTCTATAAATTTAATTTTATAAGTTGGAGATTGTAATTTTAGTCCTAAATATCCGATAGCTATATCTTCAAGTTTCTTTTCTTCATCCTCTGTCATTTGATGTTCAAAAAAAGTTTTCAAATCTTCCTGAGAATATTTAAATGACAAATCTAAATTTTCTATTCGATTTAAAACGTTTTTTAAATCGGCATCATCTGTGCTACATACAAAATCAACAAATTCACTAAAATTAGTGACTTCACGTTTTATCTTCCTTATTTCCTTTATCCCAGTTTCATAATCAGAAAAGTTTTCTTTAATAAAAAAGTTCATTTTATTTATTACCATTTCATCATCTGTGTCGATAAGCTCCTTCATTATTCTATATTCATTCATTTATATACACCTTACTTTCTAAAAGTATTATAGCATGATTTATAGAAAAAAAGAATTTAACTTAAATTAGAAAAGCCTGTTGGTAGTCCCTTAAAAGGCAATTGACTTTTATCCTAATATACACTAAAATAATACTATAAGAAGGGTGAAGTATATGTATAATGAAAAGTTGTTTTTAACGCCACAAGAGATTCTCGAAAAAGAATTTAAAGTGGATGCGAAGGGATACCGTCCTCAAGAAGTAGATAAATTTCTTGATATGGTAATTCGTGATTATACAGAATTTATGAATATCATAAAAAAATTACAAAAAGATAATAAGATGTTAGCTGAAGATAATGCTAAACTTAAAGCCGAATATCGCAAGTTAAAAGCGGTTATTGACTCTGCCAATGATACAACATCATCTGGTGGAAATGCGACACATTTTAGTAATCTAGACCTTCTTAAGAGAATAAGTAATTTAGAAAAAGTAGTCTATGGAAAAGAAGAATAACATGGAGGCAAACGCGGTATCCAAGTGATATTGAGGAAAGTCCATGCTCGCACAATCTGTGATGATTGTCCTGTTCGTGCTAGAGGAATCAATAACTCTAGGTAAGCATTCTGCTTAACGGCTCTGAAATAACCTTAAAGGGTTAAAGTAGGTATAAAAGTGCCAAAGAGACGAGCTACTTGGGAAACTGAGTAGGTGGAACGTGGTAAACCCCGCGAGCGAGAAACCCAAATTTGGTAGGGGAGTTTTTGCAAACGAAAGATAAGGGAGCAAAAGACCAGTGATGGTAGATAAATGTTTGCCACCTATTTATATAGGAACAGAACATGGCTTATGAAGTGTTATTTTTTAATTAAAGGAGTGATTTCTTTTGATTGAGACAGGAGAAACCTTAAGAAATTCAAGAGAAACAGCGGGAATTTCATTAGATGAAGTAAGTACGGACTTGTCCATTCCTGTTTTGTATTTAGAACAGATAGAAGATGGATCCATTGGTTCTTTTGATAATATCTACGAGTTAAAGAGAATGATTTTGGATTATGCCAAGTATTTGGGATTAAACACTGAAGAAGTGACAAAGAAGTTTAACGAGTATATGTTTGATTACACGAGTAAGATACCAATGAATGAAATTGAAAAAGCCGTAAGAAAACAGCAAAAGAAGATGGAACTAGAAGATACAATTGCATCTCCATATACGAGAGTGTATCCAAAAGAGAAGACACTTCCTTATATTGTAACAGGAATAGTTATTCTTATTTTAGTTATTCTAGCTGTAATATGGAGCATAGAACAAATTACGATTAATAATGGGAGTACTGAGATTATCAGTTTTTTGAAGTAGGAGGATGTTTTTATGAATTTACCAAATCGAATTACGATGGCAAGAATTATACTCGCCATTTTGCTTATTATTTTTATGATATTTCCTTTTGATTTATGTGGAATTTATTTTCCTCAATATCAAGTATTTGGAAGTTTAACGATAAGTACACAATATATTATTGGTGGAGTTGTCTTTTTGATTGCCTCTGTTTCAGACTTTTTAGATGGCAATATTGCAAGAAAGAGAAAGTTAGTGACTGACTTTGGAAAAGTAATGGATGCGATTGCCGATAAAGTATTAGTAAATGGATTGCTTATTGTCTTAGCTTGTAATGGGGTTATTAATGTAGCGATTCCTGTTATTATTATCACAAGAGATATCTTTGTTGACTCTATAAAGATGGTAGCAGGATCAAAGGGAAAAGCCGTAGGAGCTTCTATTTTAGGGAAACTTAAGACCATTTGTATGATGTGTGGACTTACCCTTACTTTCTTTTATAATTTGCCTTTTGAACTCTTTAATGTAAATGTGGCAAGTGGTTTGCTTTATGTGGCAACCGTGCTTTCCATCATTTCAGGAATTCAATATTATCAAGTAAACAAAGAGTTTTTTAAAGAAAAATAAAAAAAGTTTTCAAAATCATGAGTAATTCGTGATTTTTTTGTGTATATAATAAGTAGGGAATGAGAAAATGAAAAAACAAATTATGTACAATTGTTCGCAAAAAGTATTGACAAAGAAAATAAGTATTGTTACAATTAAGATGTAGCTAAAAGGAGAATTAGAATGAAAGCAAAAGAAGTTAGTCAAGATAAAGATAAAGCCTTAGAACAAGTGATGGCAGAAATAGAAAAACAATTTGGCAAGGGTGCCATTATGAAACTTGGGAGTGATTCCCATATGGAAATTGAAGCTGTTCCAAGTGGCTCTTTAACTTTGGATATTGCCTTAGGTGTAGGAGGATTTCCGAAGGGAAGAATTATAGAAGTCTATGGTCCTGAATCATCAGGAAAGACGACAATTGCCCTTCAAGCTGTAGCAGAAGTACAAAAACGAGGAGGAAGGGCAGCATTTATCGATGCTGAACATGCACTAGATCCCGTTTATGCGAGAAATTTAGGCGTTAATTTAGAGGAGTTATTGCTCTCTCAACCAGATACAGGAGAACAAGCTTTAGAAATTTGTGAAGCTTTAGTTCGAAGCAATGCCGTATCGATAGTCGTCATCGATTCTGTTGCAGCCTTAGTTCCTCAAGCAGAAATCGAGGGAGAGATGGGTGATAGTCATGTTGGCTTACAGGCAAGACTTATGTCACAAGCCCTAAGAAAACTTTCGGGAATTATTAATAAAACCAACACAATTGCCATCTTTATAAATCAGTTGAGAGAAAAAGTAGGAGTGATGTTCGGTAATCCTGAGACAACTCCGGGCGGAAGAGCATTAAAATTTTATGCATCAGTACGTTTAGATGTAAGACGTGGTGAACAAATTAAGATGGGAGATTCTGTAATTGGAAATCGTACGAATATTAAAGTCGTAAAAAATAAAGTGGCTCCACCATTTAAAGTGGCCACTGTTGATATTATGTATGGTGAAGGTGTTTCCTATGAGGGAGAACTTGTGGATCTAGCCGCCGAAATCGATGTGATTGAAAAGAGTGGTGCCTGGTATTCTTACCGTGGCGAAAAGATTGGCCAAGGAAAAGAAAATGCGAAGATTTTCCTAAAAAATAATCCTGAGCTAGCAGCAGAGATTGAACTTCAGGTTCGGGAACATTATGGAATAAAAGAAAACGAATAATAAAAAAATTCACTGTGATAGTGATTTTTTTATCCAACAAAATTTCTCTTGTCAAGTGTATGTACAAATTGAATAGAATATGGGAAAATATACGAACAAATAGACAAAAAAAGAAAAAAATGGTAAAATTAGAGTAGGATAGTACGTCTACTGGAGAGTGAAAGTATGAAAAGAAGAAGATTACTTATGTATGTGGCTGTTCTATTAATGGCAGTAGGATTTGCAGCCGTATCTACTACTTTATATTTAAATGGACAAATCAAAATAGTAGCTAATGTACAGGATTTTGATGTATATTTTTCTAAGGCAATTGAAAATGGAAAAGAGAATAATAATCTAATCAAAGATAA
>CAZWKF010000086.1:0-7173 GCA_964634785.1 uncultured Muribaculaceae bacterium
TTTTTTGTAACTTTGCGTAAAATTAGCCTAAATTGTGTAAAAAAGATTAAAAAATGGAAGAGAAAACAATATAATAATGTTAGACAACGCAGAAAATTTTCAGAAAAGGAAACATATTCCTTAAAAAACAAAGAGGAAGAAAGCGAAGAACTCGTCTTACTCTCCTACCAAGATGTGAAGGGAATGAAAAAGGTTTCTGTTTTCTTTAAAAATAGAATAAGGGTGATGAAAAACGATATGAAAAAATTGAAGAAGAAATTTAAATATGGAACATTAAAGGATAAAGTACTGATTATTGTGATGATTGGTCTTATTTCCATTATATCAATAGGTATTTTCTTCTGTGGTTTTATTATTATAAATGCTCCAGAAGTCAATGAGGAAAGGCTTTATAAAAACAACTCGACCATTCTTTTAGATGCCGATGGTAATGAGTTTGCAAGACTAGGATTAGAAAATCGTGAGAAGCTTACTTATGATGAACTTCCTGAAGTGTTAATTGATGCCATTGTTGCTACTGAGGATTCAAGATTTTTCCAACACAATGGAATTGACCTTGCTCGTTTTGTAAAAGCATCCTTTGGACAACTCTTAGGTCGTTCAGATGCTGGTGGTGGATCAACACTTACCATGCAAGTATCGAAAAATGCTGCAACCAATCGAAATGCTCATGGTCTTGCAGGAATTATCCGTAAGTTTACTGATATCTACCTTTCTGTCTTTGTCTTTGAAAAACAATATACAAAAGAACAGATTATGGAATTCTATGTCAATATTCCCGATTTGGGAGCTCGTGCCTTTGGTGTTGAACAGGCAAGTCAAATCTACTTTGGCAAATCAGCAAGTGATTTAAACTTAGCGGAAGCTGCTATGATTGCTGGATTATTCCAAGCACCAACCGCTTATAACCCATATGCTCATCCGGTGGCTGCGGAAAACAGAAGAAATACTGTATTAAATTTGATGTATCGTCATGGTTATATTACCGAACAAGAGCGCGATGCTGCAAAAGCTGTTCCCGTTAAGAGTTTATTAGTCGGACAAAAATCAAGTACAAATAAATACCAAGACTTTATTGATACCTTACATTATGATGTTATCAATAAGACAGGTGATAATCCAAACTTTGAATCAATGATTATTCATACGACATTAATGCCTAAAAAACAAGATGTTGTCGATGGCATCGTATCAGGAAAAAACTTTAAATTTAAAACCGATAAATCCCAAACAGGTATTGCTGTTATTGATGTAAAAACAGGAGCTGTTGTAGCTGTAGGTGCCTCTCGTGAAGAAGCTGCTTTAGTAACCAACTTTGCAACTGAAGTTCCAAGACAACCGGGATCAACAGCAAAGCCAATACTTGACTATGGTCCAGCTATTGAATATTTAAACTGGGGTACTGGGCAAACCGTTGTCGATGATAAGATTTCCTACACAGGAAGCAGTGGAAGTATTCGAAATTGGGACCACCAATTTAAAGGAATCTTAACAGCTAAGAAAGCTTTGGCTCTATCGCGTAATTCACCTGCCCTATTCACCTTTAGACAGACGACAAATGAACAAAAAGCGGAGTTCGCTGCCAATTTAGGATGGAAGCCTGAAACGAATGGCAATGGAACGATTTTAGAAACTTGTTCTATAGGTGGTTTCGATGGTGTAACTCCTATGCAATCGGCAGCTGCTTATGCAACGTTTGCAAGAGGCGGAACCTATATTGAACCATACACATTTACCAAAATTGAATATGTTGAAACGGGAGAAGTTTATGAAAATAAACCGAAAAAAACCGTAGCTATGAGTGAAGAAACAGCTTATCTTATTAATGTCATTTTAAAATATGCAGTAACCAGTGGAACGATTGGTACAGGTTCAGTAAGTGGAACGGATATTGCGGCTAAAACAGGAACGACAACGATTGATGATTCATCAAGAAAAGCCTATGGAATCAAGACAACAATTATTGGAGATTCTTGGGAAGTTGCCTACTCTCCTGATTATGCCATCTCCACTTGGTATGGATACGAACCACGTATTAGTAAAGATTATTACTTAACCAATAAAGAAGGTGGTAATGCTCGTAAAGAGATTACCAAAAAATTAGTAAAAGGCATTATGGAGAAGAATGCGCGATTTAAAAAGCCAAAGAATATCGTCTCTGCAGAAATTGAACTTGAATCCGATCCATTAAAACTTGCAAGTGCTCATACACCAAAGGATTTAAGAAGTACAGAATATTTTAAAAAAGGTTCAGAACCAACAGATGTATCAGAACGTTTTGATACGCTAGAAAATCCAACAAATTTAAAATACTCTTCTACCGCTTCATCTGTGACTTTATCATGGGATGCAACCCCTACTCCTAAGGCTGTCGATCAAAGCTATTTATCTGAGTATTTCCATAACTCAGAAGCCTATAAACTATGGGCAGATAAGTATTTACAAAAGAGAATTGACTACAATAATTCAACATTTGGATCATTTGGTTACCATATCTATTTAAAAAATGCCTATGGAACGCAAGATTTAGGATTTACAACAAAGACAACATTTACAACGAATGTCCAATTTGATGCGACGACTACCTTTATCGTTAAATCATCTTATCAAAAATTTACAGCAAATCAATCAACGGGTATCTCTGTAGCAGTAGCGCCTAATTCACAAAGCAACAGCAATGTGCCAACGACAAATCCTCCGTCACAAGGAACGACTAATTCAACAATATCGAACTTAAATATCTATTATCTTGGGCCTCAATGCTCAACTGTAGATGACTACAAAGCCTTAGGAGCAAATCCAAGAGATAAGATAAAAGTGGTGGCCGATGGACAAGATGTCACATCGAGTGCCAATATTACAGCAGAATGTTGCCTTACTGATAATTTAGATAGTTGTGGACATTGCAGTAATTTAGTAAGTGGTACTAAGTATTCGATTACATTCACTGTAAAATATCAAAAACTCGAAAGAAATAAGATTGTAAATCTATCATCAAGCTGTTAAAAAAGAGGAAAAAGCCTCTTTTTTTAATGTATTTTTTCAAAATAGCATTCATAATTTTGCATTTTTGTTCATAATGTGGTAATATAGCACCAATTCGAAGGGGGATATATTATGAATTACCAAGATTTCCTAATTGAAGTCAAGACAAAATGGACAAAATGTAAAGAAGGTTATGAAAGAGAAATCATTCAATACAACTGTATTCCTGGCGAGGTTATCGATAAACCCATATTTGCCTGCCGTTACTTAAATGCCATCAATCACGAGAAAGAAAAATGCCTACAAATTGATTCTAATGAGATGATTGTTCATGCGATTTATGCTAAAAATCATGAAGAAATTACGACTCCAACAGAATTAATTAAATGCTTACTTGACTACACGGAATATCAATGGAAATATGAGGACTAAAGTGTCCTTTTTTTGATGATTTTTTTACTTTTAAGTTGACTCTACTTGTTTCCCTATTGTATAATTATTATGGAATAAAATAGATAGGGTTGATTTTACATGCAAGAAAATGAAAAGATAAATAATGAAATTTTTGTCGATGAAGCAGGGAATCCTGTAGAAACACAATATGTGGATGAATTTGGCAATCCAATCGACCCTTCTTTAATCGATGAATTTGGAAATTATATTGGCAATACAGAAACACAATATGTGGACGAAGATGGAAACCCTATTGATCCTTCTTTAGTGGATGAAGATGGAAATTATAGAGTAGAAAATGCAAATACATCTGTTGATGCAAATGCTTTAACAGAATCTCTAAATACCGTTACAGGAAATACATCTATTACTTCTGCTTCAGCACATCAAATGGATGGAAAAGAAATCTTAGAGGGAATGGTAACATTTGACTACAACAATGTCCCTATTACGGATATTGTAAACTCGATTATCTTAGATGCTATTAACAAAGGAGCATCCGATATTCACTTTGATCCCTTTGATGATGGTATAAAAATTAGAATTCGTGTTGATGGACAGTTAAATGACTACTCCATTGTTCCTCTTTATGTAAAGAGAAATATGATTACACGGATTAAGATAATCTCAGGTATGAACATTACCGAGAGTCGTACTCCTCAAGATGGTGCTATAAGAACAGAGCTTCAAAATAAAACCATTGACCTACGTGTATCTTGTCTACCTACAAATATGGGAGAAAAGATTGTTATTCGTATCATGGACTACTCCATGAGTGCCCAAGGTATTGAAGCTTTAGACTTTGAAGAGGGAAATCTTGAAAAAGTAAAAAAGATGCTTTCTTTACCAAATGGTATTATTCTAGTAACAGGTGCTACTGGTACTGGTAAATCAACAACTGTTTATTCCATGCTTCAAAGGCTAAATGTCGAAGGAACTAACTTGGTTACAGTTGAAGACCCAATTGAAATGAATATAGGTGGCGTAAATCAAGTACAGGCTGCTTCCGAAATTGGTTTAACTTTTGCAACAGTACTCCGCTCGATTTTACGTCAAGACCCAGATGTTATTATGATTGGTGAAATTCGTGATGATGAAACAGCACGTATTGCTGTTCGTGCTTCCATTACAGGACACTTAGTCTTATCGACAATCCACACAAATAACTCACTTAATACGATTGAACGTCTAACCGATATGTCAGTCGAAAGATATTTACTTGGTTCTTCCCTATCGGGCATTATCTCCCAGAAGTTATCAAGAAGACTATGTGAAAAATGTAAAAGATTAAGACCTACTACAGATTACGAAAAAGAGATATTCAAAAAAGTATTAAATAAAGAGATAAATGAAATCTATGAACCTGTAGGATGTCCTGAATGTTCTAGAGGCTATCGTGGACGTATTGCCATCCATGAAGTACTTCTTTTAAATCAAACCATTAAAGACGCCATTACTAAAGGTGTTTCTAAGGATATCTTAAGAAAACTTGTCTATGGTGAAAATGGAACAACTACTATGCTACAAGATGGCTTACAAAAAGTATTAGAGGGAAAAACCTCTTTTGAAGAGATCCTAAAATTAATTGATCTTGAAGATGATTTAGGTACAGGTTCTCAATTAGGTCTTTCTACTCAAATTGAAGAAGCCAACATGAATAATGCAGTCATACAACCACAAGTTACTTCTACCCCAGCTCAAGTAACGGGTCCTATCAATATCAATATTACACCTGAGTTGCTAAGAAGCTTACAAATTCCCACAGTAGCAAAGGAAGAACAAAAAGAAATAAAAGAGGAACCCATCATAGAAAAAAAACAAAAGAAAAACCGCAAAAAGAGTAAGAAAACTTCTCCTGTTCTTTCCGAACCAATTATTAAAGATGAACCTATAAAAGAAGAGAAAGCAATTGATAATCCTTCTTTTGACTCTGTCTTTGGGGATTATGATGAAGAAAAAGAATTAACTGAAATTGATACCGTACTAAAAGACATTAATGATATGAAACAAGAGATAAAACAACACGATCAAGAAATTAATGTAAATAAAAAATATGATAATCAATTAGTAAAAGATATTATTAAAAGAATTAAGGAAGAATCCATTGATGATCAAAAAACAGTAGTTCCTCAAAATGAAGATAAAGAATCTCCTCAATACGATAATGAATTAGTCAAAAAAATATTGGAAGGACTAAATCAATAAATTCACAAAATATAAAAGCATTTGAAAATTCATCAAATGCTTTTTATTTATTAAAATTTCTATTTCTTATGAGACAACAGTTCCTTTAATTACATTGGAAGTATCTGATTTAGTAGCTATCATCTTGTCTACTAAGTCTGATGCATCTGCTGTATAATTGACTGTTATTTGCGCACCTTCTGAAGTTGCTGTTCTTTCAAACATTCCTAAATCGGATAAATACATCTTAGCATAAGATGTACATTTTGTTCCTCTTATGATTATTGTTGTTGTGAGTTTACTACAATTAGCAAAAAAACCTCTCATATCCGTTACTTTGCTTGTATCTAAATTTTCTAATCCATTGATCATTGTTATATTTATAAAACCGCTAAACAACTCACTTGAATTTGGATTTGCTATTACCCCTCCATCTTGTCCTATGTATATCTCAAAAAGTCCATCACCGTTCTCATCAAGAGCCCAAGCCATAATACTTCCATTTTGTTGAGCTGATGCATCCCATGAATAAATTGCATTTGAAGGTACTTCCTTTTTCCTCTCAAATGTTACCCGTTGCACATAAGTAAGATCTGCATAAGTAGCTTCCATAAACTCAATATGATTTGTTTCAAATTTAGCGGGAATAAATTCATTTTTTGATAAATTATTTACAGAAGAACTTATTGGTCTTAAGAATATATGATGTATTCCTTCCCATAGATATGATGTTGATACATTATTTTTCTGGCCCCATTCTTCTAATTCTTTTTTACATTCACTCCTTGCATTTTGACAGGTTTCTGAATTGTAGTCATCACCGCATATTCCATTAAAATATTCATTATATTTTTCTATTGATCCAAATTTTTCTATAATAAATTGATTAGATAAATCTTCTAGATTATTTAGATTTGCTAAAGCTAAATAGCCATTCACTGGTTCTTTTTCTATTGCATCTCCACCTGCTATATCTCTTTCAACTGCATTTCCACTTATTTCACATGCAATAGATACACTCATCTCAGTTAGAGGAACTTTTATTACAGTTAATGTTAATACCCCACTTCTTGTCGTTCTTGCTGGTAGTATTTCCGTTGTATCAAATCTATTACTAACACGTAAGTATTCATTTCCTCCTACACAGTTCATCACTAAATTCGCATCATATTGTTTACTGGCGTTTGTCACATCATAATCTAACACATACTTATCATTTAATCCTGTTAACTCTGTTGTAAACTCTATATGTGTTTTATCTTTGATGATGCTTGCATTCTCAATGCCATTTTCGATTGCTTTACTATAATACACATCAAAGTCTCCTGTATTACTTGCTACAAAGGTTTGTCCATTCAAGTATAGTACTGTTGATACACAGGCAAAACCTATCGCCATTAAAGTAATCGCTAGTGCCATAATCATTTTCTTGCTTTTCATATATTTCCAACTTTCTAAAAGAGAAAGATTTCCTCTACTCTCTAAGATAATTTTACTTTTTTTTTTTTTTTTTTTGTCTATTTGTTCGATACTTTTCTTTTCTAGTTTACA
>CAZWKF010000087.1:0-7119 GCA_964634785.1 uncultured Muribaculaceae bacterium
CCCAATTATTAATGTATGATCAAATGAATCAGAGTAATAATATTTGTTATCCATACATGTTACTGGAATGCCACCCTTTTTAGGTGGTTTATTTATATTCCATACTTTAAATTCTTGTTTTATTTCTTTTTTTGTTAGCCATCTAGAACTACCATACTCATAACTTCCATCTTCTTCAGGAATTTCTTTTTTTCTTAAGAATTTTAATTTTATGTCTTTATTATATTTTAGAATAAATAAAATTATAAGAAATGATAAAAGGGATGTGCCAAATAAAAGACTTGCATCTTTTAAAGCAATAACAGATTTTATAATGTTGATATCCCATGAGATTTGAACATTGTTTTTTATGATTGATGTTATGTTAAAACATATATTTGCTGATATTATAAATTCCACTATGAAAATTAATATATAATTTAAATACTTTTTAATTTTTATATTTATAATCCTCCTCTAATTCATATTGTAATTCTTCTATAATTTGTTTTTCTTCTTCTGATAACTCATACATTAAATGATTAACTGCTTGATTTATAAATCTTTTGTAATTTAACTCGCGATAAAAATATTTAGATTTAAATTTATTATAACGATTTGAATCATATCCCAATTTTTTTAAGGCATCGTATAATTCTTTTGTACTCATTTCAATATTTAGAGAGGATGCGTTTTTTAATACAAAATCAACTTTATAATTATAGTGAGAATTCTTTATCCATCTCTCAAATACCTTTTTGGTTTGCTTATCATTTAAACCTGCTAACATACATATCTTATACAAATCTTTTGCAATACTCAATCGAGTCTCTTCTTTAGCATAGTCATTTCTACTTTTAAAATTTAATTCATTTATATGCTTTTGTAAAAATTTTTTCTCTCGATTCATAAAGTCCAATGATTGATATATTTTAAACTCTTTTAATATTTCATTACCAATTTTAGAATAGAGTCTGTTTAATTGATCATTATAATATTTTCTATTTTTATTACTACTCGATGAACCATATAACTGATTAAGTTCTTTTTGATGCTGTTCTAATAATCTTAAGTATTTGGCATAATCATATTTTACTGAATCATGGAGAAGTATATATTTTATAATTATATCTAAATCATTTTTATAAGTAATCATGTTTTTAGAATTATATTGAAGTCTACCATTTTTTGGAAGTGTACTATAGAAATCTAACAGCATTTTATTTAGCTCTTTTCTATATTTATCACTAAACAATCTTTGACTTCTAATTTTATTTAATTCTTCTTTAGTGGTAGTCCCTGTAATATTAGTAAAAGTTTTATCTCGTAATTCATAGAATTTTTTATTATCTACTAAGTAATTTGCAATATTGCTTTTACATCTATAAATAAGAGATTTTTGATAATAACCTGATGTTTTAGTTGGTACTTTTTCATATATGCAAAAATGAATATGAGGATGTTTAGCTGTGTCCCTGTGTAGAGAACAAAGCCATTCAACATTATTTATATCTAATCCCATATCAGTAATTAATGATGGCATTATGTTATTAGTCAAACTATAAAAATCTATCTTTGTAATCAGTCCATGATCTAATGCAAAATCAGATGGAAAAGAAAGGAAGCCTCTCCAAAATATTCCTTTTTCTTCCATGCTCTTTAATTTATTTATGGCATCTTTCTTCAAAATATCTCCGTTGGATGTCCATAAAAAAGTTTCATCGTTTTCGGTTAGGTATGTTTCTTTATTTGAATAAAGAGCATAATCTTTTAGTAAATTATATTCATCAATACTAGAGGAATCTGCTTTTTGTTTTTGTGATGCATAACTAATCCATTTAGAGATAGCAACCTTTTTATTTTTAGGAGTTTTATATTCGAGATTAAAAACAATATCACTCTTGCTCATCTTCTATCTCCTTTTTTCTTGAAGCCATATTCCTAATATCTTTGAGTACCAATTCTTCTGCTTTTTCAGTAATAGGATGAGAAATGATAGACACATTTAAATCTTCTTTTGTTTGAGGTACTTTTAAATGTTGCATAAAAATATCTTGTTGTTTTAATAACCATCTAGTATTAAACTCAGTTCTATTTTGAATTAGCATAAGTTGTTTATAAAAAGAATCAAAACTTCTTTTGAATGCAGTGTCAAAGAGATTTAAAAATTGAGATTGACTATCATTTAACTTTTTTGTTTGCATTTTTTCCATTACAGCTTGGTACACGAATTCAGATACATTCATATTATTTTTTTCAGCTATAACATTTATTTCATTCTTTTCATCTTTATCAACACGAAATGTTATTCTTTCATTTTTATTTATTTAGATCCCTTTGTTTCATTATTTGAAATAATAAGACTTAGATTTTCTAAAACAAAATCTTTAACGACTTTATCAATTAAATCTTGTTGAGTCATGTTTTTCTTTATTAATATTTGTTTTAAAACTTCAGCAAGAGAAGAATCAATTCTTCCCTTAACAATGCTATCATTATTTATACTCATCACCTCCATAAATTTTAAAATAAATGTGTACAATAAAATTAATAAAAAATGAATTATTAATGTACCAATGTGCGTGTCCTTTTTTAGCAGGATAAGGTCGGCTGACAAACAACTCCCCAGTGGGGAGTTTAGCCCAAATAATAGGGGATAGTAAGATTTCTAATTGTCTGACATTTTTTATTTTGTATGACTTATGTATGACATGAAATAATAAAAAAATAAGAAAAAGTAATTATTGTCTGTCAAATGTTATAACAAATAATTACTTTTTTTGATTAATTAAGAATAAAAATGTACATATATTTCATTTTATTTGATGTTTGTAATGTACCAATTATAGTTTTACAATTAAAGGAATTTGTTCTACTTCATGAGCCACATAAAACAAATAGTTATTTACAAAAGTTTCATAATCCATTACCTTATCATCTGATCCATCACTGTTGCCTTCAAATACTTTTATAGTTTTACCATCATTACAAAATGAAGCAACACCTTTTTGTTTAGTTTTTTCATTATAAGTAAATAATTCAAATTCATCACCCAAAGTATTTAGAAGATTTTTAGATTCTTCTAACTCTTTTAATTTAGTATCTATAATTCAATCCTCCTTTTATGATAAACCTCTAATTATAAAATTGGGGTTAATTAAATATTTCTTTTCAAAAGATATTCTTCCTTTCATGAGCATAAAGTGTAAATGACATCCTGTGCTTTTTCCAGTTGAACCAACTTGTCCTATTATTTGTCCTTTAGTTATTGGTTGGTTTTCTTCAACAATGATAGAGTCATCAAGCATATGCCCATAAGCACTGTAGACAATACCTATATCTGAGTTATGTTTGATGTACACATAATTTCCTAATCCTGTTTCACTATGTCCAACTTTTTCAACTATTCCATCAGCAGTGGCAATTATATTTGTACCACAAGAAGAGGCAAGATCCATCCCAGAATGTAAAGCAGTTTTAGTATTATCAATTGGGTCTTTTCTTGTACCAAATTCAGAAGTGATTACATAATTTGTATCTTCTTCAAACGGAGTTGAGAAACCATTTGTTACAACTACAATAGATGAATCACCTGCTGAGGAATTACAAGCAAGAAGAACAATAAAGATAAGAAAAAGAATAAGTATTGGTACACCAAAACATATAATGGTACTTATCTTTTTTATATCTTCCAATTAACGACCACCTGCATTACCAAATAAGTCTTTTTCTTCTTCTCTAAGATGAATTTGTATAGGTAATCTAGTATCTTGACTAATAACAAACAAACCTTGACCTCTTGATGCAGTAGTTAAAAATTGTATTTCAGATTCACTTAGGTTCATCATATATTTTACAGCTTCAATTTCTTTTTGACCTTGAGCCATTATTAAAAGATATGCACTGTTATCTATAATAACCTGTCCATACCTCTCTAAGCCATCAGCTGTATAATCAATAAAATTTTGTGATATCGTCCAAACCCCACAATTATATTTTCTTCCTCTCTTGGTACATCTTTTTAAGAAATCAGCACCATCAGGGTTGCTTGGGTCAATAAGCAAGTGTGACTCATCACATACAAGAATAACTTGTTCTTCGCGATTTTTACTTATTTCATTCCAACACCACGAAAGAATATTGAAGAATTGTGTTTTTAATATAGTATCATCGGAGTCAACTAAACTATGTATATCTAGAACAATGAAATCAGTATCATCATTTACATGAATTGAAGATGTTCCATTGAATATTTTAGCATCTGCTCCAATTGTAGCTCGTTTTAACATAGAACTTATTTTTTCTAATGACTCTATTACATTACGGGCTTCTTTCTTTTTCTTAGCACTTTCTAAAGTCTCTTTGGTTTTATTATACAAGTCTTCCATAATAGGATAATCTTCACTTGATAATTTATTTAAGTTTGTACTAAAATCTATTCCCTTATCTTTATATACTTCAATAAGAATTTCTTCTATCTTAGTAAGTTCATATGCATTTAAGTCTTGAAGATAATACTTAATAAATGTTCTAAATGTTTGAAAGTGTCTTGATAAATCATTATTAAAATCTTTACTTTCTTCATCGCTATCATCTGTACTTTTACGAACTTCTAAAGGATTTATAATACCTGATATACCAGTTCCACAATCTATCCAACAACCTCCGACATTTTCACATAGTTCACGATATTCACGTTCAGGATCTATAATGATAACTTTTGATCCACGACACCAAACACCACGAACTAGTTTTTTTATAAGAGTTGATTTTCCTGATCCTGATTTTCCGACTATAACAGCATTAGAATTATTTCTTTTACTACTTCGTTTCCAAAGATCAAAAAATAATAGACCACCAAGTGCATCATTACCAAGCATAATCGCGTCTCCATCATCTTGTAAATTTTGAAAGATGAATGGAAAAGATGAAGCTGTTGTCATCATTGGAATTGGTAAGCCATATTGCTTTTCTAATTCTGAATACATAGTTGGCAAACACATTTTAAGGGAACGTTCCTGTTCAAACATTAAATCAGCACCACCAAGACCATAAGCAGATAGAGTAGATTTCAATTCTTTCTTTGCTTTTTCCATCTCTTCTTTAGTTTCTCCATAACATAAGAAATTAACTGTTAACATTGAAAACTTTTCGTGTTCTCTATCAATACGATTAACTAATTCAGTAAAGTCCTGCATTTGATTATTAAATAGTATCTGATCATTATAATCATTTATATTTATCATCTTTGACTTTATTTCTGAAATACTTTTTTTCAATGTGTTACTAATTTCATGTGTATCCATTGGACTTATTGTCATAACCATTCTTGTATGATGAATATTGGCTACTGCTCCAAGCCATCCAACATTAACCATTGATGGATAAGAAATGAGGGCTACAACACTAATATGAGCATCACCTAATATTACTTCTTTGTCACTAATTTTAAGCCCATTTGGGGCGATTCTTTCTTTAAAAGAACGATTTATAGTAGTAGCATCTTTTTTAAACAGGTCAAGCGAAGAAACAGGATTTAATAATACAAATAGCAACTCTCTCCATTCTTCACTACTAATCCTTTCTGATTTAAGTCCCATTGAGGAAAATTCTTGTATTAAATCATTAACTTTTTGATTTAATAAATTTTCATTGTCAGAAGTCTCTTCAAGTATTAGATAAAACTCTCGATTTACAACTGACTTTTTATTATTCAAACTACTAATAAATTTAAAATCTTCTTCTAATAACTTTGATTTGTATCTATTTTTTTCATTTTTTATTTTATTGTCTAAAATGTTTAGATTATTGTCTAAATCTATGGGCTTATCAACACAAAAGATTTTTATTTTATAATCTACTGAATTTAGTACCTTTTTAAGTTGACTTACTTTTACTTGTTGTTCTTCATCAAATAAAAGAGATAGATTGATAGAATTAATTTTTATACCACCGATAATATTGTTGTCATCTAAATAAACTATATTATTCCATACATCTTTAAAAGGTAAAAACTCGAGTAATGATTTGTTTTTTCTTTTATGTAAATTGTCTATGATTAATCGAACCTCCTAATGAATGAACAATATCGGAAAAATCATTCTCTATTAATTCAATTTGTGATTCTATTTTTTTATTATCATCCATTTTTATAATCATTTGAATTAATCGTCTATTAAATTCAGATACAGTCATTTTATGATTAAAAGCAATTCTACGAAATTTTATTTTATCTTTATGAGATAAATATGTATAAATAGAATCATTATATAATTTAAGTCTATTGTTCATTTAAACCAACCTTTTCAAAATGTTTGGCAACACCATAACAATCATATTGTCTTAAAATTCCCATATTTAAATTAGCAATAGGGATTTCAATCCCATTATGATAAAATGAACCACAAATATCTTTAATAACTCTTTTCTTTTTTAGTTGTTTTAGAACACCATTATTTTTTATAAATGGATCTAAAAAAACTTTTCCTTTATCAATATAGGCATCATCGATATTGACCGTTATATCATGGCTTTCAACTGAACTTTCATATTTTAATCTGATACGACCATTATCATAAGTGTAGACACCTATATTAAAATTTTTACCTTGTAATTTAATTATTTTTTTTCTTATATTCTTTCCTCCTTATATTTTTGGTTCTTTGGAAATATTTTCTTCCAAACTTAAAGTATTAAAAAATTCTTGATATCCTTTTGAATCATATTCTTTTAGTTTATCTAAATCAAATCTTACTAAATCATAATGTCCCATATTGTATAGAACATTCTCTTTAATTACTTCTTTAATAATTCCATTATCAATTAAAGCTTTATATAATCCAATATCTTTATTTATTGGATCTATGAAAGCCTCATCAATGAAATTAGAAAAAGTAGTAGGTAGGTTAATTGTTATAGATGAAAAGTCTTCATCTTTTGTATAACAAGAAACGGCTAATTTATTGTTTGATGAATAATTACCTATACTAAAATATAAGTCGTACTCATTAAATTTAAACTTTTTAATTTTAATTCCTCCTTGTATACAATAAAAAAGATTATCAAATTTCTTTGATAATCTAATCAATAAATTGTAATTTAGCGAATAGTAACTTAATTTTCTTTTTTATTAAACATATG
>CAZWKF010000088.1:0-6719 GCA_964634785.1 uncultured Muribaculaceae bacterium
CGGTCATTTATCTTTTGACCTTTCATTATCATAATGTACCCTCACTATCCTTTACTAGGTAAGCAATCGATATATTATCTTGTCCTCCACGTACGTTGCATTTTTTTATCAACTTGATTAGCTTATCTTCAATTGAAATTTCTTCTTCATTTAACACACGTTCAATTTGTTCTTTTGTTAGCATATTGGTAAGTCCATCACTACATAGCATGACAGCATCAACATCCGTTTCCACTTCAAAAATATCGAGTTCACATTGATCAGCGGCACCTAAAGCTTTCATGAGTACATTTTTCTTCGGATGATTGACAGCTTCTGCTTCTGATAAATCCCCTGTTTCCACAAGAAAATTTACCAATGTATGATCTTTTGTAATCTTTTGCAGTTTTTTATTTTTAAAGACAAAACCACTTGAATCTCCAATGTTGACAAATAGCATAAATTCTTTTGTAAGTAAAGCCATTACACAAGTCGTTCCAAGTCCCATCGCTTCTGGATGTTCTTCTGAATATTTGATAATCTCATGATTAATTTCATTGATGTTTTCTCGTAACCAACTGATAGCATCACTTTTCGTACCAATTGTCGATAAAGCTTGAAAACGAGAACCAATCTGCGTTACGACCATAGAGGAAGCGACTTCTCCAGCACGATGTCCCCCCATACCATCTGCAACAATCATCAAATGTTCTGATGCGGCATTTTTAACAATTGTAACAGAATCTTCATTATGACTTCTTACTCTTCCTGAATCTGTTATATAAAATGATTTCATCTTTCCACCTCATTTGCTCTTAATTGACCACATGCAGCATCAATAGATCCACCAAATTCTTTGCGAATGGTAACATTTATTCCGCTTTTTTTCAATGTATCAAAAAAGTCATCTATGCTTTTTTTACTACTCTTTTTATATTCGATATGGCTTGTTTCATTATAGGGGATTAAATTGACATACACGTTCATTCCTCGAAGTAACTTGGCAAGTTCAATTGCACATTCTTTTGTATCATTAACACCATCTAGTAATAAATATTCGATGGTCACTCGGCGATTTGTCTTTTCGATATATTCTCTTACACAAACCATTAAGTCTTCTATTGGATAAGCTTTATTTACTTTCATTATCTTATCGCGAATGGTATTATTAGGAGCATGTAAACTTATTGCTAAATTTGTTTGCATCGGTTCATTCGCATAATCGCGAATCTTTGGAATAATGCCACTTGTCGAAACCGTAATATGTCGAGCTCCAATGGCAAGGCCTAACGGTTCATTGATAATCTTCATAAACTTCACGGCTTCATCATAATTATCAAAAGGTTCACCAATTCCCATAATAACAACAGATGAGATACGCTCCTTTATATCCTCTTCTATCATGAGAATTTCCCTTACCATCTCACTTGCTTTTAAATCACGTATCTTCTTTAACCTTCCACTTTCACAGAATGTACAGCCCATATTGCACCCTACTTGACTTGATACACAGACTGAATTGCCATAATCATGTCGCATTAAGACTGCCTCTATCAAAGAACCATCCTCAAGTTCAAAGAGATACTTGTTTGTAAGTGTGCTTTCTTGTTTCCTTTTTAAGTGTAAAAGGGTTGTATCAAAGTGTTCATGTAATAAGGGAATGAAGTCCTTTTTTATATTGGTCATCTCTTCAAACACAAATATACGTTTCTTATAGAGCCAATCATAAATCTGTTTTGCAGTAAACGGACGTAATCCCAAAGACACTAATTGTTCTGTCAAGTCATTTAAAGTTAATCCGAAGATACTCTCCATAATTCCACCCTACTATCATTATAGCAAACAAAATAGAAAAAAAATAGTATCTTTACGTCAAAAACAGGACTTTTAAGTAAAATACAATAAGATTTTAATCTGATGAAATGATGAAGAGTCTTGCTTAAAATACTTTTTTATGTTAATCTGTATATAGATGAAGGAAACTTCATATAATAAATGAGGATATACTTAACTTTCGTATGGTTAGGTACACTCCTTAAAAATTGGTTGTGCACACTAATACTCCAACTGAAGCGTTAGTGTGCTTTTCTATTTAAATAGTATTACAAATACTAAAATAAATAGGAGGATTATTATAATAAATTGAGCTAATTCTCTTTTCGTCATAAAAATCACCTCCTTCTACACTTGGTATAAAAGGAGTGCACCTAACGCCAATTAAATATATCCAAATCCATTATATCAAACATTTGTTCTTAAAACAAGTGCTTTTTTATTTATATAACTTTTATTTTAAAACAAAAAAGCTCCATAAAGTATGAAGTTTTCAGTGAAGTATATACCATTTTTATTTTCTTTTTTGACATTTGGGACAATAATAAGTTCCTCTTCCTCCTACCGTAATCTTTTTTATAGAAGTTCCACACTTTGGACAAGGCCATTTCTCTTTCGTATGAACCTTTAACTCATTTTGATAACTTCCATAAACACCTAATGAGGAAGTATAACTTCTAATGGTTGAGCCACCTAATTCAGTTGCTCTTGTAATAATTCGATTTGCCGATTCGACGATTGCTTTTGTATCTCGTTTTGTTAACTTTATTCCTAATGTCTCAGGATGAATTTTTGAGGCAAAAAGAACTTCATCGGCATAGATATTTCCAAGACCATTAATGATTGTCTGATCTAGAAGAAGCGATTTTATCGGTTTCTTTTTCTTTTTTATCTTTTCATATAGGTATAGGTCGGTAAGAGTTACATCATCTGGTTCTAAACCCAGTTTATTAATTTCTTTAAGCGAATAAACATTCTCCTTTGAAACAAGTTTCAAACGTCCAAATTTCCTCGTATCATGATACCGCAAGTCAAATCCATCCTCTAAATGAAAGACGACATGCTCATGCTTTTCTAAGTTTTCAGAACTCGATTTAATAAAATACTTTCCTTCCATTCGCAAATGAGAAAGCAAAATTTTATCACTCAGTTCAAAAAAAAGCCACTTACCAAAACTATGAACATTTTTAAATTCTGTTCCTATAATATTTTCTTTAAAGGCTTTAATATCTCCATCGATCATTTTGGGATAATAAACATCTATGCCCACTATTCTTTTTCCCACTATTTTTTTATTTAAAGTTTTAGCAACAGTTCTAACTTCTGCTATCTCTGGCATACTACTCCTTCTTTCCTAATTTTTTTAAACACAATTGATAAGCTTGATTGGCATCTCTTACCGCGTCTACTTCAACAATGTATTCATTATAATCTTTCGGAAGTAAAGCAAAACCATGCTCCACCAATACAGGTGTTGGAATCCCTCCATTTAAGAAATCATACTTCTTCCCCATCATATGAAGTGTCTTCAAAGCAGGAGCTAAAACTTTCCTATCATAGCTATAGTTCTCAACATAAATAACTAAGAAAGCCTGTTTATAAATATCGGTTAATTCTTCACTTCCTATGCAAACGAGTTCACGGTAAGCACTTAAATTGGCATTTCTTTCAAAGGAAAACTGAGGACCTCTAAAGTGATAATTTAGATGGTAAAAAGGATTTAGTCGATTTGCTACTTGATTACACACGCGATAGAAACGATTGACTTCTCTATAAGGAGAGTAATCTTCTAATGCACAAGCTCTTTGTTCTCCATGCGTCACTTCATGAAACATAGTTAGAAAAATAAGCTCCTTAGTCAAATCTTCTACTTTTTCTCGTGATATAGAGGAACTCCAACTTAAAGCAAGTTTTTTACAAAAATCATAATTTTCTTCCAAGTTCAAAAGAAGAGCATCGTTTTCATTACTATATTGTGTGGGAATATAATCATCTGTAATCTCTAACTTTGTTTTATGAAGAAAGTCTAAATCACTTTTTAAAAGGGCAAAGATCTCTTGATAAAGCGATTTATTATGTAAAAGACAAATTGTCTCTTCTTTTAATTTTCTTAATTCACTTCTTGTGCTTTCACTTAATTCCATAAAAAATCCTCACTTTTGAGGACTATTTTAAACGAAAAGGAGATAAGAGTCAATTTATTTTGTCTCATAAAGGTCAGTTCCAAAGTCTGTACTTACTTTAAGAGGAACGGATAACTTCACGGTTGACTCCATAATCGTTCTGACAATATCAACAACTTTTTCTTTTTCAGACTCCTTTACATCAAAAACAAGTTCATCGTGTATTTGAAGAAGCATTTTCGATTCAATATGATTGGCCTCAAAAGCCTCATCAATCTCTACCATCGCTTTTTTAATAATATCGGCACTTGTACCTTGAATCGGTGTATTAAGCGCAATTCTTTCCCCACCTTGTCGTATCATAAAGTTACTTGAGAAGAGTTCATCAATATTTCGTTTGCGGTTAAACAAAGTTCTTACATATCCTGAATCATAGGCATCTTTCACAATTAAATCCATATACTCTTTTACACCCGGATATAATTTATAATATTTATTGATAAATTGTTTGGCTTCCTTAGGAGATATGCCAATGTTTTCACCCAAGCCAAATCCACTGATACCATAGACGATACCAAAGATTACCGCCTTTGCTGTTCTTCTTTCATTTTTTGTTACTTCACTCATAGGCTTAGCAAAGATATCAGATGCTACTTTCGTATGAATGTCATCCCCTTTTACAAAGGCATGAATTAATCCATCAGATTCTGAAATATGAGCAAGAATTCGCAGTTCAATCTGTGAATAATCAGCGGATAAGAATGATTCATATTCGGGAACAAAAGCCTTACGTACAAGTTTTCCTAATTCATCTCTTGCAGGAATATTTTGTAAATTTGGATCAATTGAGGAAAGACGTCCCGTGCGTGTAAGCGCTTGTTTATAAATCGTATGAATTCTTCCATCTTCCATGATGTATTTATTTAAACCCTCTAAATACGTGCTATTGAGTTTCGTATAGTTTCGATAAAGTAAAATTTTTTCGATAACGGGATGTTCTCCAATTAGTTTTTCTAAGACTTCTGCTCCTGTTTTATATCCTGTCGCCCCCTTTTTGCCATGAGGGAGTCCCAAAGTTTCAAAGAGAACTTCTCCCAATTGCTTTGGCGAAGAAATATTAAATTCAACCCCACAAAGAGCATAGATTTCCTTTTCAAGAGCTTCTATTTTGCCTTTCATCTCAACTTGCATCTCTTTTAAAATTTTGCGATTACAGAGTATCCCTGTAAGTTCCATCTTCGCAAGTACTTTTGATAAAGGGTGTTCAATATCCGTATAAAGCGTATACATCTCTTCACTTTTTAAATCATCAATATACTTATCATGTAAATCATAGATATACTTTGCCTTCATTGTCACATAGGCTTTAATGTCCATCTCTTTTTTTATCATCTCATGATAAAGTGGAATCGTTATCCCATCATTGTTCATTAAAAGAGCAATGTCATCTTTTGTCATTTTATTTAAAAGGTAGGCAACTAAATTCATATCATAGATGGTATTCGTGTCAAAGCGATGTAATAGACAAATATTCTTTTTATAATCAAAGGTATACTTAACAACATCTTTTGTATAATCAAAGACTTCCTGTATTTTTTCTTTTTCTACATAGAATAAATTTTCTCCATCATATAAACCCATTCCTAAAATATTTGCCATATGATAATTTTCTTGATCACATTCAATATAATAGGCAATTTCACCATCTAAATTGATCTCTTTGACATCTTCTAACACTTTTGATTCTGTAGGTACTTCGACCCTTTTTACAGGGGTCTGATTTTTGATTAAGGAATAGAATTCAAGTTCACGATAGAAATCATCCAGTGAATCTTTTGGTCCTTCATATTTCATCTCTTCAAAGCTATGAGAAAGAGGGACATCACAACAAATAGTTGCTAGTTTATAGGAAAAATAGGCACTGTCTTTATTTTGAATCAGTTTTTCTTGTAGTTTTCCCTTTATTTTATCAATATTGGCATATAAGTTATCCAAAGTCCCATATTCAACTAAAAGTTTCAAGGCTGTCTTTTCTCCTACTCCAGGAACTCCAGGAATATTATCCGATGCATCTCCCATCAAAGCTTTTAAATCGATGATGCGTTTAGGTTCTATTCCATAATCCTCTTTAAAATTTGTAGGTGTATATTTGATAAAGTCTTTGGGACGCAAAAGTTTGACGTTGACAACGTCGGTAATAAGTTGTAAATAATCATGGTCACTTGTGACGAGTAAGGCATCCCATTCAGGGTCTTCATTGGCTCTTTTAGAAAGCGTTCCAATAATATCATCTGCTTCATAATCTAAAACGTTGATATTAAATATGCCCATATGATTAAGCATGTCTCTCGCAATTGGCATTTGACTGATAAGTTCATCTGGTGTTTGACTTCTCCCAGCCTTATACTCTTCATATTCACGATGTCTAAAGCTCTTCCCAACATCAAATGCAACACACATATATTCTGGATTTTCTTCTGTAATGATTTTATTCATCATATTAGCAAACCCATATAAAGCATTAGTAGGTTGCCCTTTAGAATTCTTCATTAAATTTCCTGTATAAGCCGTAGCATAGTAACTTCTAAACATCAAATTATTTCCATCAATTAATACAATCTTCTTTGCCATTTTACCATCACCTTTTCTTCATTATATCATGGATCTTTAAAACTTTTTTTAAAAGTTATAATCAGCTAAGAGTAATTTCACTTTTTTATGTGTATATACGGGAATTTAACACTTTTGAAATTATAAATCTTCACAAACCATTGTAAAATGGTT
>CAZWKF010000089.1:0-6696 GCA_964634785.1 uncultured Muribaculaceae bacterium
GTCAATTATCTACATATGATTCAAAAAAATCTCAAACTAGGAGATATGGAACTCCTAGATTATCAAGAGGATGTTTTAAAAGAGGAACCAATTGATAATACCTATTTTACCGATTTAATCAATATCGAATATCCAAGAGGAAAACGATATATCCCTCATTATGATACCTCTATAAAAGATTCTAATGCTTATTTAAAAGAACTTGCTTTTAAAGGACTAAAAAAGCGATTAGGAGGAACGATTCCTAATCATTATCAAGAGAGATTAGATTATGAACTTGATGTCATTATTAAAATGGGGTTTACCGATTACTTTTTAATTGTCTTAGATTATGTTCGCTTTGCCATTAAAAATGATATCTTAGTAGGAGCAGGACGTGGCTCAGCGGTGGGTTCCTTAGTTGCTTATTCTCTAGGTATTACATGGATTGATCCCTTAAAATACAATCTATTATTTGAACGTTTCTTAAATCCTGAACGTATTACCATGCCCGATATTGATGTGGATTTTGTCGATAATCGAAAAGATGAAGTCATCGACTATGTAAAGGGACGTTATGGCGATGAATGTGTTGCTAAAATTATGACGTATAGTACAATGACAGCGAAAGAAGTTCTAAGAACTGTGGGTAAAATTAATGATGTTAAAGAGGAAAATCTCAATCGTTTACTTAAGTACATCGATTCAAAATGTACCTTGGAACAAAATAAGACAACTGCCGTAAATGAACTTTTAAACCATAATTCTATTTTGCATAAAGTATATACAGAATCGATGTATTTAGAAGGGTTAAAGAACCATATCTCGATTGGAGCAGCAGGAGTTGTTGTCTCTAGTGAACCTCTAAAAAATCTAATTCCTTTGATGAAAAGTGGCGATGAATATATTACAGGAATTCCTAAGGATGAAGTAGAAGATTTAGGTCTTCTTAAGATGGACTTTTTATCTATACGCAACTTAACTTTACTGGCCAATGTCTTAAAAAGAGTGGAAAAGATAAAGGGAAGAAAGTTAAATATCAATACAATTCCCTTAGATGATAAAGCTGTTTATCATCTATTTGGGAAGGCAGATACTGTGGGTATTTTTCAATTTGAGTCTGTAGGGTTGCGCAACTTCCTAAAAAGACTAGAACCTACTTGTTTTGAAGACTTGGTCGTCTGTCTTGCTCTTTATAGACCGGGACCGATGCAATTTATTGATACTTTTTTAAATCGCAAAAATGGAAAAGAAAAAGTAGAATATATCGATGAATCTTTAAAACCTATCTTAGAAAGTACCTATGGTATTATTGTCTATCAAGAGCAGATCATGGAAATTTTAAGATTTATGGCTGCCTATTCCTATGCAGAAGCAGATATTGTAAGAAGAGCCATTAGTAAAAAGAAACATGAAGTATTGGAAGCAGAGAAAACGCGTTTTATAAGTCGATCAATTGAAAATGGGTATACGAAAGAGAAAGCAGAAGAAGTGTTTTCTTTAATTGTTCGGTTTGCTGATTATGGTTTTAATAAATCTCATTCTGTTGCCTATGCCTTTATTGGCTATCAAATGGCTTACTTAAAGACACACTTTAAAGAAATCTTCTATATTGAACTACTCAATGCCAATGTAGGAGGGGAAGCAAAAACCAAAGAGTATATGGACGAAGCTAAAAAGAGCGGTATTAAAGTCTTAAAACCCGATATTAATCTTTCAACCGATGAATATGAAAGAAGTGATGAGGGAATACGTCTTCCTTTGCGTGTCATTAAAGGCCTTGGAATTGCTTCTAGTACAGCGATCCTTTCTAAAAGAGGAGACAAACCGTTTGCTGACTTCTTTGACTTTATGGGAAGATGCTATGGTTTCAATGTCAATAAAAAGACGTTAGAATGTTTAATCTTATCAGGTGCTTTAGATACTTTTGGTTATAATCGTGCCACTTTACTTAAAAACATTGCCTCTTCGATTACTTACGCCGAATTAATTCGCGACTTAGATGACTCTTTAGTGAGTAAACCAGAAATGATCGAAGTGCCAGAACTTCCTGAGATTGATCTCATGAATAAAGAACTTGAGTTCTTTGGCTATTATGTTTCAACGCATCCTGCAAGCAAATACCCTGATCTCTTTAAACAAATTCATATTGCTCGCTACTTTGACAAGTATATCGAGACAGTGGTATTATTAGAGGCAGTCAAAAAAATTACGACCAAAAATAATAAAGAGATGGCTTTTATAAAAGCAAGTGATGAGACGCTTAGTGGGGAGTTTACTTTATTTCCTGATAGAATGAAGGAACTTGAGAATATTAAAGTGGGCGACTTAGTAAGAATTAAAGGTCGTGTTGAAAAAAGATATGCTAACTTTCAAATTATTATCCAAAGTATAGAAAAGATTTAACATTATTTTAGGGGTGAAAAAATGGATGTTATACAGTTTATAAATGAATTTTCTAATTGCTTTCACAGCAGAACTTCATGAGATAGATGAGACATATGAACTTAAGTATGAAGTGACAAATGCTAGTAAGAACTATGATATGAGTGTAAATATTAATGTACCTAATGGAAATGAATATATAAGAGTAACGAATAATTTTGATACAAGTAATTTACTTGCAAGAACAAGTAGAGAAGGAATATTAACTTTAAAAGCTATTAAAGGAGCAACAGAAGAAATATCATTTCCAATAGAAATCACAATTACAGTCAATGCGGTAGAAAGAACAGAATTAGGTGGAGAGGAAATCGAACGTGAAAAAGTCTATGGAATAAAGAGAAGTATCAATTCAGAATCAACAAAATGGGAAAGAATAGAAGATGCTGTTGGTCTAGAAGCAAATGCAACCAAAGATGGGAGTATTGTAAAGAATGACTTTGATAATATCTATCCATGGAGTGACATTATCACCTATAATTATGACGATGTAACTAAGACAGAAACAGCCAAATATGGTGATGATAATTTTGCCTTTAATGGGAGTAATGGACAAGTCTTAACAAGAATACCAGAATTCTATTATAAAAGAGAGCAAAAAGATGGAGTAGAATATCAATATATATCAAAGTATCCACAAGAGGGATTTAGTAAAAGTGAAACATTCAGTGTAGGAAGATACACCGTGTCAGGAAGTGCTACAAAAGTTTTTAGTAGAAGTGGATATAAACCAATAGTTAATACTACAATAACAGATTTTAGAAACTATACGAGAAATTTAGGAAGTGATTTTGGACAATTAGATTATCGTTTTTTCCTTATTCAAATGTTATATTTAGTTGAATATGCGGATTATAATAGTCAAGAGGTATTAGGACTAGGAAATACAAATAATTCAGGAGCAATCACTAGTGGAGGTTGTGATTCACTTGGAATGAAATCGGGAAGTAAGATAAATGATGGGAAAAATTCCGTAATCTATCGAGGAATAGAAGATATTTTTGGCAATGTATGGCAGTTTGTAGATGGTATCAATTTAAAAGGAAATCAAGCTTATATTAACTATAACCCTAAGACTTACGTAGTCGATACCTTTGATGGCGATTATCAATCATTGGGTTATATGAATAACCAACAAAGTGGAGAAATTAAATCTTTGGGTTATGATGAGAATCATCCATTAGTCTCTTTTCCTACATCAGTAGGAGGGAGCTCGTCTACTTTTATTCCAGATAGATATGAGTATTCTACTGGGAATAATATTATTATTTTAGGTGGAAGATTTATCCACAATTTATTAGCTGGAATGTGGCTTTGGAATTTAGCACCTAATTCATCTACAACAAGTCCATATACGGCATCCTGTCTCCTTCGCTACGCATAAACTACTTAGACCTAATTGCCATAGCGACTGTATAATTTTCATCATGAGAGATAGAAACTTCAACGTTTGGAATGGAGCAACTTGGAGAACCATCTTCGTTTCTTAATATTTCAATATCTAAGAAGCTAAGTTCCTTTGTATTAGGAAGACATTTCATAACCGCTTCTTTGCAAGCAAATCTTCCTGAAAGAAAGGAAATTCCTTCCACTTTATAGAGCTCTTGCTCTTTTTTTGTTAAAACCAAATCAACGAAGTGTGGACTTTTATTCTGTAAACGTTTATTTTCTACAATATCGATTCCTATTTTCATAACATCACCTTTTTTCAATATTATAGTCGAAATAAAATTGAATTGGAAGGTATTTTGTTCTATAATTACTTATAGGTGGTAGTATGGGTGTACTTGATTATCCATTAGATGTTGAGTTTATTATCAAAAATAAAAGAAAATTAAAAAATGAACTTCTATTAAAGAAAGGACTTCTTGAAAAAAGAATCGCGATTTTAGGGGGATCGACAACAAGTGAAGTAAAGAATATGTTAGAAATATTCTTACTTAATGAGGGAATAAAACCTATCTTTTACGAATCAGAATATAATAAATATTATGAAGATGCCTTATTTGGAAATGAAATCTTAGATACATTCAAACCAGATATTATCTACATTCATACGACGGTGCGCAATATAAAGAGATTTCCATCCATTGCTGATACAGAAGAAATGATAGAAAACTATTTTAAAGAAGAAACACAAAAATACCAAGCCATATGGAAGTCATTGGAAGAAAAATATCAAGCGATTATCATTCAAAATAATTTTGAATTGCCTCCTGTAAGAATACTTGGGAATAAAGAGTGTAGTGATATTCATGGAAGAATACATTTTATCAATCGTTTAAATGAATTTATCTATACGTATGCAAGAGAACATCAGGGATTCTTTGTACAAGATTTACAGTATGTTGCCTCTTGTTATGGACTTGATAAGTGGCATAATGAAGGAGCATGGTATTTATATAAATATGCTTGTGATATGAAAGCCATTCCTTCTCTTTCTTTCAATCTATCTAAGATTATTAAATCCATCTATGGAAAGAATAAAAAAGCACTTGCACTTGATTTAGATAATACGCTTTGGGGAGGTATTATCGGGGATGATGGTGTTGAAGGAATTCAAATTGGTGAAGAAACGGCAGAAGGAGAGAGTTTTTCTGCTTTTCAAAAGTATCTTCTTGAACAAAAAAAACTAGGAGTCCTTCTAAATGTCATTTCTAAAAATGAAAGAGAAAATGCCCTTGCTGGGATTCATCATCCAGAAAACAGTTTAAAAGAGGAAGATTTCATTCAAATTATAGCCAACTGGGAACCTAAAAGTAAAAATATTCAAAAACTTGCTTCTACTTTACAGTTAGGTGTTGATAGTTTTGTCTTCGTCGATGACAATCCAGCGGAGAGAAAAGAGGTAGGAGATGCTTCCTTAGGTGTTGGAATTCCTGAACTCACTTTACCAGAAGAGTATATTCACATTCTTGATCGAAATGGTTATTTTGAAGTCACTACTCTCAGTCAGGAAAATTTAAAAAAGACAGAACTCTATCAAGAAAATTTAAAAAGAGAAGAAGCAAAAGAACATTTTACTCATTATGAAGATTATTTAAAGTCCCTTGAGATGAAAGCCGAGATACGTGCCTTTACTCCTCTTTATCTAGAACGAATTGCTGAACTTACCAACAAGAGCAATCAATTCAATTTAACGACGAAAAGATATACCTATAAAGAGATTGAAGAGATACTTAACAATCCTGCTTATCTAACCCTTTATGGAAAGCTTTCTGATATCTTTGGCGATAATGGCATTGTCTCTTTAATCATTGGTAAAAGGGAAAAAGAGTATCTACAAATTGACTTGTGGTTGATGTCTTGTCGAGTCTTAAAAAGAGAAATGGAAGTTGCCATGATGGATACGTTAGTTAGCAAGGCAAAAGAAAGAGGTATTATTACCATTATAGGAAAGTATATTCCGACATCAAAGAATAAGATGGTGGAAAACTTTTATGAAGAGCAGGGATTCACTTTAACTCATGTTTATGAAAATGGAGAAAAAGAATATAAATTAGAAGTAGACAAATATGAAAAAAGAACAAAATATGTGGAGGTAAATCATGAATAAAGATGAGATTATAGAAAAATTAAATACCGTTTTTTGTGAAGTATTTGATGATGATACAATACGCATTACGGAAAATACAACAGCAGATGATATTGAAGATTGGGATAGCTTAGAGCATATCAATTTACTTGTGGCAGTAGAAGAGACTTTTCAGATTAAGTTTTCGATGCAAGAAGTGGCTCATTTACAAAATGTAGGGGAAATGATCAATCTTATTTCTTCTAAGTTAGAGGGATAACAATGAAGTTTCATCATATTGGCATTGCTACTGAGAGTATTAAAGATACACTTGAAAAGTTGGCAAGTGTCATGAATATATCTGAAAAGAGTGAGATTCTCTATGACGAGTTACAAGATGCAACTTTGTGTATGATAAAGTTAGAAGAGGGGATAGAACTCGAACTTATCGAGGGAAATGTTGTTAAAAATTATATCAAAAAACGCCAGTATCTATATCATACTTGTTATTCGACAACAAATATAGAAAAAGAAGTTCAAAAATTAGAGAGCTTAGGAGCCCTTTTAGTAAGAGAATCTAGACCTGCTAAACTCTTTAATGGACGTAAAGTCGCTTTTCTAATGTGGGATATTGGTCTTATTGAACTAGTGGAAGAGGGATAATATGAGTTTAACGAGTGGTATCTTTTTCCTTTTTGTATGTATTTCTCTTCTCAGTTATTGTTTACTTCCTAAAAAAGGAAAAATCATTTGGCTTCTTG
>CAZWKF010000090.1:0-6464 GCA_964634785.1 uncultured Muribaculaceae bacterium
ATTTGGTATTCAAATCTTGAAAATATATCTGTTCATCTATATGACTATGTAGAGGATTCTTCTATTTTAGGAAGTACGATTGATAACTATTTGTATTTGACTATTACAAAGGGTGATGAGTATTTAGAATATGAAGAATATCTTTAATATTCACTATTCATTTTTGCTCTTTTTACTTCTTCTTTTATTTTCAGGGTATATTAATTATGTCTGTATCTTCTTAGGTATTCTTATTACCCATGAACTTGGACATATTTTAGTGATTTATCTTTTCCATTATCGAATAAAAAAGATATTCCTTTATCCTTTAGGAGGAAATATTGAAACCAATATTGATCTTTTAATTCCTTCAAGACATCTTTTTTTTATCAGTATTGCAGGAATACTCTTTCAAAGTTTATTATTTCTTATTATCCCTGAAAGTAGCAGTGTCAATTATCAAGTATTTAAAATGCTCAATCTATCGTTAATTCTCTATAATAGTATTCCTATCTATCCATCTGATGGGTATAAAATACTCTTGTCTATTTTTGAAAATATCTTTTCCTATAAGAGGTGTATTTTTCTTTTGAATATACTCAGTTTTGTTTTCCTTTTTCTTTTCTTTTATGTGACAAAAAGTGTTCTTCTCTTTGTCTTTTTATACATCATGAATATAAAAAGGGTTCTCTATTTTCCTTACTATTATCATCAATTCTTATTAGAAAGATATTTAAGAAAGAAAACCTATAAAAAAAAGAAATATGTTGTATCTTTAAAAAATATTTATAAATCTCGGGAAAACTACATAAAATGTGGAAGAGAATATCAACATGAAAATGTCTTACTTCGTCATTATTTTGAGGGAAATTGATTGACAAACAAGTTAAAGTTTGATAGTATTTTAGATGTTTGTAAGTATTCATTACAAACCGCACAAAAAAGGTAAAAGTTGCAGAAGCACACCTTACTTGGCGAGTCTTCAAAAAAATTAAGGAGGTTAAGTAATGAAAGCAGTATTTGAAACTGGTGGTAAGCAATATTATGTTGCTGAAGGCGATGAACTCTATGTTGAAAAGTTAAATGCTGAAGTTGGTAGTACAGTAGAATTTAGCAATGTCTATCAAGTAGGTGATAAGATTGGTACTCCATTTGTAAGTGGGGCTAAAATCACTTGTGAAGTGGTAAAACATGGAAAAGCGAAAAAAATTGTCGTATTTAAATATCGCCCAAAGAAAAAATATCGCAATACTAAGGGTCATAGACAACCTTATACAAAATTAGTTGTTAAAAGAATTGAAGGTTAATATGATTATCGTTAAAAGGGAAAAGGAACGTATTTTAATAGAAGGACATTCTGGATATAAAGAGAAGGGCTCTGATATCGTCTGCGCAAGTGTTTCTTCTATCTTCTTTACAACAGTTGGGGCTATTTATGCTTTTGATGAAGAAGCAATAGACTACCAAATGGAAGATAAAGAGAAAAACTTGATGGTGATTGAGATAAAAAAACATGATCAAGTAACTGAGACACTTATCCAAAATATGATGAATGCTTTAAAAAATGTAATGGTTCAATATCCCGAAAATATAAAAATGGAAAGTGAGGAAGAATCATGAAAAATTTATTTGAATTGATAACTTTTGATATTCAACTTTTTGCTCACGTTAAAGCGCAAGGATCTACACAAAATGGTCGCGATAGTGCTGGTCGTCGTCTAGGTGCTAAAGCAGCAGATGGAGAAAAAATTAATGCTGGATCAATTATCTATAGACAAAGAGGAACAAAGATTTTCCCAGGAAAGAATGTTGGCATGGGTAAAGATCATACATTATTTGCTAAAGTATCTGGTGTAGTTAGATATGAACGTTGTGGAAGAAGTAAGAAGAAAGTAAGTGTTTACGAAGTGTAAGCACTTTTTTAATGCTCTGTAAATAAGATGTATAATTTTAAAGATTTTGGCTTGACTTTTTAATTTAGAGGTGCAAAAAAAAAAAAAAAAAAAAGTGTAAAATATAAAGTAGAGAGTAAAGGAAATCTTTCTCTTTTGGAAAGTAGGAAATATATGAAAAATAAGAAAATGATTATGGCATTAGCTATTACTTTAATGGCAATAGGATTTGCTAGTGTATCAACAGTACTATACCTAAATGGACAAACCTTTGTAGCAGGAAACAATAATGAGTTTGATGTATACTTCAGTAAAGCAGTCGAAAATGGAACAGAGAATGGAAGTCTTATCAAAGATAAAACACATCTTGAATTTACTGCAAACTTAAGTGAAGTAGGAGATACATATATTCTTAATTACACAGTTACCAATGGAAGTAAGAATTATGATGCAACATTTAAAGTAAACTATACAGGAGAAACATCGGAGTATTTAGAAATTACAAATAATATAGATACAGTGAGTCCATTAAAGGCAAGAGAAACAAGAGATGGAAGAATTATCATTCAATTGATAAAGGGAGTATTAGAAGAAAAACAATTTACAATTTCTTATGAAATAGTAGGATCAGCAGTAGAAAGAGATACTGTAGGTGGGGATGAAATAAAAAATGAAGGAAAAAGTTATTTAGCTTTAGCTATGACAAAGGACATACCTACAACAGAGGAGTATAATTATTACTTAGGGTATACTTTAAACAAACATCATGTGGAAACAATCAATATAGTATCTAGTAAAGAAGTTCCTAGTAATGCAGCACTTGTAGGAGATGTATCTGAAAAACAAAATGGTAGTATTATGATGTACAGCAAAGATGAAGATAACGATTATATGCTAGAACTGTATATAGGGCAAGATGGTGGAGTAGTCGCGAATCCAGATTCGTCGCGATTGTTTGATGATTTTAAATATTTAACTGCAATAAATGGGTTAGAAAATTTAGATACAAGTAATGTGACGGATATGAGAATGATGTTTTATAACTGTAACGATTTAATAAGTCTTGATTTAAGCACTTTTGATACAAGTAAAGTCACAAATATGCGAGATATGTTTGCTATTGAAAATGGGTATGCTAATCCATCATCACTTAAAGAAATAAAGGGCTTTGCTAATTTTGATACGAGTAAGGTTACAGATATGAACAATATGTTTGGAGATTGTGATAGTCTTATGAATTTAGATTTAAGTCATTTTAATACAAGCAATGTAACAGATATGAGTAGTATGTTTAGAAGCTGTGATAGTCTTACGAATTTAGATTTAAGTCATTTTAATACGAGTAATGTAACGAATATGAGCGGTATGTTTACTGCCTGTGATAGTCTTACGAATTTAGATTTAAGTCATTTTAATACGAGTAATGTAACAAATATGAGCTATATGTTTTCTTCATTTAAAATAACCGATTTAGACTTAAGTACCTTTGATACAAGTAATGTGACCGACATGAGTTTTATGTTTGGCAATTGTAAGCTAATAAACTTAGATTTGAGCAACTTTGATACAAGTAATGTGACTAATATGGATTGCATGTTTTGGGCTTGTGGTAGTCTAACAAATTTAGATATAAGCGGATTTGACATGAGCAATGTAACAAATATGAGACAGATGTTTTATCAGTGTTATAAATTAACAACAACAGTAACGATAAGAGGAACAAATTGTACAATTTATAATAATATGTTTGAAGGAGCAGCAACAGAAGATGGAGCCCAAATAACAGTAAATTACACAGCAGATGCATCAGATTTAGTGGATAAAATGATAGAAACTAAATCAGGTAGTTCAAAAGTCGTAAAAGGTACACAAGTAGCTTAAGAGGAACTTCCTCTTTTTTCTTTGTAAATTATTAAAATAAAGTAAAATTAATAAATTTTTAATCCACTCCGAAAAATTTCGGATTTCCGAAAAAATTCGGAATGTATCGATTTACAATATATCTTTTTTATAGTATAATTAAGTGTAATCATATGTGAGGTGATAATTTATGAAAGAAATAAAAAGAGATTTTTATTTAAATCAACTTATAAAAAAAGATGGTAATGGACAAATAAAAATTATAACGGGAATAAGAAGATGTGGGAAGTCATATTTATTAAAAAAAATATTTTATAAGTATTTACTTAAAAATAATGATAAAGATCACATATTATATATTCCGTTAGATATTAAGGAAAATGAACCATTATTAAATGGTAATAAGTTTATTGAACATATAAGAACATTAATAAAAGATGATAAAAAATATTATTTATTATTAGACGAAATTCAAAAAATGGATGATTTTGTTCCAGTACTAAACACTTTTCTTTATGAGGATAACATAGAAGTTTATGTAACAGGTTCAAATGCTAAATTATTATCGAAAGATGTTGTTACAGAATTTAGAGGCAGGGGTGATGAAGTTCATGTTTATCCTTTAAGCTTTAGTGAATATATGACTGGATTTGATGGTAATCAATATGAAGGCTATGAACAATATAGTATTTATGGTGGTTTACCTTATACGTTATCTTTTGAAACGGATAATGAACGGTCCAATTATTTAAAAAATTTATTTGAAGAAACCTATATAAGAGATATTATAGAAAGAAATAATGTATCAAATGTAGAAGAATTAAATGAATTATTAAATATAATTTCGTCAGGAATTGGTTCCTTAACAAATCCATATAATTTACAAAATACATTTAAAAGTGAAAAAAATATAACATTAAGTGATAAAACTATAAGTAAGTATTTAGAATATTTTGAAGATGCGTTTTTGATAACTAAGGCACAAAGATATGATGTCAAAGGTAAAAAGTATATTAATACACCGTATAAATATTACTTTGAGGATATTGGTTTAAGAAATGCTAGATTAAACTTTAGACAAGTAGACAAAGGACATATAATGGAAAATATTATATATAATGAGTTACTTAGAAGAGGATATAATGTTGATGTTGGTAGTGTGGAAGTAAATAAAACAAATGAAAATGGAAATAACATAAAATCTCAAAATGAAGTTGATTTTGTATGTAATCAAGGTAGCAAAAGAATATATATCCAATCAGCGTTTGAAATGAAGAGTGATTTAAAAGAAATGCAAGAAAGAAAATCTTTATTAAATATACCTGATTCATTTAAAAAAATAATAATTGTTGGTGATGTAAGTAAGCCCAGAATGGATGATAATGGGATTATAACAATGGGTATATATTATTTCTTATTAAATGAGGATAGTTTGAATCAATAATTGATTTTGATATGGCTGTTAATGGTGTGTGGATATAATATTAGTGACATAGAAGATTATAAAAGTAAGTGTTTACAAAGTGTAAGCACTTTTTTATGCTGTAAATAAGTTGTATAAGAGAAAGCAAAACAAGTTAAAATAGATTTAAAAGATGATATAATAAACATAAGAAAGTAGGAAGAGTATGAAAAATAGAAAAAGAATGATAGCTTTTGCTATTACTTTGATGGTGATTGGATTTGCCAGTGTATCTACAACATTGATTATTAATGGAAATACCAATGTAGCAAGTAATATAGGTGATTTTGATGTTTACTTTAGTAAAGCTATTGCGAATGGTGTTGAAAGTAATAATTTAATACAAGACAAAACGCATATTGCTTTTGAAGCAGAATTAAATAATGTGGGAGATAGTTATGAAATTGAGTATGAGATTACGAATGCTTCTAAAAACTATGATGTTGATATCACTCTAAATGTACCTAGTGGGAATGAATACTTACGAGTTGAAAATAAATTTGATATTAGTCCATTAGGAGCAAGAACGACAAGAAAAGGAACATTAACATTAACTTTGATTAAAGGGGTATTAATAGAAGAAAGATATGATTTTGAAGTTACTTTTACTGTAAAAGGAACTGAGAGAACATCATTGGGTGGAGATACAATAGAAGAGGAAGATTATTTAACAATTATTACGACTACAGAATGGATAACGCCAGAAGAATATGATCCTTATTTAGGTCATGATTTGGATAAAAGTAAAGTGGAAACAATTAATCTAGTAGCTAGTAAAGAAATTCCTGAAGGCGCTACTTTAATAGGGGACGTATCTGCAAGCCAAAATGGAAGTATTATGATGTATAGTAAAGATGAAAATAGTAATGACATGTTAGAATTATATATCGGGCAAGATGGAGGAGTAAAAGCAAATCCCAATTCATCTAATTTATTTAGAAATTTTACCAATGTGACTAGGATTAATGGCTTAGAAAACTTTAACACAAGCATGGTAACGGATATGAGTGGCATGTTTCGCGATTGTGGTAGCCTTACAGATTTGAATATAAATGCTTTAGATACAGGTAAAACAACAAATATGAGTTATATGTTTGCATATTGTAGTGAGCTTACTAGTTTAAGTATAAATGAATTAAATACAAGTCAAGTAACGGATATGAGTGGTATGTTTCGCTTTTGTAGAAAACTTACAAATATAGATATTACGAGATTTGATACAAGTAATGTAACCAATATGTCTTATATGTTTTCTGGTTGTAGTGGATTAA
>CAZWKF010000091.1:0-6378 GCA_964634785.1 uncultured Muribaculaceae bacterium
ATTTATTTGATTATAATTGGTTAGAAAATGAGTAGAGAAGAAATAGTAAAAGCTTTAGATATCCTTATTCCTGATCCCAAGTGCTCCCTTCACTATACGAAAGATTATGAACTCTTAATTGCGGTTATGTTATCTGCTCAATGTACAGATGAACGTGTTAATCAAGTAACACCTGTTCTTTTTTCAAAGTATGATATTTTCACCTTAGCCACTGCTGATAAAGAAGCGATTACAGAGATTATAAGACCCTGTGGAAATATGAATAAAAAGAGTGGCTTTATGATTGAAATCGCCAAAAGATTAGTAAATGAACAGAATGGTGTTGTTCCCAATAATCGCGAATTTTTAGAGAGTTTACCAGGAGTTGGAAGAAAGACTGCCAATGTCATTCTTTCAAATCTCTTTTATGAACAGGCTTTTGCAGTAGATACTCATGTAGAAAGAGTTGCTAAAAGATTAGGACTTGCTAGTAGTGAAGATGATGTATTAGAAGTAGAGAAGAAATTATGTGCTTATTTTGAGGGAGAAAGTTATTTAAAACTTCATCATCAGCTGTTGCTTTTTGGAAGACATTTCTGTATGGCAAGAAAGCCATTATGTGAGAAATGTCCGTTTAAAAAAATATGTAAATATGAAGAGAAGTAAGATTTATTAGGGATCTTCTTTTTTTATACCGAAAGTAGAACAAATGTATTGCATACAATACAAATGTATGTTATATTGAATTTACTACAAAGGGGGGGAAGATAACAACTAAAATGATGAGATGAGCAGTAAGAAAAATATTGATAATTACAGGGAGGATTTTGGAAAATGGAAAATAACAAATTAGAAACAATATCAAACTTATTTGAAGGTAGTGAAATAAGAAGTGTCTGGAATAGTGAAAAAGAAGAATACTATTTTAGTGTAGTAGATGTTATATCGGCATTGACAGAAAGCAATGATGCTAGAAAATATTGGTCAGTATTAAAATTGCGATTAAAAAAAGAGGGATCCGAGTTGACTACAATTTGTAGTCAACTGAAATTAAAATCAAAAGATGGAAAGTATTATAATCAAGATGTCTTTGATACAAAAGGGATTTTGAGACTGATTGAATCAGTTCCAAGCCCTAAAGCTGAACCTTTTAAACTTTGGTTAGCAGGACTTGGTAGTGAAAGAATCGATGAAGTATTTGATCCTGAAATTGCAATTAAAAGAGCCATTAGTTATTACCGCGAACGAGGATGGAATGATGAGTGGATTGAAAGAAGACTAAAGGGAATTCTCGATAGAAACAAATTAACAGATGTATGGAAAGAAAGAGGAATTAAAGAGAACTATGAATATGGAATACTCACAAATGAAATATATCAAGAATGGTCAGGAATGAAAGCTAATGAGTATAAGGCGTATAAAGGACTTAGAAAAGAGTCTTTACGAGATAATATGACAGATATTGAAGTCGTTTTAACTGATTTGGGAGAACTTGCGACACGCGAACTTGCTAAAGAGCATAAACCTTATGGATTAAAAGAAAATAAAGAAATTGCTAAAATGGGTGGGAATGTTTCTAAAGTTGCTCGAGAAAAATTAGAACAAAAACTTGGCAAGTCTGTCATCAGTGTAAATAATTCTCTAGGTTATAAATATAAAGAGGAACAAAAACGAATAGAAGAAAAGTGATTTCATATAACTAAACGGTTATGTCAAATGAGCTGTAAAACGAGACTTATCTCATTGTAGGTACGTCTTTTTTCTTTTATAATAAAAATAAAGAGAGTGTTTGTCGAAAGACTTTAAATATTTAAATACATGAAGTAAGATGAAATTAAAGGTGATGTTATGAAAAGAAAGAGTTTACTTGTATTAGCAATAATGTTAATGACAGTAGGTTTTGCAGCTGTAAGTACAACATTGTTTATTAATGGAAATACGAATGTTGCAAGTAATACAGATGATTTTGATGTGTACTTTAGTAAAGCAATAGAAAATGGAGTAGAGAATAATGCATTAATTAAAGATAAAACACATATAACTTTTACAGCAAACTTAACTAAGATAGATGAAGTGTATGAATTAAAATATGAAGTAACAAATGCATCCAAGAACTATGATGTAAGTGTTACATTAAATGTACCGAATGGAAATGAATATGTGAGAGTAACGAATGATTTTGATACAAGTAATCTTTTAGCGAGAACAAGTAGAGAAGGAACATTAACATTAAGAGTCATCAAAGGAGTAACAGAAGAGATAACATTTCCAATAGAAATAACGATTACTGTTAATGCATTAGAAAGAACAACTCTTGGAAGTGAAGCCATTAAAAATGGAACAATCTATGGAGTAAAAAGAAGTATTGATTCAGAATCAACAAAATGGGAAAGAATAGAAGATGCTGTTGGTTTAGAAGCGAATGCAACGAAAGATGGAAGCGTTGTAAAGAATGACTTTGACTCTATTTATCCTTGGAGTGATATTATTACGTATAACTATGATGATGTGACAAAGAAAGAAACAGCCAAATATGGAGATGAAAATTTCAAATTTGATGGAAGTAATGGACAAGTACTAACAAGGATACCAGAATTCTATTATAAAAGAGAACAAGTAGATGGAGTAGAGTATCAATACATTTCAAAATATCCTCAAGAGAGATTTACAAAAAGTGAAACCTTCAGTATAGGAAGATACACGATGTCAGGAAATGCAACAAAAGTCTATAGTCGAAGTGGAAATACACCTTTAGTCAATACCACCATAACCAATTTTAGAACATATGCAAGAAAACTAGGAGATGACTTTGGTCAATTAGACTGGAGATATTTCATTATTCAAATGTTATATTTAGTCGAATTTGCTGATTATGATAGTCAAGAAAAAATAGGATTAGGTTTTACTGATATTAGTAATACATCTTCGATAGTAAGTGGAGGATGTAATGATTTAGGAATGAAATCAGGGACATTAGTAAATGATGGAAAACACTCAGCTATTTATAGAGGAATAGAAGATATTTATGGAAATGTATGGCAATTTGTAGATGGAATAAATATTAAAGATTATCAAGCGTATATCAATTATAATCCAAATACGTATGCATCAGATACCTTTGATGGAGATTATCAATCTATTGGTTATAGTCATGCGAAAAACGATGGATATTCAGCAAAATTAGGATATGATGTTAATCATTCGTTAGTAGCGTTTCCAATAACTATAGGAGGAAGCAAAAATACATATACTAGTGATGCTTATTATCAAGCTCCTGGTAATCGTGTAGTTTTTGTAGGTGGTGATTGGCCAGGAACTTTTCCGTGTGGATTATGGGATTGGTTTATGTATTATACTTCAAATGAAATTAGTGTAACTGTTGGCTCACGTCTTCTTCGCTACGCATAATATAGCCTATGAGTTTTTAAATATAACTATTTAGTTGTAAAAAAGAGATTTCTCTTTTTTTATTGGCAAAATTTTTGATATAATGGTAATACAGGTGGTAAAATGAAACGAAATGAAGTAAATCGAAGCGAACTATCGCCAATGATGTTACAATATATGGAAGTTAAAGATCGCTATCAAGAGGAATTACTTTTCTTTCGGTTAGGAGATTTTTACGAATTATTTTTTGAAGATGCTGAAGTAACTTCACGTGAACTTGAGCTTACATTAACGGGTAAAAATGCCGGTCTAAAAGAGCGGATTCCTATGTGTGGGATTCCCCATCATGCTGTAAAAAGTTATGTTGAAAAGCTTATCAATCAAGGCTATAAAGTGGCTATATGTGAGCAACTAGAAGATCCAAAAACGACAAAGGGAATGGTGAAACGCGATGTTATTGAAGTCATTACGAAGGGTACTTTAGTTGATTTAGAGTTTTTAAATGAAAGAGACTTTAACTATATTGGAAGTATTATTGACTATACCTATTGTTATCTTTTAACGTATGTTGATATTTCGACAGGAGAAGTCAATGCTTGTTTTCTAAATCATAATCAGGATTCGCTTTTAAATGAAGTTCTCAATTTAAATTTAAAAGAAATTATTGTCAAGAGTGATTTTTCTATTGAACTTATTAATATTTTAAAAAACAGTTATAATTTTCATATTTCGATAAGTGACGATTTATTAGAGGATGAATATAGTTCCATTTATGAAGAAGTAAATGATGAACGTGTTATCTATGGCATTAAACATATCCTTTATTATTTACATGTAACTGAGTTAAAGGATCTAACTCATTTGGGTCATGTTGAACTCTTAAAAAGAGATGACTATTTAGAGATGGATGTTCATACAATCCGCAATTTGGAGTTAATTGAAACGCTTCGTCTAAAAGAACGCAAGTATTCACTAATTTGGTTTTTAGATAAGACAAAGACTGCCATGGGTGCAAGAAACTTAAAGACGTGGCTTATGAATCCTCTTAAGGATAAGACTGAAATCAATAAAAGATATGATTATATTGAAGCTTTAAATAATCACTTCTTAGAAAGAGAAGAACTTAGAAATTCCTTTTATGAAATTTATGATATCGAAAGACTTTGTGGAAAAGTCATTTGTGGTTCCCTAAATGCAAGAGATGTCTTGCAGATTAAAAATTCATTAAAAGTTTTACCTGATGTTAAAAGAATTTTAGAAGAGTTAAAGTTTGAATTTAAGTTAGAAACGCATGATGAACTATATGAGTTACTTGAACGTGCCATTTATGAAGAACCTCCTATGACTGTAAAAGAAGGCTATCTCATAAAAGAAGGGTATAATAAAGAATTAGATGAACTAAAAAGCATTCGCAGTGGAGGAAAAGAATTTATCTCTTCGATTGAAAATGAGGAACGAGAGAAAACGGGTATTCCTACACTTAAGGTAGGATTTAATAAAGTGTTTGGCTATTATATCGAAGTAACAAAGAGTCAAATAGATAAAATTGATCCCTCTTTTGGTTGGGAAAGAAGACAAACTTTGGCAAATGCTGAACGTTTTATTACCCCAGAATTAAAAGAAAAGGAAGCGCTTGTCTTAAATGCTGAGGAGCGAATTATCGACTTAGAGTATAAACTATTTACGGAAATTCGTAGCATCTTAAGGAAACATGTTTTTGCTCTAAAAGAGACCGCAAAGATTGTAAGTGAAATTGATTGTCTTTGTAGTTTATCTTATGCATCAGAAGAATACCATTTAGTAAGACCTACTATTACAGATGAAAAAGAGATTCGAATTATCGATGGCTCGCATCCAGTTGTTCAAGAAGTCAGTGGAAATGCCTATATCAAAAATGACATTATTATGCCAAAGGATACTAACATTTTACTTATTACAGGGCCTAATATGAGTGGTAAATCAACTTATATGAGACAACTTGCTATTACTGTTATTATGGCACAGATGGGTTCTTTTGTCCCTGCCTCTGAATGTATGTTGCCTGTATTTGATCATATCTATACACGTATTGGAGCAAGTGATGATTTAGTAAGTGGGGAATCTACCTTTATGGTCGAGATGTTAGAAGCCAAAAATGCCTTAGTAGGAGCAACAGAAGATTCGCTTATTCTTTTTGATGAGTTAGGAAGAGGAACGGCTACTTATGATGGCATGAGTCTAGCACGCGCTATCTTAGAATATATCAGTGAGCATATTAAGTGTAAGACTTTATTTTCAACACATTATCATGAACTTACGGATTTAGATCATAAATATAAGGATATTAAAAATGTACATGTAGAAGCGGTTGAGGAAAATGGCAATGTTACATTCCTTCATAAAGTAACGGATGGGCCAGTAGATAAATCGTATGGTATTCATGTTGCAAGACTTGCAGGTCTTCCAAGTGATTTGTTAAAACGTGCGGAAGAGATATTAAAAATCTATGAAAGTGAAGATAAAAAACAAACGAAACATCATGCTGAACAGATAGCATTCAACTTAGATGAAGAGCCAAAAAAGGATGAAGTAAAAGAAAAATTAAATGAAATTGATCCATTAAATATGACGCCAATGGAGGCAATGAATCTTTTGTATCAATTAAAAGAAATGAGTAAAAAGAATAGTTAATATTATAAAACTAGAGAGCACACTCTAGTTTTAATTTTTATAAACTATTAAAAGAATTGTTTTGACTTATAATGTTTTATTTGATTTACAACTAAAAGTATTATATAATACCTGCTACATCGAATTATTTACATCATATTATTATTTTGATAAAATATGAATAGAATAGGAGAGTGATCGTATGTTGACTGCAAAACAAGTGGCTGAATATTTTCTTTCAAAAGATCCAGAAAGAAAACTTTTCAATTATAATGTTGTTTCGTATAATGGTAGAAAATTCTATGAAGGGAATGCAAGAATAAATAAATATTTATTTTTAGCTCAAGTTGTTCATTTAGCTAA
>CAZWKF010000092.1:0-6333 GCA_964634785.1 uncultured Muribaculaceae bacterium
CCCATCCACATTTTGGACAATTAATCATTGGAATTGGTTCTCCCCAGAATCTTTGACGAGAGAAAATCCAATCACGCATTTTATAATTGACTTGAGCACTTCCACATTCATGAGCTTCTAGCCATGTAATCATTTTATCGATTGCTTCTTGTTTATCTAAATCATTTAAATCCAAAAAATCATTTGCAGATACATCTTTAGAATATTCATACGTCTTTTTATGTAGTTCATCTTTAATTTCTGCTTCAATCGTCTCTTTTGTTACCCATTCTACATCAAATTTTTCATCTTCATCTAAATTTTGAGCACTCTTTTCATCACTCTTTAGTTTGAATAAGAAACCTGTGGAAATAATATCAAAATATTTATCCTTATTATAAGCATAGTAATGGTGATTGATTTTAGGCAATACAGAAACAAGCTCAAGATTTTGATATCCCGTTTCTTCTCCAACTTCTCTTAAAGCACACTCTAGAGGTGTTTCTCCATCCTTTATAGTGCCTCCAATAAATAAACGTCCACCAAATTCATGCCAATTAATCGTTAAATACTTATCCTGTTTTTCATCATAGACGATAGCCACAATTGAATTTTTCTTCGTCTCTCCTTCATGTGGTGTTCCCGTTACTTCTAATGGGGAACATGAGTTAATATGAACCCCATCTTCCGTCATGGCACCTTCTCCATTAAGAACGCGCATAGCGTCATATTTATGTGCTTCTGTTGTCAAAGAAGAAATCAATTTCTCTTTATCAATCCACACTACATCAGCTAGACCAGCCTCTTCTTCATTTATATTTTCCTGTGTTAAGCTATTTAAATGCCCAACAATCGTATGGCAAGTGATATGACGATTGACCTTTTTATGAGCGGCATAGAAATTATCAAAATAAATAAATTCCATTTCCTTATCGATGGTAATATCTGTATAGCCTGTTTCTTCAATAACTTCCCTGATACCAGCTTCCTTTACAGATTCATTCCCTTCAATTCCCCCCATGACAAAGTTGATCCAATTAAACTGTTTATTATGAACACATAGATACTTGTCTTCAGTTGGATGTTTAATCACAACATTCACCACATTGCGATTCGTCATCGGTGCATCGTCACGGATAGCAGAATCTCCTGTCCCTCTAAATGATTTAGCAAGCACTTGAACAATTGGAATATTAAATTTCTTAGCAAATTCATAGTCTCTTTCATCATGGGCAGGAACAGCCATAATAGCACCAGTTCCATAAGTTGCCAAAACATAGTCACTGATATAAATTGGAATTTTTGCATTATTCACAGGATTAATCGCATAAGCACCTGTAAATACTCCTGTTTTTTCCTTATTAAGTTCCGTTCTTTCCATGTCATTTTTTAAGGCACAGGCTTCTTTATATTTCTTCACTTCCTCTTGATGTTCCTTTGTTGTAATCTTATCAACGGCTTTATGTTCTGGTGCTAAAACACAGTAAGTAGCTCCAAAAAGCGTATCGCATCTCGTCGTAAATACTGTAAATTCTTCATCATGCCCATCAATTTTAAAGTTGACATGTGCTCCCTTTGATTTACCAATCCAATTGATTTGTCCCAATTTAACTTTTTCGGCAAAATGAGTATCTTCAAGACCTGTAAGCAAATCTTCGGCATAATCACTCATGCGAAGCATCCATTGACTTTTTTCCTTTTGAACAACTTGAGAGCCACATTGTTCACATACACCCCCTGCAGCATCCTCATTCGATAACACATTTTTACAAACCGGGCACCAATTGACGGGAATCGTATCCTTATAAGCCATACCATGCTTATAAAACTGTAGAAATTGCCATTGCGTCCACTTATAATACTCGGGATCTGTTGTCGAAAATTCACGTGTCCAGTCAAAAGAGAAACCTAGTCTTTTCATCTGTCCTTTAAAATTCTTAATATTTTCCTTCACGGCATCTTTTGGATGAATATGGTTTCTTATCGCATAACGTTCTGCTGGCGAACCAAAGGCATCCCATCCCATTGGAAATAAGACATTATACCCTTGCATACGTTTCATACGCGCGATCGCATCTTGGGCCGTATAACTTCTAACATGACCAACATGCAAACCATCTCCACTTGGATAAGGGAACTCAACTAATATGTAATAAGGATTCTTCCCTTCATTTTTTACTTCAAATGTGTGATGTTCATCCCAATAATCTTGCCATTTCTTTTCAATTGTCAATTTCATTTTTTATCTTCCTTTCTTTTTAAAATCATTCCTACAATATTATATAAACTATAAAATAAGAGTATAAACAGAGTAAACGCGAGAATAAGCATACCTATGTAATGGATCGATATAAAATAAGATAAAGTCATAGGAACAGCTAGTATAAAACTATTCACAAGAACTAAAAGAAAATTCAATTTTTCTTCCATTTTCTTACTCTTCTTTAAATCGTACTTTCTAATAATATAATTACTGGCGCGATTTAAAGAAAGTGTTCCCTTCTTCTTTGCTCTCCTATAATAAAAGAGATAAAGGAGAAGAAAGATAAACACATAAAGAAGAAAGAATGTAATGACATATTCCATGATATCCTCCATAAAAAAAGGTCCCTCATCCAAAGGACGAAAAGACCGTGGTACCACCTTATTTTTTACTCATATAAACGATAAAGAGTTTAACCTAACACATCCAAAAACAAGTTCACAAAGTATTCTTATCTGTTTTCAGCACCACAGACTCTCTTTAAAGATTTCCTTTGCTACTACTTTTTCTTCCTCTGCTTAAGGTTCATTATACTAGACTTCGGCAATATATTCAAGTAGTTTTAAGAATAACGTGATATATTTTTGATTAACACCTAATTTCTTTAATTTACGCACTTCAATACGCTTTTGTTTAATCTCCGTATCACTTAATAAGACTTCTCCAATAACATTCTTTATCTTTGTTTCAATTGGCAAATCATTCAAGATAGAGTCAATATCATCATTGATTAAACGCAAGGCAGAAATTTCAATATCTCTTCCTTTACAATTGACAGTTATTTGTTTAAGTGTTGAAAGTGGTGGCAACTCGACGATAAAGTCAGAATTATCTACATAAGTATTGGCCCCTTTTACTAATTCATTGCCAACATGAATGATAACATCATCTGGTTCACGCGTATTCCGAAAACGGATTCGATACGCACGATGATCAGGAATAATGCCACTTTTTCCTTCAATAGGTCTTATAATCACAGTAAAATTATTCTGTTGATACGTATAATCAATATGCGTCATGATATAAAATTTATCTTCATATAAAGAGGATAAGCCATCATCTTCATAGAGTTCATAGGTATTACTTGCTCCCGGGAATACTTGAATTTCCATCTCTTTAGGAGGATTCGTATCATTTAAATTCTTTTCATCTAAAATAGCTAAAGGAATAATCGTTCCACTTTTAGCAAATACAGGATAATCCTCTTGTTTATAGAATGTTGTATATCTTTTTCCCCCAGCATATCTTTTACCTGTTGTAAAATCATACCAAGTTCCCTCAGGTAAGAAGAGTTTTAAAATCGTTCTGTCCATAAGGACATCTCTTTTTTTCGTAATGGGCGCTACAAACAAGGAAGAACCAAAATAGTATTCTTTCTTATAGGTAGGTTCATCATAAATCTCAGGATAACGATAATAAAGAGGTTGAACAAGGGGTAATCCCAAGTGACTATAGCGATAACTTTCACTATAAAGATAAGGAATTAGGGAGTGTCTTAGTCGCATGTATTGAGCACAGACCGATTGAGTTGTAATATCCCAACGCCAAGGTTCTCTTTTATAATACTGTCCTTCATCAGCTGATAAACGAAATATTGGTGAAAAACAGCCAAACTGTACAAAACGAGCAAATAATTCGCCATCTTCCATTCCTCCCGTAAATCCACCAATATCATTAGAAATCCATGAAAGTCCTAAATTTGATGCTGTCGAATTAAATACAGGAAGCATCTCCAAATTTTTCCAGCTGACAATTGTCTCTCCTGTATAGTGAATCGGATAACGATGAGCTGCCAGTAATCCATTACGAGCAAATGTAATACCTCGTCTATTTTTAATCTGTTTAAAATCATTAAAATGATAATGTGTTAATGCTCTAAGGGTCGTCAAATCATTTTTATTGTTATAATCAATCCAAAAGAAATCAACACCGAAATTCATCAATGGATGAATTAAATAGTCAAAATAAGCACTTACAATATTCTTATTATAGACGTTAAATGGAAGAATCCCCTCCCCTTCACTACCGGATGCATTTTTGAAAGGAAGATAGTAATCTTCTGTTGGACTTATTCCCTCCATTGGATTGATTTTAACAGCTAAGCGGATATTTCTTCCATGTAAGAACTCCGCCACTTTTTTAGGACGTTTAAAATATTGTTCATTAAAAGTTAACCCTGAAGTCATTCCTTTATTTTCACGATGCCACTTATCACCTAACATGATGATCGAAAGGGGAATACGATTTTTAGCAAAGTTAAAAACCAATTGTTCAATATCTTTATTCGTATACGCGATATTGCGATTCCACCAAACGCCTAAAGCATATCGAGGGATTAAAGGTGGATATCCTGTCAAAGTAAAATAGTCTTTTAAACAAGCTCCGAAGTCTCTTCGATACATAAAAACATAGGTATCAATTCGTTTGTCATTTCGTTTTCCTAAAGAGCCATCTTCATTAAAGAGTAAAGTCTTCGAATCATCTAAGGAGACAAAACCATCTGTACTGTAAAGTCCTTTCCCATACTTAGCATGACCATCTGCACCATCTAAAGAGAAATTAGTTCCTCTAAAGTTTCTTGCTTCAGGATGACCAAAATACCAATATTTATCCGTCTCATTTAAATCAATACGTAAATATTGATCAGGACTTACTTTAGAGCCGATAAAGGGCATCTCTTTTTGATACGTCAAAGTAAAATAATGCGTCTTAATTGTTAAAAATTTGGCATCTTCCTTTTTTTCAAACTTGACAGGTGCAAAGGCACGGTTCATGACAAGTTCTGTAGGTCGATCTTCAAAGGTACCCGTTTCTGAATATTCTAAGCGGACTAAAATCTCCGATAATACTGTAATGCGGTATTTATTTCCTCGAACAACACTTACATCTTTTGGCAATATTTTACTATACTCCATTTTAAAATGACTTTGTAATCCACTCATTTTGTTCACCCTTTTTCCTATTCTACATTTTAACATAAAAATATACAGAAAAAAAGAGGCTATTCTTTTTCTTATTTTCTGTTATAATAACACTCCAAGGAGGGATACCATGATTGATACCCATGCCCATTTAAATTCAAAAGATGTAAAAAATTTAAGAGAGGAACTTATTAGAATTAATAGTCTTCCCTATCTTAATAAAGTCATTAATGTAGGAATAAATGAAAAGACCAACGAAGAAGTTCTTGCAATCAGTGGTAATTTCGATAAATTCTACTGTGCTTTAGGCATTCATCCTTTAGAAGAAGGACGTGTTGAAAGTATTTTAAAACTATGTGAGTATAGTCCAAATAGACATCGTATAGTAGCGATAGGCGAAACAGGTCTCGATACAAATGGTGATCTTTCCACACAGATAAGAAAATTTATTGAGGCCATTGAACTTGCCAATTTTTTAAAACTACCTATCATTATTCATAGCAATAACACCAATGATCTTGTTTTAAAGATATTAAAAGAACATCCAGCTCATTATGGTTTTGTCTTCCATTGTTTTCAACCTAATTTATACCATTTAGAAGAAATCATAAGAAGAGATGGCTATATTTCAGTTGGCACACCCATTACTAGAACTACCGCCAAAAAGTCATTAGAAGTGGTTCGTAATGTACCTCTAGAACAATTACTAATCGAGCTTGATTATCCCTATATGAGTGCCAATTTTACGGAAGATGGAAAGCTTGTCTTTAATAAAATACGTGAGTTAAGAAACATAAGCTATGAAGAACTTGAATCTACATTAGATAATAATGCAAAAAGACTCTTTAAGAATTTAAAAAATACGAGAGAATGAAACAAATAATGCGTACTAAAATCATTGACTTTTGCATAGGATTAGTGTATATTACTAAGTGCGTAGTGATTGGCAGTTATTCGTTCATTTGTTAATGTGTCTAATTGTAATAGTTCTAGTAACTTAGACTGCCAAAAGGGAAAGAGTATTAGACACCCTAACAGAAGAAGAATAAAACCTTTACTATGAAAAATATAGAAAGGAGAAAAAATTATGTCAAGATATACAGGACCTGCTTATAAGAAATCTCGTCGTTATGGATTTTCTACATTAGAAAATGGAAAAGACATTTCTAG
>CAZWKF010000093.1:0-6324 GCA_964634785.1 uncultured Muribaculaceae bacterium
TTTTTTCTTTTATAATAAAAATAAAGATAGAGTTTGTCGAAAGACTTTAAATAAATGCTAACTTGAAGTAAGATGAAGTAAGGTGAAATAAATGAAAAGCAGAAGATTACTCATGTATGTAGCTGTTCTATTAATGGCAGTAGGATTTGCAGCTGTGAGTACAACATTATATTTGAATGGACAAATAAAAGTTACGGCTAATGTACAAGACTTTGATGTGTATTTTAGTAAAGCAATTGAGAATGGGAGAGAGAATAATAATCTAATTGTTGATAAAACACATATTGAATTCAATGGAGAATTATCTAATGTAGATGAGACATACCAATTAAGATATACGGTTACGAATGGAAGTAAGAACTATGATGCAAGTATAAGTATTAACTGTACAGGAGGAAATGAATACTTGAGAGTAAGTAATGACTTTGATATCACCGAAGACTTAAAAAGCGGTGAAAAGAGAGAAGGATTACTAACAGTACAAGTAATCAAAAGTACAACAGAAGAAGTAAGTGCTAGTATAGCATGTGAAATAAGTGGAAATGCTCAAGAAAGAACCAACTTAGGAAATGGAAATAGCTTTAGTGGCGGAGTATATGGAGTAAAAAGAGCATTAAATAATAACGCCTCAACAGAGTGGGAAAGAATAGAATCATCAATAGGACTAACATCCAATGCGACAAAAGATGGAGCAGAAGTACAGAACGATTTTGATAAGATCTATCCATGGAGTGATATTATCACTTATAACTATGATGATGTAACCAAAACAGAGACAGCCGTCTATGGAGATGAGAATTTTGCATTTGATGGAAGCAATGGACAAGTCTTAACAAGAATACCCGAATTCTATTATCAAAGAATAGTCATGGGAGGAAATGAATACATCTATATAACCAAAGAAGAACAAAAAGGATTTACCAAAAGTGAAGCATTCAGTGTTGGAAGATATACGATGTCAGGGAATGCCACAAAGGTATACAGTCGAAGTGGAGTAGGACCTTTAGTCAATACAACCATTACAAACTTTAGAACTTATGCTAGAAAACTAGGAGATGACTTTGGTCAACTAGATTATCATTACTTTATTCTTCAACTCTTATATTTAGTCGAATATGCAGATTATAATAGTCAAGAAGTATTAGGATTGGGAAATACGAATAACTCGGGTGCCCTAGCTAGTGGAGGATGCAATGACTTAGGCATGAAATCAGGAAGTATCATAAATGATGGAAAACATTCGATGATTTATCGAGGAATAGAAGATATCTTTGGAAATGTATGGCAGTATGTTGATGGAATCAATATAAAAGATAATCAAGCGTATATTAATTATAATCCTAGTACATACGCGGTAGATACATTTGATGGCGATTATCAAAAGCTAGGATATATTAATGCCAAATTAGATGGATATAGTGTTTCTCTAGGATATGATAGTAGTCATTCTATAATCGCATTTCCGACCTCTGTAGGTGGAGATGAAAATTCTCATATGAGCGACTACTATTGGCAAGCAACGGGAAATCGAATTGCTTTTGTCGGCGGTCATTATACTAATGCTTTGAATGCTGGCTTGTGGTCTTGGTACTTTAGCGTAACTTCCTCTCATGCGTGGGCGAACGTCGGAGCTCGACTTCTTAGAAACCAGTAAGCGGGGGATTGGGGGTGGCCAACCCACAAAAAGTTTTTAATTGAAATAAGGTGAAAAAATGAAAAGAAAAAGTGTATTAATATTCACTATATTATTAATGACGATTGGATTTGCTGCCGTCAGTACAACATTATATTTGAATGGAAATACAAATGTAGCAAGTAATACAGATGATTTTGATGTGTACTTTAGTAAAGCTTATGAAAATGGAGTAGAAAAGAAAGAATTAATAAAAGATAAGATGCATATTGAATTTACAGCAGAACTACATGAAGTCGATGAAGTATATGAACTTAAATATGAAGTAACAAATGCAAGTAAGAACTATGATGTAAGTGTAAGTATAAATGTACCTGCTGGAAATGAATATGTAAGAGTAACGAATGATTTTGATACAAGTAATCTTTTAGCTAGAACATCAAGAGTAGGAACATTAACATTAACTGTTATTAAAGGAGTAACAGAAGAGATAACTTTTCCAATAGAAATAACCATAGAAGTAAACGCCATAGAAAGAACAACACTAGGTGGAGACACAATAAGAAGTGAAACACCATATAAAGAAAATATCTTAAATGGAACAGATCCAGTATTAAAAAATGGATTACTGCCAGTAACGATAGCTGATAATGGAGAAGTAACTTATGCAGATACACATACAAAATGGTATAACTATGAAGAAAAAGAATGGGCGAATGCAGTTATCTTAAAAGAAGATGCTACATATGAAGTAGGAGATGTAATACCAGAAGATGATATAGAATCTTACTTTGTATGGATACCAAAGTATAAATATCAAATCTTTGATATGGGAGAGTATACAACCTATGCTGGAACAAGTAAACCAGCAACGAATATAGCCAAAGAAATACAAATAGAATTTACGTTAGATGAAACAATTGATACAGACACATCATGTGTCTCACCAAAGATAGCAGGAGAGAGTGGAACATGTGAAGTAGGAAAATGGATGACGCATCCAGCATTCCAAAACTTTGGAGTAAGTGGCTTATGGGTAGGAAAGTTTGAAACAGGAAATGACAATGGAATTATTGTAAAACCAAATGTAAGCTCGTGGAGAATTCCAATTTTGGAAACTTTTTTCAAAACAAGTTATAACTATAAAAGAGAGTTAGATAGTCATATGATGAAGAATACTGAATGGGGAGCACTTGCATACCTTTCCCATTCCAAATATGGAATTAATGATGAAGTTCGAATCAATAACAATTCCGGATTTTTAACAGGATATGCGGCAAATACAAAAGATATAGGTAGTACAACGAATAATCAACCATATAACACTGAAATAGGATATCTTGCAAGTACCACAGGAAATATAACAGGGGTCTACGATATGAGTGGTGGTACTTGGGAGTATATGGCAGCTTATAGTGGAATAGGATCAAGTGGCCTTACAACTACTGAGTTAACCCAATTTGCCAAATACTTCGATGTTTACCCAAGTGATTCTGCTATAACTACATATAATAAAAGAATACTAGGAGATGCAACAGGAGAGATGGGCCCATTTTATTCTTATGCTGATAGTATCAGTAGCACAATAGAACGTAATAACTGGTTTACTGATGCCTCTCGTTTTGTTAACTCAGCATGTCCCTGGTTTATTCGTGGTGGGGTTTATAATAATGACCTCCTTGCCGGTCAATTTTCTTTTTTTTGGCAAACGGGTGCTCAAGATGGAAACCTCTCTATGCGTCTTGTTCTTGCTGTGAAATAATATGGGAAAAGGAAATAACCTTTTCTTTTTTTACAAATTTTTATAAAAATTTACAGTTTGTTTGACAGTTTTCATTCCTTCTTGTCCACTTTTGGAGTATAATGAGAGTAAGGTGAGAACAATGACAAAACGTAAAGGTAAAAAGAACACAAATGATAAAAGTCTTAAGATTTCTGTAGAAATGACGGGACTTATTTTCATCTTAATTGGCATTATAGGATTAGGGGTATTTGGGCCAGTAGGAGATTTGATAAAGAAGTTTGCCATCTTTCTATTTGGAGCTTATTATAATGTTTTAATTGCCCTTATTCTTTTATTAGGTTTATATATGTTACTAAAAAGAAAACTACCTAACTTTTTTTCAGGGAGATTAGTAGGTTTTTACTTGCTTTTATTTGCTGGACTTAGTTTAGCTCATATGAATTATGTTGAAACAGGGACGAGTTTTGGAGATGTTTTGAGTCATTCATCTGATACTTTCTTAACGGTTATTTCAGAAAAGTATATTGGACTTTCGCAGACAGGTGGAGGAATTATTGGCCTTTTTGGAAGTTGGGCATTTGTCTCATTGCTCGATAAGATTGGCTCTTATATTGTCCTTACAGTAGTCGCTTTATTTGGCTTCTTTCTTCTACTTAATCTATCTTTTACCGATATCTTGGATAAATTACAAAGTTTGGGAAGTAAAATGAAGAATCGACCTAAGCGTGAGAAAAAGACGGAAGATGATGACGAGGAAGAAAGTGATGAAGAAGATGATGGTAAACTTGTCATTCGCTCAGTAGAAGAATTAAAGAATCTTCATCAAAATGAAGAAACAGAGAACAAAGTAACAGCACCTGTTGCTGAAGTTCCTCTTATTTCTATTAATTCCAATTATCGATTACCAAAACTAGATGAAGTACTAGATCCGATAAAGAAAAATAAAAAATCCAATAGTGATGATTTTATTCGCAGTACTTCTGTTGCTTTACAGAATGTACTCGCAGATTTCCAAATTACGGGAAAAGTAGTAGCGGTTCATGAAGGACCTACGGTAACACAGTTTGAAGTGGCTATTAAAAATGGTACAAGAGTGAGTAAGATTACAAGTATTTCAAAAGAAATTGCTCTTGCCCTTGCTGCTAGAGATGTACGTATTGAAGCTCCAATTCCGGGAAAAGCTACCGTGGGTATTGAAATACCAAATAAAGTAACAGTTGGAGTTCCGATAAGAGAAGTTTTGGAAACAAAATTAAAAGAGATGAGTACGATGAAACTTCCTGTATCTTTGGGAAAAGATATCAATGGAAATCTTTGTGTAACGGATTTAGCTAAAACACCACATTTACTCGTTGCTGGTTCTACTGGATCCGGTAAATCTGTTTGTGTCAATTCATTCATCAATAGTTTATTAATTACCAAAAGACCAGATGAGGTAAAACTAGTTTTAGTTGACCCTAAAAAAGTTGAACTTTCTAATTATAATGGGATTCCTCATCTCTTATGTCCAGTTGTAACTGATCCTAAGAAAGCGAGTATTGCTCTTCAAAATATTGTAAGAGAGATGGAAAAACGTTATGACATGTTCTCTGATGAAAAAGTTAAAAATATATCAGGATATAACGAAAAAATGAGTGCTTTAAAAAAGAAGAATCCCGAGGATGATTCTATTCACTTGATGACCTATATACTGGTTATCATAGATGAGCTTGCTGATTTAATGCTTGTAGCCTCTAAAGAAGTAGAAGATTCGATTATGCGTATTACGCAGATGGCGCGTGCAGCAGGTATCCACTTGATTGTTGCAACACAAAGACCATCTACTGATGTCATTACAGGAGTTGTTAAAGCCAACATTCCATCGCGTATTTCCTTTGCTGTTGCGAGTCAAATCGATTCGCGTACAATTTTGGATGCTGGAGGAGCCGATAAGTTACTAGGAAAAGGAGATATGCTCTTTAAACCAATGGGCGAAAACTTTCCAAAGCGTATACAAGGAAATTTTATCAGTGATGAAGAGATTGAAAGAGTGATTGCTTATGTCTCTCATGAACAAGTGGCTCAGTATGACGAATCAATTACCCAAGCAAGTCCGTCAAGTACAGGTGGAGGCGGAGAAACTCCAGGTGGCGGAGATGAAGAATATGATGATCCTCTTTACAATGAAATTGTCGATTTTGCTATAGAAACAGGAAAGGTAAGTGCTTCTCTTTTACAAAGAAGATTTAGACTTGGTTATAATCGAGCTGCAAGAATTGTCGATTTATTAGAGGAAAGAGGAATTATTGGACCTGCGAACGGATCAAAACCAAGAGAAGTATTGGTGAAGATGGAAAGCAAAGATGAAAATATAGAAGGCGAGTAGAAATACTTGCTTTTTTTGAAGTATTTCCTCTTTTTTTTCATATAATAGATTATGGATACAGAGCGAATAAACTTATTAAAAGCGGAAAATGTTGTTTGGTTGATCTATGTCTTTTTTGCTATTTATGGCATTAAAGCAAATAATTTAGAGATTGAAGATATTAAATCGGGAAATGAAAATCATAGAAAAGAGTATAAAACGATCAATATCATTATTATCCTTATTTCCATCTGTATTTATTTATTTTTCATTTATAATATTTATAAAAGATATCAAAAGAAACACAATCCCGATGATGTTATTATTGCTTTTGGAAGTTTTCTTATCTTAATTGCCGCCATTCTCTTTTTATTTGTTGAATGGCGAAATAGTGACATTGTTCCTAATATTGTATAAACTTGATATATAAAGAATTTATGCTATAATAGCATGCACGAAAGGAGATAAAATGAATACGGCATTATTAAAAATTGTAAGTGAATTTATTCGTTTATCACGCGACTATGATGGCATAGATGTTCTTAACTGATTAGAAGAACTTAGGAATACTTGGCCTAATTTGACAGGAGAAGAAAGCTCACA
>CAZWKF010000094.1:0-6265 GCA_964634785.1 uncultured Muribaculaceae bacterium
AAATTAATTCTTATAAACCTAAAATGTAAAGTCATAATTTTAAAATAAAAAACTTTTATTTTCTACCAACTACATTTTTCATCTTTTATTTTATTCGCTACTTGAATTTGCTCAAAGGTGTTTTTAAGATTACTATTTTGTATTTTCTTCGATTATTTTTTTACTATTTCGATAAAGGGAATTAAAGACTAAATCGAATAGCATTGGAATAATGGCATACCCTGCATTATCTACTTTTTCAGTAATACATAAAAAGGCACCCATTAAAGTGAATATACAAAACACAATATTTAAAATTAAATATATATTTTTCTTCATTGTTTCTCTTTTTAAATTAAACATTATTCATCCTCCTTAGTGATCTGTTTTTATCTATTTTTATAACATTTAGTATAATCATTGCTGTCGTGATTAAAATTCCTGCAGTAAAGCCAAAAATATGAGTTAAAAAAGAAAAGGAATTGTTATTGGCAAGAATAAAATATAGGAAAACGACAAACAAATCGAATCGAAAATGTTTTAAATCGAACTCATTGGGAAAACGTAGATAACATACAAGAAAGGATGCCATTAGTGCAAAAATTCCTCCTGATGATCCTCCACCATATTGTATAGCATCATAATGAACAATTAAAGAAAAAGGGATTTCTGCCACTATACCACCTAATACAAAGATAAATAACGTTTTCCATTTGCCAATCAATTTGCTTATCAATGACCCTACACATAAAAGTGCCAGTGAATTGAAAAAGATGTGTGCTAAATCATAATGATAAAAGATACAGGTAAACCATCTATAAAATTCGCTATTCAAATATTCTATAGAAGTCGTTCCTATATAGTTTACGATGTCTTGATTCCTTTGTGTCAATATAAATATGGGAATAAATACAACAACAAGTAAAACAGCTACCCTGTTTTCTCTTATCCATTTTTTGATTACATTCATTTTCTCCACTCCATTTTCTCTTTTTCTATCTTCATTATACAAAAAAATGAGCAAATCATAAATATGAATTACCCATTTGTTTTATTCTTTATCCTTATCCTGTTTTCATAGAGTTCTTTATATTTGGAAATGGATTCATTCACATCAATCCAATAGACGCTTGTTAAGATTCCATCATAAGGATCAACTTCCGTTTTTTCTAATACCCCACCTAAAGCTTGCATTGTCTTTAGAGATCCCATATTGGTGGCATCACAACTTAACATCACTTTTTCTAACCCGATCTTTTTGGCTTCTATTAAACCTAAGTATAGATTTATTTTATTATACCCTTTTTTTCTTTCAGTTGGACGAATACCATATCCAATATTTCCTACAAACTGCCTCATCTCTTCGGGTAAATTCCAGCGAACATTAAGAACTCCAATAATTTTATCATCATTTTCTCGAATAAAGAGAAATGTCTTCGATTGACAACTTCCGATTTCTTTAGCATACTCTTCTCTTTCCATACTTAAACATTTTTCCAAAGCTTCTTCAAAAGTATACCCCTCTGCTATTTTAGCTAGAGAACCAGCACCATTAAGATCAGACTGATGTTGAACAAATTCATCGATATAATCCATAATTTCTGTTTTTCTTTCTAGCGTTGGTATTTCTAAATAAAATTTTTCCATTTTTTCTCCTTTTATTAATACTCTTTTTTCTTATATATGCTTTCTGATAAAATATAGGACACGAATAAGAGAAAAATCATAATAAGAGGAAGAAGTATGAACCAACCATTATTTAAACGTTCCAATGCTTGAAAGATTGGATCGAAATCAACTACTCTGGCGATAATACTCCCAATAATGGCGATGCCAAAGACACCTATAAACAAACCAATTCGCGCTTTTTCGACACCAAATTTATAAATTGCAGGATACATGAATGCTTGAATTAAAGTTGTTGCAAAAAGAGTACCCAATATAGTTCCCAAAGTGGCTTCTAAATCGATCGTTTTCGTACGAACATAGACTATTCCTATCGATAAAATGGTGATGATGAACGTTACTACAAGAACAAGGAATAAAGTTGCCAAATATTTTGCTCTTACACTATTTTTTCTACCCTTTGGTAAAGTGATGGCATAGGCATCCCACTTGTTAAAGGCATCATAACTAAAAGTAGAGATCATCATCATGACACTCATAAAGGGAAGTAAAAAGGATAAATCCATCTCTCCTTCATAAGCCATAAAACCATAGATAAATAAGAGAATCGCTAAAAGTTTAAAATTGCTTTTAATCATAAATAAATCTTTTTTTATTAAACCTAACATTCTCTCACTCCTTTAATCATTAATACCATAAGGTCTTCAAGTGTTATTTTATCAATAGTATGAATGGCGTATTTTTTTTCAAATTCTCTTTTATTTTCAATTAATACCTCATATTCATATTTTGTCTTTTTGTATTTCACAAAATCCTGTTTATCGATTTTTTTAAATTCTGCTTCTGTACATTTGACGATACCATATTGCTCCATGAGTTCATCTCTTGTTTTAGTAAGAAGAATTTCTCCATTATTAATGAAGGTAATATAATCAGCAATATGTTCTAAATCAGTCGTAATGTGACTAGATAATAAAACCCCACAGTCTTCATTTTGAATAAAGTCTTGAAAGATATCGATGACTTCATTTCGAGCAATGGGATCAAGTCCACTTGTCGGTTCATCGAGAATTAAGAGTTTAGGATGATGAGAAAGAGCTACCGCAATTTCTAATTTTTTCCTCATTCCCTTAGAGAATGTCTTGATTGGTTTATTTTGAGGCAATGAAAAGTCTGATAAATAATTAAAATAAAGTTTAGAATCCCAATTTTTATAGACATCTTTCATAATACCATTGATGTCATTTGGTATGAGAATTTCTGGGAAAAATATGTCATCTAATACGACACCAATATCCTCTTTTATGATACTCTCTTCCTTTTTATTATCATGGCTAAAGATTTTAATTTCACCTGTATAATTGATAATATTTAAAATAGCTTTAAGCGTTGTTGTTTTCCCAGCTCCATTTTCACCAATGAGCCCCATAATCATGCCTTTTGGCAAAGTAAAATGAATATCTTTTAATTCAAAATCTCTATATTTTTTTGATAGATTTTTGATTTCTAAAATATCTTCCATTATTTATCCTCCTCATACAAAATATCTAAAATTTCATTTATCGTTTCCCGAGAGATCCTATTCGCTTTAGCAATTGTGACAGCAGAATCTAATAAATTTTCGATTTTATTTAATTGTTCTTCTCGGGCAATGTCCCGATTGATTTCGGCAACATAAAAGCCTTTTGCAGGAATCGTCTTAACATAGCCTTCCCCCACCAACTCTTCATAGGCATTTTTTGTGGTGATGACACTACATCTTAAATCTTTTGCAAGAGCTCTTATAGACGGCAACATATCACCAGCTTTAAGCTCATTTGCAATGATTTTCGATTTTATCTGCTCTTTAATTTGCTCATAGATGGGAATTCCACTTGAATTACTTATTATAATTTCCATTTGTCACCTCTTTTGTATATATTCATTATATACAGTATATATACAATTGTCAATAAAAAAACAAACCATTTTAAATGATTTGTTGAAATACCCTATTTCAGGTTTAATCTGCCACAATTGACAAATTTATTATTCCCATAAGAAAAACGTTTATCACTTGTATTATTCGGTAATTCTATGACTTCTAAAACCCAGTTTTTAATATTCACAAGAAATGTTAACTTATCCTTTTTTACTAAATAGTATGGTGATAAATCACTTATGCCATCAAGATCGTCATGAATTCCCCAAGTGAATAAGTCAAGAATCCACTCGATCTTTGTCATTTTCTTTCTTCTTACTAAATTATAGATTTCATAAGAATCATCAAAATATTCTTTTAAAATATTGGAATAAGAGGAAATTTTATTTTTATACTTTTCTTTATCTATTTCAATTCTAAAGTTTAATGCTGGTAATTGTAATTCATCATCTAATAAGTAATCTATAGTTACTCCAAATACTTTGGAGAGTTCTCGCAAATTGCTTATATCGGGAATACCACCATCATTTTCCCACTTTGTTATTGCTTGTCTTGATACATTCATTGTTTGAGCAAGTTCCTCTTGAGATAAATCGAATCGTTTTCTTATCTCTTTTAATTTTTCTCCTAATGTCATAAGACCACCTCTTTCTGACATTCATTTTATAATCAAATTTGAAAAAAGAATAGCAAAAATACATTGCATTTATGCTACTTATCGTAGCTTGGATAAATTTTCTATATTGTCTTTTTTCTTTTTCTCTTCATGGTATTCTTTTATAGTCAATATTTGCTAATTTTGCCTGTTTACATAAATCTTTTGTTTGCATGATATATTGTTTTCCATCTTTTATCGTATAAGTTCCACACTGTCTAAATTCAAAGGAGACATTTCTCCTTCTACATTGTTCGCGAATGTCTAATGCCCAGTCATAGTGAAAGACTCTAGCATTTTTATCAGATTCTCCACCCACGACGACAAGCTCGATATCATCAAGATATTTTTCGATATCAATGCGTTCCAATAATGGCTGAGCGGTAATGCATTTATGTTTGATGGGCAAATCTTTAAATATTGATAGTTTTTTATCTGCATTTTTTTGGTTTTCAACAGTACAACATACCACGACATTGTCATAGCCATCTCCCCAGTCATCTGGAATGCATTTCATAAAGCGATCAATTCTTTTGGTTAAAAATAGAAATGTACAATCAGTTCGCTCTTTTATCATTTCAAAACATTCTTTTCTCCATTCATCCGCTTCTGCAATTAAAAAGTCTGTAGAAAAGCATACATAAACAATGCCCGATTTCATTTTATAATTTCCATTTTTTAATTTTTCTATTGGTTTCGTAAAATCTTTTGTTTTGACGATTTCGTCAGTTTTTCTATTTCTTTTTAAATCCCCTTTATGAATATAGCAATGCAAACAGCCATCACTACACTTAACATCCTCTCCAAGGATTCCACATTGCCATTATAGTTTACTCCTGCTATTCATCGCTGAATTAAATATTCTTTCTTGTTATGGTGATTTCCGTAACTTCTATTTGCTTTGGAAGATTTAAGATATACAATACAATATCGGCAATATCATTTGGATTCATCCAATTTTTAGAAAAATCTAAGCTCTCATCATATCTCTTAAATAACTCGGTATTCATACCCCCGGGATTAAAGGTAATAATACGACATGGCGTATCTCTTAACTCACTTTCTAAATTAAAGCTTGCTCCACGAAAAGCCCATTTTGATGCACTGTAAGTTAAACTATCCTTTTCAATATCAAAAAGAGTTCCCATAATTGAGGCTACATTTAATATATCGGCACCATTTTGAATAATGATTGATAATAAGTTTGATAGCATAAAGAAAGGAGCAATACTATTGACACGATAAACTTCTTCCATTTCTTTAAATGTCAAGTGATTTGAAGGCTCTAAACTGATAATCCCTGCACAGTTAATGAAGGCATCAAATTCAGAATATTTTTCTTTAATCATGTCACAAGTACTTAGAATGGAAGATTCAACTTGCAAATCAGTTTCGATAAATTCACAATTGTAATTTGGTTTATTCCTGCAAATGGCAATAACTTTTATTCCCCTTTTAGAACATAACTCGCCAATCGCCTTACCAAGTCCACTACTTGCTCCCGTTAAAATAATTGTTTTCATTCAAATATTCTCCTCTCTTTTTCACATATTATACCACGCTAGAAACAATATTGTAAGACTTCATTTAAATGATTTTTAGCAACAGAGACACTATACTTTATAGTTTTACCATTAGGGCTATTTTTCCGATTGGTTAACCCCATATGTTTTTTTCACTATTGGCTCAACTATAGATAAGTTCTGCTGCCGTATGATTTGTAATGGCATAATGAAGTTTATTTTAATTGCAGTTCAAATTAACACATTTTTATTAATATAATCATTCCTTGTTCTTACCTATTTTTATAAGATTATCTTTCTGATTTCTTTCCAATTCTTTTAATGATTTTTTAGGTGTTGGTAATTCTTCTGGCATTATACCGCCTATTTCCTTTATTGTATTTCTTATTTTACTACCAACTTCATAATGAGCTCTATTTGCTTCTTTTTCAGTTCTAATGTTTTCTTTTTTTAATTTGGCTTCAGTTTGAACAATTCTAAATAAATTATCAGCAAGTTCTTCACTTCCCATATTATCTAAAATATCTTCTCTATATCTTAAGCCTTTTCTTTTAGCAATAT
>CAZWKF010000095.1:0-6240 GCA_964634785.1 uncultured Muribaculaceae bacterium
AATTTAGATGTCCGTCATTTTAATACAAGTAATGTAACGAATATGCATGCTACATTTGCTTATTGTGGACCAACTAGTCTTGATTTAAGCACATGGGATACGAGTAATGTAAAGAGAATGTATCGCATGTTTCAAAACTATAGCAATTTAACTAGCCTGGATGTCAGTCATTTTGATATAAGCAATGTAACGAATGTGGATGAAATGTTTGATAATTGTAGTAACCTAACGAGTTTAGATTTAAGTTCGTTTGGCAAAAACAAAATAACGAGTGTGTACAAGTTGTTTTATCACTGCGAAAAGCTCACAACTCTTGATATAAGTAACCTGGATACAAGTAAAGTAACGGATATGCGTTCTATGTTTTATTGGTGCACTAACCTTACTAGTTTAGACTTAAGTTCGTTTGATACAAGTAATGTAGAAGAGATGTATGGCATGTTTTATAATTGTAGTAGCTTAACAAGTTTAGACTTAAGAAATTTTGATACAAGCAATGTAACCACTATGGGATCTATGTTTAAGTACTGTTCTAATTTAACAACTACCTTTGCAATACGTGGAACAAAATGTACTTCCTATTCTGAGATGTTTAGTTATGCTGCCACAAATAGTGGTGCCCAAATAACTATTAATTACACAGAAGATGCTTCTGAATTAGTGGATCAAATGATTGCAACAAAATCAAATAAATCTAATGTAATAAAGGGAAGTGCATTAGCTAAATACACAATTACTGTAAATACAGCTAATATTACATCTGATGTTGTAGATGCCTATTATTTAACTAAAATAACTTTATCTTCAACAGAAGAAAGTAAAATAGTCGCATCATTTAAAGTTAATGGAAAACTTGTAAAGGGGGATACCTTTAAAATGCCTAATGAGAATGCTATAATCACAGATGTTGAAACAGTTACAGGTGCTATAATAGAATCAGAACATAACCCATATCCAGGTGGAATGTATAATAAAGTATATGGAGAAAAGACATTTGAAGGAGCAACATCATTAACGGTTACATTAGACTCTCAAACAGAAAACGTATCTTATGATTGGATTTACCTTTATGATAGTACTGGAAAGCAATATGGTAAGTATGGAGGATATGCAAGAACAACAGAAACCATCACTATTCCAGGTAATTATATTAAAATTGTCTTTAGCACAAGTACATCATGGAATGATTACTATGGATTTAAGGCAACGGTAGTACCAAATTATGAATAAGAGGAATATCCTCTTTTTTAGTTTACATAAAAGTGTATAATTTTAAAGTTTTTAGCTTGACTTTTTAATTTAGTGGTGCAAAAAAAAAAAAAAAGTGTAAAATATAAGTTAGAGAGTAGAGGAATATCTTTATTTTTTATGGAAAGTGGGAAAGAAAATGAATAGGAAAACAAAGCTAGCATTGCTATTATGTATTATAGGAATGTCAATTGGATTTGCAGCTGTATCTACTGTATTATATTTAACAGGAAACACAAATGTAGCGAGTAATACAGGAGACTTTGATGTCTACTTTAGTAAAGCAGTAGAAAATGGAACAGAGAATGCAAGTATCATCAAAGATAAAACACATATAGCATTTACAACCGAACTAACAGGATTAAATGATAAGTATGTGTTAAATTATGATGTGACAAATGCCAGTAAACAATATGATGCAAATTTAGTGATGAACTGTGTAGGAGGAAACGAATACTTACGAGTAGAAAATAGATTCAATACAACAGAAATACTACCAGCAAGAATGACAAGAAGTGGAGTGCTAATATTAACTGTAATCAAAGCAACAACGGAGGAGACAAGTGTCAATATCTCGTGTGAAATAAGTGGAGAAGCAGCTGAAAGAAATGAAGTAGGCGGAGATACGATTGAAATGGAAAAAGATTACTTAGTTATAGCGGAAGGAGACGAAGCTGGAACTCCAGAGTTAGAAGATCCTTATTTGGGATGCACTTTAAACCGAGAATATGTGGAAACAATCAACATCATGGCCAGTAAAGAAGTACCTGAAGGAGCAACCTTATTAGGAGATGTATCAAACAGTCAAAATGGCAGTATAGTGATGTATAGTAAAGATGAAAATCATAATAATATGTTGGAACTTTACATAGGACAAGATGGAGGAGTAGTTGCTAATCCAAATTCTAAAAATCTTTTTTCTTCTTTTGTGAATGTAAAAGAAATAAATGGATTAGAAAACTTAGATACAAGTAATGTAACAAATATGAACTCTATGTTTAAACTTTGCTGGTGGAACTTAAAAAAATTAGATTTAAGTAAATGGGATACAAGTAAAGTAACAAGTATGCATGAAATGTTTTTTATGTGTGAACGCTTAGAAACTTTAGATTTAAGTAATTGGAATACAAGAAATGTCACAAATATGGAAAGAATGTTTTGGTACTGCGGAAATTTGAAAACAACTATCACCATAAGAGGAACAAAATGTACGTCATATTCCGGTATCTTTAAAAATGCGGGACAGATAACCGTTAATTATACTAAAGATGCATCTGATTTAGTTGATCGAATGATTGCTTCAGAAGGAAGAGCTACAAAAGGACAAGTAGTTCTTGATTATCGAGTTATAATAAAGGATGAAAAGAAAATTGATGTAACTTATAATGGAGACATTGTTACTTTATCTCCTAAAGCTTCTTACTTTACCATTGTTTCATTCAAACTAAATGGCAATTTGATTGAAGGAAATACATTTACAATGCCAAATGAAGATGCAATAATAAGTGATGTTGTATATGACCCTCCTCCTACAAGTGAAGTATAGAAGAATATTTTGAAAATTACTTCTATTATTATTTTGCCAAAAGAGAATATTCCTCTTTTTTCTATTTTATTTATTATAAAACTATGAGATAATAACAATAGAGGAGAATGGATTATGAAAAAAGTATTGAGAATAATGGATTATATTGTAGAAGGTTGCCTTATTTGTTTCCTTTTCTTTATTGCAGGATATATCCTATATGCCAGTTATTCCATTACTTTTTTACGTCTCAATCTATTCCAATATGAAAGGTATGTTGTGAAGCTTTGTAGCTATGCTATCTTTCCAACACTTTATTTAGTCATAAGGAAAAAGATCTATCGAAGAAAAGATTTTCTCTTTCTTTGTTTAATGATAACTGGACTTTTAATCTCTTATATCTATTCTGTTAATCAAAATATTTCTCTTTATGGAAGAAGAGGAAGATTTGAAGGTATGACCGTTATCCTATGTTATTACCAATTCTATCTTATCGCCAGTATGATTTCTAATAAAAAGGTAAAAAAGGTACTTCTTCTTTTCTTATTAGGGATTGGTCTTGTTCAAGTTGGCTATGGTTATTTACAGACAAATCAAAGTCTTGATAGGTATCATTCGCTTACCATTATTAGAAAATGGATTTATGCTTTAGGTTTTGTCGGAAACTCTAACTTTTATTCTTCCTTTATGGTGTTATTCTTCTTTGTGAATTTAGGTATTTATTTATATTCTAAATCTTTATGGAGTCTTCTTCCTTTCTATTTGGTTACAAGTCTTTTCTTCTTAGGAATTCTTTTGGGGGGTGCGATGAGTGGAGTTGTTGCTTTCTTCCTCATCTTCTTCTTTGCATTTATTATTGGGATTTATCTATACCATATAAAGAATAAGAATAGAAGTGATGGTTTATTCTTTCTCATTAAGTTCTTAGCTCTTCTTCCTATCTTTGCCTTTTGTATCTTTTTAGAACAAAAGACAACAGAGGGTACCATTGTTCAAGATTTTGCATCTATGTTTATGGAAGTAAAGGAAGGTGTAAATGAAGAATCAGGAAGTGGAAGAATTAAAATATGGAAAGAGACGTTACCTATAATTCCTAAGTATTTACTTACAGGAAGTGGAGTCGATACTTTTTATGAAGCTTTTGGGGGAGATAAAATCGTGATTAATAGTGAAGATACGAAAGTAGATAAAGCTCATAATGAATATTTACAAATATTAGTTACAGAGGGAATACTATCTACGATAGGCTATCTAGGACTTATCTTTATTACTTGTCTTCATTTCTTTAAAAGAATTTTAAAAAAAGAAATAACGCCTCTTGAATTATCTTTACTTCTTGCAGTTTTAGCTTATTTAGTTCAAGCATTCTTTAATATACGAGTCACAAGAGTAGCTCCCTATTTCTTTATGATCTTTGGCTTATTAAATAGTCATTTAGATCGTTATGGAAAAAATGATGAAAAGATGATAGAGTAATAATAGAAAGTAGGAAGAATATGAATAAGAAAGCGAAGATCGCTGTACTTTTATGTATAATAGGTTTAGCCATTGGATTTGCTGCTGTGACTGCTGTTTTATATATCAATGGTGATACGAAAGTAGTAAGTAATACAGGGGACTTTGATATTTATTTTAGTAAAGCAGTCGAAAATGGAAAAGAGGATAACTCTTTAATAAAAGATAAAACCCATATTGTATTTGTAGCAGAATTTAATCATGTAGGAGAGCAATATGTATTAGATTATACCATTACCAATGGAAGTGGAAATTATGATGCTCTCTTTGAATTAAAATATACGGGAGCAAGTACAGATACTTTTAGTATTGTAAATAATATTGATACAACTAGACCATTGAAAGCCATGGAGACAAGAAAAGGAAGAATTGTTATTAAACAAATAAAGGGTGTAACCGTAGAAACAAAATATCTGATTTCTTATGAATTAGTTGCTCATGCCAAAGAAAGAGATACTTTAGGAAAGAATCCAATTGTTGAAGAAGAAGTCGATTACTTAAAAGTAGCAGAACCTTATAATGTAAGTGATGTTGTTATAGAAGATGCAACAGATCCTGATAGTTTAAAAAATGCAACTTATATTGGAAAGACTTATTTAGGACATGCATTAGATCGAACGAAAGTAGAAAAAGTGACATTCTTAAATACTGCTACTGTACCAAAGAATGCCGTTACCTCTTGGGATGTATCAGAGAAGAGTAATGGTCGTATTATGGCTTATACATTAGATGAAGATAAGAATAATATGTTAGAACTTTATATAGGGCAAAATGGAGGCGTTATTGCAAATCCTGATTCGACAAGTTTATTTATCTTCTTTGATCATGTAAAAGAATGGGTTGGACTTGAAAATTTGGATACAAGTTATGTAAAGACAATGGAAGATATGTTTGCCTATTGTAGAAGTGTTGAATCTTTAGATTTAAGAACATTTAATACAAGTAAAGTAGAAAATTTTATTACGATGTTTTCTTATTGTCTCAGTTTAAAAAATCTTGATATTACTTCTTTTAATACAACAAATGCTAAGGATATGAGTGGACTATTTAATTACTGTGATAAATTAGAAAGTCTTGATTTACATAATTTTAATACAAGTAATGTAACGAATATGGCGATGACTTTTAATTGTTGCTTTTCTCTTACATCTTTAGATTTAACTTCATTTGATACAAGTAAGGTAACCAATATGTATGGTATGTTTGCTGATTGTCGTAAGATGGTAGGAATTAACTTAATTTCCTTTAATACAAGTCATGTAACAGATATGTTTGGTATGTTTCAAAATTGTACAAACTTAGAAAGCTTAGATGTGAGTCATTTTGATATGAGTAATGTAACCAATATAGGAAATATGTTTGTACAGTGTAGAAAACTCACAACAACCATTACTATTAGAGGAACAAACTGTACTTCCTATATGGATTCCTTCTTAGATGCAGCAACAGAGGAAGGTACTAAGATAACAGTGAATTATACAGCAAATGCATCTAGTTTAGTGGATCAAATGATTGCAACTAAAGCAAATGATTCCAATGTCATAAAGGGAAGCCAAGTTGTATAAGAATTCTTTTCTAGTTTACAATAAAAGTGTATAAATGAATAGAAAATATACCGAACATATGGACAAAAAAAAAAAAAGTAAAATTAGTTTAGAAAGTAGGAAAGAGTATGAGTAGAAAAGCAAAGATAACTTTACTATTATGTATATTAGGAATGGCGATTGGTTTTGCAGCTGTATCAACCGTATTATACATCAATGGAAAGACAAGTATAGCAAGTAACCAAGATGACTTTGATGTGTATTTTAGTAAGACAATTGAAAATGGGAAAGAGAATAATAATTTAATCAAAGATAAAACACATATTGAATTTACAACAGAATTAAGTGAAGTAGGAAGTACTTATGTACTTGATTATGATGTAACGAATGGAAGTAAAAACTATGATG
>CAZWKF010000096.1:0-6108 GCA_964634785.1 uncultured Muribaculaceae bacterium
TTTTAATTGATACAGCGGGAAGACTACAAAATAAAGTAAATTTAATGAATGAACTCGAAAAGATGAATAAAGTGATTGGGAGGCATGTTCCAAACGCCCCTCACGAGACTTTACTTATTATCGATGCGACAACAGGACAAAACGGAATTTCTCAAGCAGAAGCATTTAAAGAGATTACGAATATTACAGGAATTGTCTTAACGAAGCTAGATGGAACAGCTAAGGGTGGTATTGTCCTTGCTATTAAAGAGACGGTTGGCTTACCTGTTAAGTTTGTCGGTTTAGGCGAGGGCATGGATGATTTGCGTTCCTTTGATATTGAAGATTATATCTATGGCTTGTTTAAGGATATGGTATGATGGAAGAACAACTTTATATTACGACTTTGTATGATTACTATGCAAAACTATTAACGGATAAGCAAAGAGAGTATTTTGAAGATTATTATTTTGATAATTTGACGATGGAAGAGATTGCATTTAATAAAGAAATCAGTAAAAATGCCGTTAGTAAGTGTCTGATGGAAGTAAAAGAGAAATTAGAGTTCTATGAGGATACTTTACATTTATATGAAAATAATAAGAAGATTAGACAAGTATTAACAGGAGACGAAATAGCGAAAATTATTGATTTCATCTAATTTTTTGTAGGGGGAGTTTTGAAAAATGGAAAAGTTATTGCGAGGAAGAAGGATAGAATCTCAAGAGATGATTCAAGATTTATTCTTCTTTTCAGTGTCACAATACGATTTAAAAAGAAGGATAACAATAAAAGAGACAAGTAAGAGTAGGGAGCCCTTTTATTATCGAACAGGAAGTGTTTATATCAATTGGGAAGTCGCTTTACAACTCCTTTCTAGTAAAGATGCTTTTTCTTTCAATTGTTATCTCTATTTTATTTTGTTACATGAAGTGGCGCATGCTTATCAAGAAGAGGAAAGCAATCAGAATTTAGTGATCAACAATCTTTATAAAAGTTGTTTTGATTATGTAAGTAATTCTTCTGATGACAATCACTTATCTAGTCTTTTAAAGGAGCTTAATTATCGACATGTTCACGATTATTTTCCCTTTGAAATCAATGCCGATATGGAATCGTATGAGCGAATTCTCCCTTTGCTACAAAACATTGATAAAAAGAAATATCGCGAATATTATAAAAAGTGGTTAAATCGTTCTCTTGAGATTTGGAATGGATATACAAAGATTGACACGGTGATTAAAGAACTTTTAGCACTTGATATTTCCTATTCTAACTATTCTTTAGAAGAGTGCATGCATTATGGATTGCCTTTTAAAGCTTTAGGTAAAAAAGAAATCCTTTGTGGTATAGAAAAATGTAAAATGTTTTCAATTAAACATTAAATATAGATAAAACCATGTTATAATAAAATTATGAATTGGGTGATTATATGTTAAATCTTCTATTAGATGAAGTTCATGTTGCAGACAATATCTGTGCAGACAGTAGTGTTTTAAAAGCGATTCGTTTTGTAGGTTACCTACTTACAATTGCCAAATTGTTTGTACCACTTATTATTGTTGGCTTTGGAGTTTTTGATTTGTATAAATCCATTGTAAGTGCAGAGAATACAATGAAGAAGCAGTTAAAATCAATTGGCTTTCGTGTCATCATTGGACTTCTTATTTTCTTTATTCCTACTTTTGTTGATGTTATACTCAGTGGACTAACAAATTTTAATGTATTAGCAGAAGATTATCGAAAATGTGAAGTATGTCTATTAAAACCATTTGATTGTAGTGTTACGGAAAATGGTGTAAGCAATGATCCGGAAGATGATCCTTCAAATAATAATAGTAATAATAATGCCAATAATAGTAGTAATAATGGACAAAATGGAAACAATTCAAATAATACAGGAAATAACAATAGTAATAACAATAATAATTCAAGTTCTAGTGAGAAAAAGAATTGCAATGCCTATACACCAATTGGAGGAGAATGTCCTGATGTAGATGATTATGGAAATACTTGTGAACCAAGTGCAGGTGGCTTAAAATGTAAAATTAAACAAATTGGGGGAAAGAAAAGCTGTTTTGATTATAATACGGGGAGAGAAGAAGATTGTCCTGAAAAAGACGAACTTGGAATGGCCTGCAAGTTTGAAGATGGAAAGTGTCAATCAAAATTATTTTCCTCACCCTAAAAATTAGAGAAAAAGACTATTAAAGAAAAAATCTTGATAGTCTTTTTCTATACAAGATTGGTGAATTGTGTTATGATAGAAAAATAAATATGACGGGAGGAATTAAAATGTCACTTTTACCTAAGAAGCGTGAAAAAGCTTTAAAGGAGGAAATTGTAAAGACCCTTTTGCGTTTAATCTATGCCAATATCTTTATTCATCAAGAATATCGCCAATCGGAATCATACGATGACATAATAAAGTTAGAAAATGGTTTGAGGATTCAGTATTCCTATTTTAAGCATGATTTGGAAAAATTGAAAACGGCAGATTTTACTGTTCGTCTATTTTATGATGAAATTTATCCTGTCTTGTTTTTTAAAAGTTCTGTTGATGAAAGAGCAGAATTGAACTTATACAAAAGACATTATCCGAGAGATATTAGGCTTGATGATTTGGTTAACCTTCAAAAGACTATTAATCAATTTAGTATAAAAGAAACGGTATTTTATAAGACAGCTTATTATCCTGCTTCTTGGATGATAAGTGCCCTAAATCAAACATTAGAAGATGAATTAAATGCATATGGTAATGAATCTTATCAATGGGTAGAAAATAAACAACAAGAAATTGATATGCCAGAAAATAGACACTTAAAAATAGAGGATAAAGAAAGTTTGCGAAGAGAACTAAAAGCCTTATTGGATACTTTTTCTAATAACCTCATAGAAGTCATTATGCAAAGTTACGAAAAAGATCCTCTTGATGAAAAAACTGAAAGTTTAAGAAGAGACTTTTTAATAAAGACAACACAGTTATTTCCTTTAGTTGAAAAGAGCTTTGAAGAAAAAACAAAACAGAAGAAATTAAAGTAAGGAGGTAAAAGAATGGCATCACTAGAAAAAAAGATGGAGGTTGTCCTACTTAACCACCTTTTTAAAGAGACTTATATGGAAGATATAAGAAGAAACGAGACAATAAAATTTTATATTGCTGCAGTTACTTATGCTGTAACCGTAAATTATGATAAAGAGAAACATCAATTAGTTGGTAGTCTTCATAAGTTTCCTGATCTTTATACGGAAATAGTAAAATTTACAATTGATTGTCCTACCAATGTAAAAAAGGAAGGTTTTATTTCTGGTCATGATCCTATATCAAGTGGTTATCTGAAGTGCTTTTTAGAGGCATCACGATTAGAAAATATGGAAATAAAGTATTCTTTAATTTTGCCTGATATGCAAGCTTATTTTGAAGAGGAATACGAAAAAATTATGTTTCTTCTTGATAAAAGTTTAGGAATAGAGATAAAGCAAAGACAAATAGATCATCCTAAGGAAAAGATTTATAATCAAGTAGGAATAGAATGTTGTGCTGTTTTAAGTGAATGTTTAGAAAGAATGTATTTTGAATCAGGGGCCCTTTTAAAAGTGAGAAGAGAGGTATATATTAATGATAAGATTGTTCGAGATGTTCATCGCTTTTTTACAAGAATCCTTTTTTATTTAGTTGGTGAGATAGAGAACAGTTCAATAGAATTCCTATATAAGATACAATATCAATTAAATAGTCATTCAGAAAAAGAATCAGCGGAATATAAACTTGCCTATTTACTCTTCTTATCGACTTGCTTAAATGAAATGGTGGTGCAATCTTTAAATGAAAGCGATGGTATACATAGACAAGTGGAGTATACCAATAATAAAAAAATAGAAGAGATCGCTCTCTTTATTTTCAAAAATTATCTACAAATGGAGTTACCTCCAAACAGTATGAATATAGAAGAAGTTTTAAAAACATTTTATAGAAATAAAGAAAGGGAGAAGAATAATGGAAAAATCTTACAAAAGATATCAAGATTATTTAGGAGGGAATCCTAGTTTTTTAGAAGAAGCATCCCATCTTCCTTTAATGGAAAGATTAAGATATATCTCTATACTTTGTGGAATGGATTATGCAACACCTTATGCTTATTCGATTTTATTCTATATTTCAAGACTTGATCACTCACTCGATACAGCTAAAATTACTTATCGTTTAACAAAGAATAAAAAAGAAACATTAGTGGCTTTCTTTCATGATGCGACGATTCCCGTGTTTTCTCATGTAATTGATTATATGAATGGCGATTTTATTAAACAAGAGAGTACAGAAGCAAAACAAGAAGAGATTTTATGTTCCTCAAAAGAATTAAAAGCCTTTTTAAAAAGAGAAGGAGTTTCAGTTTATGATCTTATTGATTTTAAACGTCACACCATCGTTGATTATAAAAGGCCACATCTCTGTGCCGACCGCATAAGCAACACAATATGCTCTGGCTTTAATCTAAGTGGGGGAATAGACTTTGAAAAAAGTAAGACAATCATCGATCATCTTGCCTTATTTCAAAATGAAGAGGGAAAATTAGAAATTGGCTTTACTTCTAATGAAGCTGCTCAGTTGTTTTTAGAGGTTAATGAAAAGTTTAATGAACTTACTCATTCTTCTGTTGATCATTATATGATGCTCTTGCTTGCCAAAATTGTAAAGTATCTTTTGGAAAGTAGGTATTTAAATGAGCTAGATTTATATAAAAAAGAGGAAATTGAAGTCATTATGCTTATAGAAGAATGGAGTAAGACTGATGATGTATTAAAAAAGCTATGGAATGAATTCAAATATAAAAAAGAATTTCCCCAAAATCTTGAGCTTACTGTTAAAGAAAGAGTCGTTACACCCATCGTGTTAGGAAAGAGATATCATGGAAGATAAAAGAATTGTTCAAAATTTAATTGACATTGCCTATATCCACTTGTTTTTCTCTATCTGTAAAGAGCCAGAACAGCTATTTCAAAAAAGGGTTTTAGAAGTAGAAATGAGTTCTAATATTATGTTTCAATGTTCTTACGATGTCGATTTTGAAAAAGAAAGTGAAGGAATAGCTAAGTGGGAGATTCAACTTTTGTATAAGAAACATTATCCTATTTTTTCCTTTTCTGCACTCGTAGAAGAAAGACCATACTTACTGTATGACTATTTCTATGCTGGAAAAGCAATTGCCAAGGAGGAGAATGGCTTTATCGAATCTTTACTTCAAAAGAAAAGAATCGTTTCTTATAAAGTAAGACCAACAAAGAAGACGATTGATGATTTAGAATTCGTTATTACTTATTATCTAAATCAATTAAAGGAGGTGGCAACGAATGAAGAAAAACAAAGAAATCGAAAAGTTAAATGATGAATTAGATTGTATCATAGTTGATTTATGTTATCTCGATTTATTCTCTTCTTTAAAAGAATTGAAAAGTTACGATGATTTAGAAAGCTCTTATACACGAGAGTTCTCTTATGAAAATGGCTTAAAGATAAAATATTCTTATTGTTTTTCTGACTATATGATAGAAGAAAAAAAGTTTTATGCTTCAGTTATCTGTCAATTGCTTTATGACGAGAAAATTCCTGTATTATTTTTTAAAACCTTTGTAGATGAGCAAGATAATGAATTAGATAGTATATTAAAAAAGTATCTTCCTTTAAAAGAGGACGATTTACTATGTGTGGCTGCCGAATTTTTTGAGCTTATTAAAGTGGGACAATTAGGAAAAACTGAATTTTATCAAACGTCCTATCATGCAGCTCCCTGGATGAGGGAATACTTAAAAATAAAAAAATGCGAAAAACAAGATGCTTTATTAGGTTGTGATACACTTTATCAGGAAGACAAGCAAAAAGAGATTGAAAGAAATGAAAATGCATGGATGCGATTAGAAGATAAAGAATATGTTCGCTTAGAATTGGAAAAATTACTTGGTGAATTTAAACAACAAGTTGTTGCAAATCTACTAGAGGCTAAAAAAGAGGATGATATTACAAAAAGCAATCAAGGAGCAATTGATTTATATGCTACTAAAATGGGAAGCATTCTTGAATCTAATATAGAAAAAGAAAAACAAAAGCTTTTAAAATGAAGGTGAGAAAATGAA
>CAZWKF010000097.1:0-6024 GCA_964634785.1 uncultured Muribaculaceae bacterium
TTGAATTTGTTGATAAAGCTGGAAATAAAGGAAGCGCTAAAGCTAAAGTAGATTGGATTGAAAATCCTAATCTGTTTGGAAATTTAGTTTATAGTATTACAACAGCTACAAATCAAGATGTTACTGTAACTTTAGAGGTAAATGAAGGTATTCGAATCACAAATAATAATGGAAATAATCAACATATCTTTACTAAGAATGGAACATTTGATTTTGAAATTGCTGATGATTATGGAAACAAGAAAATCATTCAAGCTAAAGTTGACTGGATTGATAAAGATGCTCCTGTTGGAGAAGTACATTACAGTTTAACGACAACGACAAATGGCAAGGTACTTGCCACGTTGGAAGCAAATGAAGAAATCATCGTGACCAATAATAACGGTTCAAAAGAATATGTATTTACAGAAAATGGTGAATTTATATTTGAATTTAACGATAAAGCTGGAAATAAGGGAACTGCAAAAGCAAATGTTACTTGGATTAGTAAGGACGCCCCTATAGGAACAATCACTTATGATGTTAAGGATTTAACAAATAAGGATGTAAAAGCAACATTACATGTTGAAGAAGGGGTAACGATTACCAATAACAATGGATCAAAAGAATATACTTTCACAAAAAATGGTAAATTCGTATTTGAATTCATTGATGAAGCCGGAAATAAAGGTAGTGCTGTGGCAATCGTTTATTGGATTGATAAAGTTGCTCCAAAAGGAACCATAACTTTTGATGTTAAGGATTTAACAAATCAAAATGTAAAAGCAACTTTAAAAACGGATGAAGATGTAACCATCACAAATAATAATGGTTCTAACGAATATACCTTTACAAAAAATGGTGAATTTATATTTGAATTCGTTGATAAAGCTGGAAATACAGGAACAGCTATTGCAAAGGTAGATTGGATAGATAAAACGGCTCCAAAAGGAGATGTAACCTATTCACTAACTACACCTACAACAGGAAATGTAAAAGCGACTTTATCAACAGATGAAGAAGTAACGATTACCAATAACAATGGATCAAAAGAATATACATTCACAGAAAATGGTAAATTTACATTTGAATTTATGGATAAAGCAGGAAATAAAGGAACTGTAGTAGCGATTGTGAGTTGGATAACCGATCCTATTATTCCAGATGAACCAAATACTCCTGAAGAGCCAGTTTCTCCTTCAGAACCTACGGTGCCAGAAGAACCTACTAAGCCTGTAGAAAAACCTTCTGAAGATAGTAAACCGACTATTCCAAATGTTGAAGATACAAATAAGAAACCTGTTCATAAGGAAGAAACTATTCAAAATAATTCCAATGTTTCTTCTCATAATACTACTTCTTCAACTAAGAAACCTTCAACGACTACAACTAAGGAAACGACAACTATTGAGACTACGGAAGAGCAAACTCAAAGAATTGAACTTCCTAAGGAAGAAAAAAGAGAAGAAAAACAGGAAAACAAAAAATCGCATCTTCAAGCTATTATTGGCTGGGGAATGGTATTCATCGCTCTATGCTTTGCATTTGTTAAAGTAAGAAAAAGGTATCTTTAAACTAGTTAACTCGCATTAACTAGTTTTTTCTTTGTATAGAACTTTTAAAGACTTCATTTTTAAGCATTGCATTTTGGAAAGTTTTGTATTAAAATGAATATATAATAGAGAGGTGGACATGATGGAAATTACAAATGTACGAGTACGTGTAGTTGAAAAAGAGAATTCCAAAATGAGAGGCTTTGCTTCTGTAACAATTGATAATCAATTTGTTGTTCATGATATTCGAATTCTTGAAGGTGACAATGGTCTTTTCCTTGCTATGCCAAGTAAGCAAACAGCTCCTGGCGAGTATCGTGATATTGCTCATCCAATTAATCAAGAAGCACGTAAGATATTTTCAGATGCTATTTTAGCAGAATATGAAAATGAAGTTCAAAATGCAAGAACTGAAGAATAAAATTCACGAAATGTGAATTTTTTTTTGTGATTTCCATATGATGTAGTGGGAGGAAGAATAAGTTATGGAAACATCGAATTTAAATCATGTAGTAAAAATGGTAGAAAGAAAAAGTATTGTGATTAGTGGAATTAAAAAAATAGTGACATTTGACGATAAACAGTTTACTTTAGAATCAAATATGGGAGATATTGTCATTAAGGGAAGTGGACTGGAAATGATTAAACTAGATACAATAGATGGAAATGTGTCAATTAAGGGAACAATTGATTCAATGAATTATCTGGATCATGCAAAGAAAGAAGATTCTCTTATTACGAAATTATTTAAATGAGTCAATTTGTCTATTTAATTCTTGTTTTTGTTTTATCTTTTTTCTTATCTTTACTCTATCTATTGTGTATTAAATTTCCCTCCATATTAAAAGTGATTTTTATTTTATTCTCTGTATGTCTTTTTGCTTTTGTATGCTATTTGTATAACTGTTTTATTTTTAATGAATATGTTGTTTTAACGATTGCCTATGCCGTTTACTTCGCTTGTATTGTCAAAATGCGTGTAAAGCGTAAAAGAAATAAGCAATCAATCTGTAAATGATGTCCTTTTTTTGATAAACTATTAAAAAAGGAGAGTAAGCGAAAACAATGAAAAAGTATAGGATGCGATTATTCATATATGCACTTGTTTTGATAGGAATTATTGGATTGCTGTCTTTTTCATGTTTCAATACTTGGAAAATGATTTACAATAACCGTCAACAGAAAAGTGAATTAGAGAGTAAATATGGGGATCTTGTCAGTAAAGAGGATGATTTGTCAAGTGAAGTCATTAAGTTGCAGGACCCTGAATATGTAGCAAAGTATGCTCGTGAAAAATATTTGTATACAAAAGATGAAGGCGAATTAATCTTTGATTTGCCAGCTGATGAAGAGTTGAAATAATACCTAAAATATGGTATTATTTTTTATGTAATGGGGTCGTATTCTGGTTTCGACAGAATACAGTCTTGATTTAGTTGCAAGTGGTGGCTACCCTAAGTAGCAAAGTTTTAAATTTAACTGGAAAAAATTATAATACTGCTCTAGCATTTGCTTAGTTAGCAATTGAGCGCTGGTACATTAATTTTCCATAGTTAGTGTATTGGTTCATAGATATGGAATATATTTGTATTCGTTTCTATAGAGTACAAATGAATCTTTTATAGAATAGCATATATTAGTTTGTTAGATGCTTTTGTATATGTGAAATTCTAATTCTAACTAAACTTGTAGATACTACTTTAAGAGTATTTTGGACAGCGGTTCGAATCCGCTCGGCTCCACCATTGACGAATCTGTTCGAACTATTCGAACTTAATATATATTAATACCAGTCAATGGATTGGTATTTTTTATTTCCACTTGTAATTTTGCTATTTATGGCAAAATACTTAGGGGTTAAGTGTTTTGTCACAACAAAATATATGTATCAATAAGTAGGTGTGAAAATGGATGATAAAGTATTTTGGAATTTCTGTGTTTTTATGTACGATTTTTGGCATAATCTTGAATATAAATCCTATAAACATATTGCTGATTGTATTTCAGAAGATATTAAGGATAATGAGAGTATTTTAGAAATAGCTTGTGGGACAGGGATATTAACACAAGAAATAACCAAACGATATAGTAGTTTAGATTATACTGCAATTGATTATGCACAAAACATGCTAGATATATGTTATAAAAAGAGAATCTCAGCTAAATTTGAACTTAGAGATGCAACGAACTTATCTTATCCAGATAATAATTTTGATAGAATTATTATTGCAAATGCTTTACATATTATGCCAGATCCAACTAGTGTGATTAATGAAGCAAAACGATGTTTAAAAGATAGTGGAATTATTTATGCTCCAAATTTTTTGACTCCCTCTACGTTTAAAGAAAAATTTATTTTAGATATAATAAGAAAATTTGGATATAATGTTCATAATGAATTTACAGTTGATAGTTATATTAGCTTTCTTCTACAAAATGGTTTAATCGTTAATAGGCAAGAAATCTATACTTGTTTTAGAACGTTATTATTTACCGCATGTTCTAAACAAGATGTAATGAAATTAATTAGGAAATAGGTTGTAAATAACTATGTCATTAGCACCAAAAAGTAAAGCTGTATTTAAAGAAGATATAGTATTTTTTTATTGAAAACGACATAAAATATATAAAAATATTGACGTACATTAAAATGTACGTTATAATGACAGTGAGGTGATAACATGAGTACTATAAACATTACAAATGCAAGACAAAATTTGTTTCAACTTGTTTCAGATGTAAATGTTGGTTTCAACCCAATAACTATTGTAAATAACAAAGGTAAAAATGCAGTGTTAATATCAGAGGATGAATGGAAAAATATTGAAGAGACATTATATCTTTCAAGTATTCCTGATATGGTTGAAAATATTAATAAAATAAGAAAAAATGAAAATTGGGAGAAAGCTACGGAGTATAATGAAAATGAAGAATGGTAGTTATATTATCAAATTTTCTAAACAAGCTGAAAAAGACAAACTAAAACTTAAAAGTTCAGGATTAGAAAAAAATTGCAAAACAATTTTAAATTTAATGAAAGAAAATCCTTTTTGTTATCCACCATCCTATGAAAAACTATGTGGAGAATTAAGTGGACTATATTCTAGAAGAATAAATAGACAACATCGTATTGTTTATGAGGTGTTGGAAGAAAAAAAGGAAATTCGTATTATTAGAATGTGGACTCATTATGATAAATTATAGTACATGATGATTAAATAGGGAGATTTAAAGATGTTAAATATGAATAAAAGACTAATGAGTTTTATTAAAAAATTATGAGTAATCAAACTTATAATCTTTTCTATTAAATGAATAGTTATATTAAACTTTGGAAGTGATAAAATGTCAGATATTTTTTTAAAAGTACCTACAATTGCTGAATTACATTATAGACAAGAATGGATGAAAGACCAAAAGACAATGTCTTACAATTCTGGATTTGATTTGAAATTAAAGGGTTATGATAAAAATACAGGTACTATTATTAAGTCAGATGAAGAAATGATAAATTGGTATAATAATTGGATTAATCAAGAGCCTGATAAATATTTTGCTTATATATATGATAAAACAATAGATGAACCTATTGGTGAAATTTATTATTATTTAAATAATGGAATCCATAGTATGGGAATTGTTATTCAAGATAAATACCGTGGGAAGGGGTATTCCTATAAAGCATTATTAGAATTAGAAAAAATTGCTTTTGAAAAGTATGAAATTAGTGAATTATCTGATATTATTCCACTCGATAGAATCGGAGCAATTAAATCATTTAAAAAAGCAGGATTTATCCATACAAATTTGGAACAAAAAGAATTAGTATTTGATAAAGAAATTACAGCTAAACAATTACTTATTACAAGAGAAATGTATTTTAAAAATAAATAAAAACAATATACTAGCGAGGTAATAATGAGAATATATGTAATAGGGCCTCCAGCTTCTGGAAAGACAACATTAGCAAAGAAAATAAGCGAGAAATATAATATCGAACATTACGAGTTGGATTTACTTGTTTTTGATGATAAGAATGAACATGTACGGAGAACTGATAGAGAAATTATGAGTGAGTTTAATAAAATACTAAATGAAGATAGCTGGATAATTGAAGATGTAGGTAGGTCTAAATTTATTAGAGGAATTGAATTAAGTGATAAAATATATTATTTAAAATTTTCTAAGATTCAAATTATTAAACGAATCATAAAACGTTGGAAAAATCAGCGTAAAGGAATCGAAAAGTATAATTATCCACCAACCTATTCTCAACTTTTTGATTTTTTTAAAGTCGCTAATTCATATTTTAAGAAAGAACCAAAGAAACTTAATATTTTAAAAAAATATGATGGAAAAGTTGTTTATCTTGATTTGAAAAGTATAACTAATGATAGTTTTGAGTTATAAATAACTGTATCATATTATGAAGGAAAGAAATAAGTTATTGAGGCCCTTTTTAAAATGCTAGAACAATGCTAAATTAGAGATT